>JAFGPF010000078.1 GCA_016926115.1 Dehalococcoidales bacterium | reverse complement strand
TATTCGTGTTTTTTATTTTTAGGGTTTTTCCGTAGCTAATCAGCTTCAATTATTCGTTTTTCGTTATATGTTAAGTCAGCTTCGTTTTCGGGGGTATTCGTTTTTCATTTTCGGGGTATTCGTTTTTCGTTATATGTTAAGTTGCTCGGGGTGCGGGGCACTTGGAGCACGGATTTAATATCCTCTCCATCGTTTATTTTAAGCCATGCTCCAGTTATCGGCAAGGGGTTTTTGTCGCGCGGAGGGAGAGATAAAGGTCGTAGACTCTTCGAGGGGTGAGATCTGCAATGATTATCATTATGCGCTATTGCCAGTCGGGGAGTAAGGGTGTAGGATATGTGTGAATCATGGTGCGGAGGGAAGAGCTATGATTTATAAAGTTGACATAAAGACATTTTCGCGCGTGGAGTTTCAGGATATAACCACGGAAATCAACGATATTATCCAGTCCATCGGGGTTAAAAGCGGCATCTGTTACGTCTTCGTCCCCCACACGACCGCCGGCGTGATGGTCAACGAGCATGCCGACCCCAGTGTCGCCGAGGATATCATCGCGCAGCTGGATAAAATGGTGCCGCAGCAGGGGAACTACCGCCACCTGGAGGGGAACTCGCCGGCGCATATCAAGGCGACGCTTACCGGCGATTCCGAGACGTTGTTCATCGAGAACGGCAAGCTGGTACTGGGGACATGGCAGGGCGTGTTCTTCTGTGAGTTCGACGGTCCCAGGAGCCGCAACGTGCTGGTCAAGTTGGTGCCGGACTAATCATTACGTCCGGCAGGCAATTCAGCGGAAGCACATCCGGTATGCCAGCACATCGACCAGACCGAGAAGATAGGCGAGTAAATCTATTACCAGTTTCATAGCCCCTTACCCCGTTTGACTTTCCTGTGACGATATCCGGTATAGCCCGCAGTAACGGCAGCGCGAGTACCGCTGCCGGACGTTATACAGCCCCTTGAGTCCGCATTGGGGGCAGCGGCTGTACTCGATTTTGCGTTTCGCCTCGCCCGGTTTGGCGATATGGTTGTCTACAAGTATAGGTTTTTTCAATGGACTATCCGCCAGTCTAGTCCGGCGACCTTGCACGGCAATCACAGAAGGCGTTAAGAACGTCACAGATATGTCACAAAAGGCAAACGTAACAAAGGGGGGTATTGGCTGGGGGTGGAGAAACTGGCTCCGGCGAGTTTACGGGTCTATGCCTTCGCCCATGAGCTTGACGTACATGTCTTCCAGCGCCGATTGCCTTACCGAGAGGTCGATTAAGGCCCAGTCCTTCTCCGAGATGTCCTGCAGAAGCGCGGCGATGCTGGCGACGTCGGACGTGGTGAAGACGTAGTTGTCGCCCTGTTTCTCGTAATCCAGTTTTTCATCCGCCTTGAAGATGACCTCATATTCGCGTTTGCCGAGTTTTTCGCGGATGGCCTCGATGGTGTCGCAGATATAGATTTCCCCGTTTTTCATGATGGCTACACGGTCGCAGATGTACTCGATGTGAAAGAGGTTATGGGCGCTCAGCACGATGGTTTTGCCCTGCTTGTTCAGTTTTTTCAGGTAGTCGATGATGAAGAAAGACGTCAGCGGGTCGAGTCCGGAGTTCGGCTCGTCGAGTATCAGGATGGAGGGTTCATGAAGGAGGGTGCGGGCGATGGCTACCTTTCTTTTCATTCCCTTGGAAAGGTCGCCGGTATATTTGTCCCTTTCCTCCAGCTTCAAGGAATCGAGCAGCGTTTCTATTCTCTCGGAGGCGGTCTTTTTGGGTATTTTATATAACTCCCCGAAGAACTCCAGGTACATCTTGATGGTCATGTTCTCGTAGAGGGGGCTTTCCTCGGGCAGGTAGCCGATGTGCTGCTTGACCTTAGTGCTTTCCCGCGATATGTCCTTGCCCATCACGGTGATGGTGCCGGAGGTGGGCGCCAGCAGCCCCACCATCATCTTGAGCGTGGTCGTCTTGCCCGCGCCGTTATGTCCGATGATACCCAGTATTTCCCCTTCCCTGATTTGAAGGTTAACCCCCTTTACCGCGGTGAAGTTCTTGTATATCTTGGTAATAGAGTCCAATTTTATAATATCGGTCATTCCGGTAACCCATCGGCCTTTCTTTTTCTATGAAGAATATACTCACGATGTCCCGGCGGGAAATCACCCGCCTCAGAGCCAGATTCAGCGGTAAGTCCAGGTTTATCGTGCTGGCGGTACTTGCCCTGACAATCATCGGCTCTTTTGTAATTTACCATCAGGACCTGGTAATAAGCAAGGGCTTATACAATGTGGGCGTGTCCGCCGGCGCTCCCCTGATTACGGACAGCCGGTTCAACATCACCGAGCTCGACCGTGATACTGGCTACGAGATGCTGGAGCAGGGGACGGTAGACCTGTATCTGGACGGCAGCAGCATCTTCAGCAATTACACCGAGCGCTCGGAGTACGCCGCCGGGGCCCTGCAGAAATACCTGGAGAAGCAGGAAATCCTGCGCGTGGCTGGCGAGTATGAAATCGACCGGGCGTTCCCGCTGCGCATCGAGGTCAGCTATCTGGATACGGAAGACGAGGGACTGATTGAGGAGTCCGTTGCCTCCGTCCCTGATGCAGGAGAAATACCGGAGTATTTGACGACCGTGGAGGATGAAACTCCGGCGGTTCCTGTGCCGAGCGAGCCGGTAGCCCCGCTGCCCGCACTGGATGAAAAAATCGCCGCAGCCACGGCGGCGGCGTTGCCGGAGTCGCTACCCGCCGCCCCCAGCGCCTCCGATGAAGCTATCCGGCAGCAGCTTGCCGACTTCGCGGAGAATAATCAACTGCCGGAATTCAAAGCCGAATTCGTCGCGGAGAACGATATCATCATTCCCTCCCTGATGAACCCGCCGATTCCCCTGGCGCAGGTGATTATTACCTTCCTGTACGTGGTGCCGGTTTTCTTCATCAGCCTGTTTTTTACCAGCAGCTTCACCGAGGAAAAGGTCAGCCGCAAGTTGATTGTCCTGCTCTCGGCGCCGGTGACCCGCTTCCAGGTTATCATGGGCAAGATGCTACCGTACCTGGCGTATTCGATTATCGTCATCATCGGCGTGACGATGGTCTTACAGGGCAATATCCTGCTGGGGCTGGCTATCTTTGTCCCGGTGATGCTCTTTATCTTTTCCATCTACCTCATGGTCGCCCTGACCTACCGTACCTTCAAAGACCAGACGTTCTTCTCCGTGCTGGCGCTCTCGGTGGTGACCGTTTACCTGGTGGGTCCGGCGATGTTTACCGGCGTGAACGACTTGAGCTATATCTCGCCGCTGACGCTGGCGGTAACGATGTACCGCGGCGAGACTTTCACCGCGTCCCAGTACTTCCTGGCGACAACCCCGCTGCTGCTGGTTTTCGGTCAGAGCATGTACGTCGGTACGCGCGTCTTCAACGAGGAATACCTCATGGGGTTCCGTCCCCTTCACAGTAAAATCGCCGAGGCTATTTACCTGACCCTCGACCGCGCCCACTTGAGCCTGTCCACCCTTTTCATGGGCATGAGCCTGGTGCCGCTGGTGTTCATGGTGGAACTGGCTTCGATTGTCTTCGTGACCAACCTGCCGCTGCCGTTCATGCTGGGTTTCATGCTGATTGTGTCCGTGGTGGTGGAAGAACTGGCGAAGTCGGCGGGCGTGGTGATATTACTCCAGAACAAGGCCCTTGCCAGGAAGCGGGACGTCCTGAAACTCGCGGCGCTATCGGCGCTGGGGTTCATGCTGGCGGAGAAGCTGCTGCTCCTCATGGCGATGAGCGTCGTGTCCGATTCCCCGGTTATCGAGATGATGTTCGGCGGCGGTATGCTCCTGCTGCCGCTGGCGCTGCACGTGGTGTCGACGTCCGTCGTCTGCCTGTTTACGGCGCGCTTCGGCACGCGGTACTATCTCCCGGCAATCGTCCTCGGCAGCATCATCCACGCCATCTATAACGTAAGTGTCATGGGGGCGTTGTTATGAGGGGATTCCTGGCGCTGCTGAAACGGGAACTGCGGTCGATTACCCGGGAGAAGACGATTATGTTCGCCATCATCGTCCAGTTCTTTATCGCTTCTTTTTCTTCGATTATCCTCATGGGCATCATGGCTTTCTACGACCCCTCGTCCATCGGCGACAGCACCAGCGTGCATATCCGGGCGGGAATCGTCGCTGCTGACGAAAGCGCCGAGCCGCTGCTGAACTACCTCGATGAGAGTAACGTGCGAGTGCGCTGGTACCCCAACATGGCCACCGCGGAAGATAGTTTCAAGAGCGGGCGTATCGATACTATTCTGGTGGTGCCGGAGAGCGTCGGCGGCGTGGTGGACATGCAGATTATCATGCCGGAGCTGGATACCAAGAAGACGGTTATCTTCATGGTGCTGGACGAGCCGCTGAAAAGGTACGAGAACTACCTGCGCGCTTCCAACGGCGTCGACCTTAACTACGATTCGACTGGTGGAAAGCCCAGCACCACCTACGAGTTCCTCTATTCGCTGATTGTGCCTATATTGATACTCTTCCCCGCGCTTATCGCCGGGAGTATCGTCATCGATACCGTGTCCGAGGAGTTCGAGAACAAGACCTTCGATGTTTTGGCGGCGGCACCGGTATCGCTGGGACAGGTCGTCGCTTCCAAGATTACCGCGGCGATTATCACGGCGGTGGTACAGGTGGTGATGTGGGTGGGTCTGCTGCGCCTGAACGATATTGTGATTCAGAACGCGGGTCTGGTGATACTGCTTGGGGTAGTTATCGCCGCTGCCATTGCCGTCATTACCGCCGTCATGTCGCTCTGTTTCAAGGACCGGGAGCGCACGCAGTTCGTCTATTCAATCGTGCTGGTGGCTTTGATAGGAGGCAGTTACTTCCTCAATCCCTCGCCGTTCGGACTTATCACCCGGCTTGCCGCCGGCGACCCCGCCATGGGCATACTCCAGGTGGTCTTCTATGCCGTCCCGCTGGCGGTTATCGGGCTGCTTTTCATGAAGGTCGCGCCACGGCTGGTATTGACCAGGCGGTAGCACATAGCTATACATAGCCTCTCTATGCTATAATCTGTTTCATATGACGGTTGTAATTACCGGCGCCTGCGGTCACGTCGGCGCCAACCTGGTCCGCACCCTTGTCGATAGAGGCCGTCCCACTCGCTGTCTGGTCCATGTTAACACCCGGGCACTGGAAGGGCTGAATACCGAGATTGCTAAAGGGGACATGTGCGACCTCGATTCCCTCTGCCGGGCGTTCGAGGGGGCGGATGTTGTCTATCACCTTGCCGCCTGTATCTCGCTGTCGATGGGTGACTGGCCCCGACTGGAGAAGATAAACGTGCTGGGCACGCGTAATGTCGTGGAAGCCTGCCTGCGTACCGGCGTGCGGCGTCTCGTTCATTTCAGTTCCATCCACGCCCTGGTGCAGGAGCCGATGTCCGTGCCCGTAGATGAGTCTCGCCCCCTGGTAGAAACGCGTGATCATCCTCCCTACGACCGTTCCAAAGCCGCCGCCGAGATAGAGGTGCGGCGGGGAATCGAGAAGGGGCTGGACGCGATAATCATTAATCCCACGGCGATTACCGGACCCCACGATTACCAGCCTTCGTACTTCGGTGAGGCTTTACTCTCCTTGGCGCGGCGCAGTCTGCCGGCGATGGTGACGGGTGGATTCGACTGGGTGGACGTGCGCGACGTGGTGGCGGGGGCTATGCGCGCCGAGGAGGCCGCGCCTACAGGCGCCAAGTACCTGCTTTCCGGGCACTGGGTATCCATGGTGGATATCGCCGCCATGGTGGCGGAGATAACCGGCGTACCGGCGAAACGGCTGGTCGTGCCGCTCTGGCTGGCGCGTGTCGGGGCTCCGTTCATACAGGCTGCGAGTCGTCTCAACGGGAAGCGTCCTCTGTATACGGGTGTCTCGCTGCGGGCTTTAAAGAGCAACCGGAGCATCAGCCACGAACTCGCCTCCCGCGAACTCGGTTATCAGCCGCGCCCGTTCCGGGAAACCGTAACCGATACGCTCCGCTGGTTCGAGGAAAACGGATATCTTACCCTCCCCGTCAAACGAAAGACCGGAGAAACCGCATGAAAGAAACGACTATTTACAATGGCTTGTTGATAGGGTGGTTCGTGCTGGCAGTGGTGGTATTCATTGCCTTGTTCTTCGTGGTGGCGCCCTACGGACGTCATACACGTAAGGGCTGGGGCTACAGTGTTGGCGACAAGCTGGGCTGGGTTATTATGGAGGCACCGGCGCCGCTTGCCTTCGTCGCGTGTTTTCTACTGGGCGGTGGCGGTATCACTACGGTCACGCTGGTCTTTCTGTTCCTCTGGGAGGCGCACTACCTGCACCGCGCCTTTATATATCCCTTCAGCCTGCGCGGCACGGCGCGGCGTATGCCCTTAACTGTTATAAGTTTCGGGATACTTTTTAACCTGATGAACGGTTATTTAAACGGACGGTATATCTTTCACTTCTCCGGTGGCTATGGCAGCGACTGGCTGACCGACCCGCGTTTTATCGTCGGTACAGTTTTATTTATCACCGGATTCGTCATCAACCGACAGGCGGACATCACCCTGCGGGAACTGCGCAAACCCGGTGAGTCCGGCTATAAGATATCTAATAATCGATTCTACCGCTGGGTGTCCTGTCCCAACTACCTGGGGGAAATCACCATCTGGGTCGGCTGGGCGGTGGCGACCTGGTCTCTGCCGGGGCTGGCGTTCGCGTTCTGGACGGTGGCCAACCTGCTGCCGAGGGCGAAGGCTCATCATGCCTGGTACCGCAGGACCTTCCCGGATTACCCGCCGGAGCGTAAAGCCCTGCTGCCGGGTTTGTGGTAATAAAAAAGCCGCCGTGTATCAATACGGCGGGCCTATACCGGTTTTACCATGACCAGAGAAGCGGCTTCCTTGCCGATGGCATGGTTATTGCTGTTGACCTTGATGGTCAGCGTGCCGTCGTAGGGGGCTTTCTCGACGACCTTCAGCTTGGCGCCGGGGGTCAGTTCCAGGCTGGTCAGGAAGCGCAGGAATTCCGTATTGTGTTCGATGATTACGTTGAGCACTATGGCGGATTGACCGATTTCAAGGTCGGCGAGGGTCGTACCATCGCCGGAAGGACGCTCCAGGTTCTTCCTCGGTATCGGGCTGCCGTGGGGGCAGACATCCGGGTGGTTTAAAAATATATCGAGTTTGTCCGTAACCAGATCGCTCGTGGCGTGCTCCAGGCTGCAGGCATGATTGTAGACGTCCTCCCAGCCGATTCCAAGGTAGCGGTTCAGAAATACCTCCCAGAGCCGGTGCCGGCGCGTAAGTTTCAGGAAGCGCTGCCTGCCTTCGTCGGTCAGGTTGGCTCCGCCGTAGGGTGTATGCTCCACCAGCCCTTTCTTGGATAGCCGCCGCAGCATCTCGCTTACGGAAGCCAGTGATAGGCCCATGCCCTGCGCGATAGATGAGGTGCTTACCGGACTTTCCCGTTCTTCCAGGGCTCCTATCGTTTCAAGATATTCTTCTATCGTCCGCTGACTCAAAATACTCTCCCGGTGAGTATAATTCCCTCACTGACTAGATTTTAGCGCATAAATTAGGATATGTCAAGTCTATATAAAGGAATATCTAATAAATATATTAGGACTACCTTGACTTTTAATATATACCTTTGATATAATATACGCGGAGGAAAATATCACATGGTTGTGAAACCATTGAGTGAGCTTCAACCCCCGGAGAAGGGCAGGATTACGAGGGTGGGCGGCAAGGGAGAAATACGCCGCCGTCTCCTGGACATGGGCGTGGTTACGGGAGCGGAAGTTGAGGTGGAGAGGGTGGCGCCTCTTGGCGACCCCGTGCAGATAAAAGTCAAGGGATATGACCTCGCCCTTCGTAAGCAGGAATCCGAGAACATCCAGGTAGAGCTGACCGAGAGTCTACTATCGAGGGTATCTTCCGGTGAGAAAGTTACCGTTCTATCACTAAGGGCCGGCTGGGGCTTGCAGAGAAGACTTGCCGACCTTGGCATTACCCCCGGGATGGAAATCAAGGTTATCAGCAGCGGCAGACCCGGTCAGGTAGTCCTCAATGTCCGTGGTTCCCGTTTAGCCCTGGGACGCGGCGTAGCCAGCAAGATAATGGTCAGGACCGTGTGAACCTGTATCAATGAGCAAGCAAGGAATTACAATCGCCTTAGCCGGAAATCCCAATTCTGGAAAGACCACCGTATTCAATAATCTTACCGGCGCCCGACAGCACGTGGGTAACTGGCCCGGGGTGACGGTGGAGAAAAAAGAAGGCACCTGCAATTATAGAGGGCACCGTATCCGCGTGGTCGACCTGCCCGGTGTTTACAGCCTGACGGCTTACTCGCTGGACGAGGTTATCGCGCGCGACTACGTGGTCGATGAGAAGCCGGACGTGGTCGTGGATGTCGTCGATGCCTCCAACCTGGAACGTAATTGTTATCTCACCGTGCAGTTCTTCGAGATGAAGGCGCCTCTGGTAATCGCCCTTAATATGATGGATGTCGCCAAATCGCGCGGATATGAAATCGATATCAACGCGCTTTCCAGTCTGCTTGGTTCGCCGGTGGTGCCGATGATTGCCGCGAAGAACCAGGGAACCGATAAGCTACTGGAGACTATTATCGGCGTTGCGGAAGGGGATATCGCGGTAAGTGGAATCAGTATCCAGTACGGTCATGACGTGGAGGCGGAGCTTGCTAAGATGGAGGAGGCTGTCTCCAGCAGTCCGTTGGCGAAGGGCTATTCGCCG
Organism: Dehalococcoidales bacterium; assembly: GCA_016926115.1. The sequence goes on along the minus strand of JAFGPF010000078.1, from coordinate 17,987 downwards.
AGGTGGCTGGGCATTAAACTGCTGGAAGACGACCGTGAGATAATCGAGAAGATAAAGAAGGCTTGAATTGGATAGCGCTGAGATAATAAAGATAAAGGACACCAGTCTGGAGCACCTGCGGAAGGTCCACGGCGATGACGCCGAGACTCTGATTGCCGATGCCCGCTACGGGTTCATCAGCGGTCTCATGCGTGATGTCCTTAAAAAACCCGCCGTCGAGAAGGAAACGGCTACGGATAAAATCGACCGTATTATCCTTAATCGCTGGCTGGGTATACCTATTTTTCTAATGATTCTCTACGGAGTATTTCAGTTTACCTTCGTCGTCTCCGGACCTCTGATAAACTGGATAAACCAGGGCCTGGACTGGCTGGCGGCGCAGGCTTCCGGGATATCACCTGCGTGGCTGAGTTCGCTGGTGTCCGACGGTATCATCGGCGGGGTGGGCGCGGTGCTGTCCTTTGTCCCCGTGATTTTCCTGCTGTATATCGCACTTTCTATCCTGGAAGATACCGGTTACCTGTCGCGGGCGGCATTCGTCATGGACCGCCTGATGCACAGAATCGGCCTGCACGGGCGCTCCTTCGTAACGCTGATGCTTGGCTTTGGCTGCAGCGTACCGGCCGTCATGTCCAGCCGCACCATTGAAAATCCGCGGGACAGGCTGGTAACTATACTGGTTACTCCCCTGATGTCGTGTGGTGCCAAGCTGCCGGTCTATGCCCTGTTAGCCGCCGCATTCTTTACGGCTTACCAGGGGCTGGTGGTCTTTTCCATGTACGCTATCGGGGTCATTCTGGCGATTCTACTGGCATGGCTCTTCCGTAAGAAGCTGGTCTCCGGCGAGAGCGGGCACTTTGTCATGGAACTGCCCCCGTACCGCCTGCCCACGGTGGTAACGGTACTGGCGCATATGTGGGAGCGCGGCTGGGCATTTCTATCACGCGCCGGGACCCTGATTTTCGGGGCGGTGATGCTTATCTGGATACTTAACTATTTTGATATACTGGAACATATCGGCAGGGCTGTTGCACCTATATTCTCTACCGCGGGATTCGGACAATGGGAGTCGGCGGTAGCGCTGGTGTTCGGGGTGCTTGCCAAGGAAGCGGTCGTCGGGGCGTTCGGCACGCTGCTAGCCGGCGTCGGGGCATCCGGTGGGATTGGGAATGCCATCGCGGCGCAACTCGGCTGGACACCGCTGGTGGCCTTTGCTTTTATGACTATGATTTTGCTATATATTCCCTGTGTGGCGGCGCTGGGTACCATCAAGAAGGAAACAGGCTCGTGGAAGTGGACAATCTTTACCATTTCCTATACGCTGGTGCTGGGATGGGTGGTTGCCACCCTGATATACCAAATCGGCAGTCTATTTTTATAGGGAGTCGTCATGCTCGCTGAAATACTGAAAGCATTCGAACAGACCGGCGGCCCGCTGGACCTCAAGGGGTTAAGCCGGCGACTCGGCACCGAGCGTAGCGCACTGGAAGGGATGCTGGAGACACTGGTGCGGCAGGGCAAGTTACGGAAAGTGAATATCGGTTCGGATGACTGCGCGCATTGCGGCAGTCGTTCTAGCTGCGCTTATTTGCAGTCGGGTGATTATATGGGAAAGGTTTACGAACTGGTGGAAAAACGCCGGTGAAGGAGGTATGGGATGGCGAAGACGGATGAAAACTTGAAAATAGCTTTTGCTGATGAAAGCCAGACCAATATAGAGTATCTTGCCTACGCGCATCAGGCTATTAACGAAGGGCTGACGGAGATAGCCCAGCTTTTCCGGGAAGCAGCCGGCGCCGAGGTTGTGCATGCTCTCACCCACCTGAAAGCCATGGATGTCGTCAGTACCACCCGTGAGAACCTGCAAGAAGCGGCCGAGGGAGAAAACCTCGAAATCATTTCAATGTATCCCAAGTTTATCAAAGAGGCGGAGGAGGAGGGGAGGCAGGAAGCCGCCGAGTCCTTCCGGATTGCCTTCGAGCGGGAGAAGCATCACCGCGATATGTTCCGGCAGGCGCTCAAGCAGATGAAATAGTGCCTGCGATTGACGTGCCCTGATTCCCGCGATATTATTATTGCGGAGCTTTTACCTAATGTCCGATTTACAGCAACGAATCGATGATTTGGCGCAGTGGATGCTGGAATCGAAGTACCTGGTCGTCTTCACCGGCGCGGGTATCAGCACGGAATCGGGACTGCGCGATTTCCGCGGACCGGACGGACTCTGGACGCGCCGTGACAAGGGTCTCTCCACCCCACAGCAGGACTTTACCGCCGCCGAGCCCAACGCCGGACACGTGGCTATCTTCGAGCTTCAGGAACTGGACAGGCTTGCCTTCCTCATCTCGCAGAACGTAGACAACCTGCATCTGGAGTCCGGCATCAGGCTGGAACTGCTGGCGGAGCTCCACGGCAACCTCACCAAGGTGCGCTGTACCGAGTGCGAGTTTAAGATGGACAGGGTGGAGGGGGAGAAGGAATGCCCGCTGTGCGGCGGCAAGCTGGTGTCCACCGTGGTGAATTTCGGGCAGTCGCTGCCTGCTAAAGACCTGGCGGAGTCTTACGAGCACTCGCAAAAGTGCGACCTTTTTCTCGTCGTCGGCTCCAGCCTGGTGGTCTATCCGGCGGCGGATATGCCCCGGGTGGCTTTGCAGGCGGGGGCGAAGCTGGTCATCATCAACCAGGGCGAGACCCCGTACGATGATAATGCCCACCTGCGCTTTTCCGAGGCTATCGGCGAGGTAATGCCGCCAGCGGTGGCGCGATTGAAAGAGATGATTAACGCGATATCTTAGGACTCACGCCATTCGTAGACCGTACTCGACCAGACGTGTTTCACGGCGTCTTCAAGCACCGCCTGTCTGGGTTCCGGTATGTCGTACAGCGGCGGCAGGGCGGGCGTTTCAAGTCGACCGATGAACGGGCACTGTTTCTTGAGTAACTGTATGGTGGTGCGGGCGCCGCCGTAGACGACGTAGTCCAGCGACTTTACATAAGGTTCGATGTGTTCCCGGCTGCGCCGGCACACGCGGGTCAGGAAATACTCTATCTGCTTGTCCCGATGTCGTTCGAAGCGGTGCGCCGACGAGCCGCCCTGGCGGTGACGTCCGTGGACTAGTCCCGTGCCGACCTTGCTGCCGACCAGTTTTTCGCCATCGCAGACGCCGACCGCGTACGAGCCCAGCCGCACCAGCACCAGGGCAATCCGGCGTTCTTGCTCTATTATCGAGCGCAGCGGTTGTGTCTCTATGAGCAGGGATATCTGTCGCTCGGCAATCGGGAACGGCGGCAGGACGGCCAGCGTGCGTTCGGGACTCCGGAAAATGACAGCGCCTGTTCTGGAACTCCCGGCTATCTTGCTAATCTCCGCAAGGACTTCCGGTGGTTCGGGTATATCTTTCAGGAATTTATCGAGTTCGTTTGAAAGGGTGCCCGGCGGCAGGTAGAGTGTCAGGGCTCCGTTGGTGGGAGTGGCGGCAAGCCCATCGAAGAATGCCAGCATTCTGGTACGGTTCAGGGTTCTTTTACCGGATACTGAAGTCAAAACAAGCTCCTGTTAAAGCCGCACGACCGTGGCGCCTTCGCCGCCTTCATCGCGCTTGGCGGCGCGGTAAGACTTGACCAGCGGGTGCCCGGTGAGGAACTCCCGCACGATGCTTCTCACCGTACCCGTGCCGACCCCATGGATAATGCGGGCTTCCATGAGGTTGGACTGCGCGGCGTCGTTGAGATAACCATCAAGCGCTGTTTCTACTTCATCGGCGCGTTTGCCGCGCAGGTCGAGTTCCAGCGGGACGCGTCTGGCGGCAGGCTGGCTGCCCGCCGTGGGTAACGCTTCCTGCGGCGGCGCCGTCTTCGCCACGGCGTCGATACCCAGTCGCATCTTCGTCCTGCCCGACTGTATTTCGACTTCTCCTGTTTCTTCCGAAATCGATAGCACCGTGGCGGTAAGACCGGCTTCCCTTACGCGCACCGTATCCCCGACCTCTATCTTCCCCGTGTCCTCCTCCGGCTTACTTCCCACCCTGGGCTGCCAGGCTTCGGTGGCAAGCTGCTCGCGCACCCGGGCGAGGGTACGCCTTGCCTCCTCGGTGCTGGCGGCGGATTTTTCTTTTCTCAGCTCCGCGGCCGCCTGCCGGATTTCCCGGTGCAGTTCCGCCGCTTCGCGGACAATCGCGTCCCTCGCTTCCCGTAGCGCGGTTTGCTCCTCGGACTTGAGTCGTTCGAGTTCGCTGTTCAGCTCGCTGTTGATTCGTGTATAGTCGTCCCGCTCTTTCTTAAGTTCGCTTTCCAGCGAGGCCATTTTCTGCTTCTCTTCCATGAGGTCGGCGAGTACTTCTTCGAGTTCCTGGCTGCCTCTGGAAAGCGTGCTGCGGGCGTTATCGATGATTTCCGGCGGTATGCCCAGACGGGCGGCGGTCGCCATGGCGTTACTGCCTCCCGGTATCCCCACCGTCAGTTGATAGGTGGGCGTAAGCGTAGCCGCGTCGAACTCCAGCGAGGCGTTCTCCAGTCCGCTGGTGGCGTGGGCGAAGGCCTTGAGGTCGCTGTAATGTGTGGTGGCGACCGTCAGCGTGCCCCGGTCGAGGAAGTACCTCAATACCGCCTGTGCCAGCGCCGAGCCTTCGGCGGGGTCGGTGCTCGTCCCCAGTTCGTCCAGGAGCACCAGGCTTTTACCGGTCGCCCCCCGGACGATGCGTACGACGTTCCCCATGTGCCAGCTGAAGGTGGAAAGCGTCTGTTCGATGCTTTGCTCATCGCCGATGTCCGCGTAAACTCCGTCGAACAGCGGCAGATTACTCTCTGCCGAGGCGGGAATCGGTATGCCCGCCTGCGCCATCAGGCTGAGCAGCCCGATTGTTTTCAGCGTCACCGTCTTGCCGCCGGTATTGGGTCCCGTAATGACGATTATCGAGAAGTCATGCCCCAGTTCCAGCGAGAACGGCACGGCTTTGTCCCCGAGCAGCGGGTGCCGCGCGTCTACCAGCTTGAGGTTGCCGGATTTCTTTGGCGCGTCCGGCTTGATTATCTCCGGTTCAGCCGCCTTAATCCGCCGGGCGTACCGCGCCTTGGCGAGTATCAGGTCGATTTCCGCCGCCAGTTCCACGCTGGTACATATATCCTCGCTGTGCGCCCCGACCTCGGCGCTGAGGATGCGCAGGATTCTCTCCGTCTCGCGCCTTTCCTCGATGACCAGTTCCCGTATGGCGTTGCCCAGTCCCACCGTGGACGTGGGCTCCATGAAGACGGTGGCGCCGGTATTGGATATATCGTGGACGATTCCCTTGACTTCATGGCGGGACTCCATCTTGACGAGGAGGACGTAACGGCCCTCCCGCTCGGTGATGATATCTTCCTGGAGGATGCGATTGCCCCGTGGCGACCTTACGATGGATTCCAGTTTTTCCAGTATCTGCCCGCGGGTGTCCCGCAACTGGCGGCGTATATCCGCCAGGGCGGGCGAGGCTGTATCGAGCACTTCTCCCGCCGGGTCAAGGCAGCCGGCGATGTCTTTCTCAATCTGGCGCAGTTCGGTAATGCCATCGCCGATTTCCCAGAGAAGCGGAAAGTCTTCCGAGATACTCTTGAGATAATGCCGGAGTTCGTGCAGGGCGGCCAGGGTCTGCTGGATTTCCAGGAGACTCAGCGGTTCCAGGATGCCTTCCAGCGCCGCCAGGCGCGCTTTATCGCGGACATCCGTCACGTTTCCGATGGAGAACCCGGAGTCCAGCCCGAGCAATGAGCGCGCTTCCGCGGTCTGCTTGAGCAGGAGGGAGATAGCTCCGTAGTCGTACAGCGGTTGCAGGCCGTCGGCAAGCTCGCGGCTCGTCGAAAACGTGGTATAGCCGGCTATTATTTCCCGTATCCGGGGGAACTCCAGCATTTCCAGGCTTTTGCTGTCCATAACGCAGGTATATTATAGCATGCCGGAGCGTGGTACGGGGTTGTTTCAGGAGATAATTTATTCGGGATTCATGAACTCCCTGGCGAGTTCTCCCATCACTTTTTTATGCCGGGCAAGGAATTCCTCCGACGTGTCTGTGTACGAAGGCAGCACCCATTCCATCTGGTTCATGTTCTGGACGATGACCGGCAGCCAGTTATACGGGATGGCCAATATAATGAATCCCTCCGTGTATACCTTCCAGGACTTCATGCCAAAGGTCAGTCCCGTGGGTACGTAGTTGATGGTGCCGTTCTGGAACGGATAGGTGAACATCCAGGCGCACGCCCCCACCATCGATATCTTGCTAGACCAGATTTCTCCCGTGGAATAGCTTGCCGCCCGCAGGACTATTTCCGCCTGACTGGTAGGCGCGACGATGAACAGGAGGTCGGGCTCGAAGTCCAGCTTGTCCAGCTGGGCGAAAGCCACGTAATTGACCACGCCCATGGGGAACTTCGGCGCCTGCTGGTTCATCTTGCCATTGGCGCGCGCCTCCTGGAAGATGCCGTACTTTATTCCCACCTGTCCGCTTTCCGCAATCGGAGAAGGGCCCTCGAACCCCAGCGTCGACCTGCCGCCGCAGTTCTCGTTTTCGCTGGTGATATAGAAAGGATTGTCTCTATCCTGCGCTTCCTTAACCATCGCACACAGAGGCATGGCTTTGTCCAGCTGCTCCATGCCTTCCGGTCGGGTAACCAGGAACTTGACGCCAACCGGAGGATATTCAAGGTCAAGCTTATTGAAGACGGACAAATCCGTCCGGTACTTTCTCATAGCAACCTCCCAGTATCAATCGGTCTTCTCATTATGAACTCTCCGTGTAGCGCCGCATTATCTCTTCCATGGCGTTTTGAAAATAGTCGTTTCTTTCATCGTCGTTGAGAGTGTACGCGGGGAGCTCCCATTGCATCTCACCCAGGTTTTCCGTCAGCCCGGGGAGAAGGTCGTAGGGTACGGAAATCAGGATCAGTCCTTCCGGGAATACATTCCTGGCTTTCATGCCGTAGCCGAGTCCGGTAATCGAGTAGTTGGCTTCGCCGCTGACGAAGGGATAGACGAACAGCCAGGAGCATACCACCGCCGGGGTGGTTCTGGTGGTCATTATCCTGCCGGTGGCATATGCCAGTCCCCGCAGGAGAACCTCCGCCTGACTCACGCTGGCTGTGAAAACCACGACATCCGGTTCGAAGGTCAGCTTGTCCACCGGAGAATAGGCGACGTATCTGACCGTATCCTTGGCCAGCTTGGGGATGTGCTGGTAGATTCTCCGGTTGGCCCGGGCTTCCTGGTAGATTCCGTCCGAAGCGCCGATTTCTCCGCTCTCGGCAATCGGTTCCAGGTCGCTCATGCCCAGCAGGCGCGGTCCCATGCAGGTGAAATTTTCCTTTTTAGCATAGAAAGGCTCCGATTTCTGGGCTTCCCGGAGCATCTCGCAAAAGGTTAGCCCTTTATCCAGTTGCTTGATGCCTTCCGGTTTATTCAGCAGAAACTTGATGCCCACGGGTTTTCTTTCGAACTTGAATTTGTCAAAGGCGGAATAATCGCGCTGCATATCAACCTCCTGTTAACCGGACAGTTCCTGGTGTAGCTGGTTCAGCCGGTTCTCCCATTTTTTAGAGTGTTCCTCTCTCCCCGAGGAACGCCAGCTGCGGTACAGATTGGGGTCCTGCAGGTTTTCCAGTGCCGTCGGCATCATGTTCCAGGGAATGGAAATGAGGAAAAGTCCTTCCGGTATCTGCACGTTGATTGCTTCCATGCCCAGGCTGAGTCCGGTAATCGTGAAATTCATTTTGCCGGTGATGACCGGATAGACATAAAGCCAGGAGCAGGCCATCACGGGCGTTCCGTGGCATGACCAGCCTTCCCCGGAGGTATAGCAGTCCGACCTTAAGATAGACTTTGCCTGATTTACGTTGGCGGTTATAATCACGACATCCGGGTCGAAGGTCAACTTATCTATAGGGGAAAAGGCAACATACTTGACCGAACCCTTGAGCATCCTGGGAACGTACCGGTAGAGTTTACTGTTGGCGCGCGGCTCTTTAAAAAGCCCCGCACCTCCACCTGCCGCCCCGCTGACGAGCGCCGTTTCCGGGTCTTTCATTCCCAATATCACCGGCTCGACGCATAGGAAATCCTCTTCCTGGACGTAAAAGGGGTCTCCTTCCTGTGCCTCCTTGAACATCTCGCAGAGGAACCTTTTCTCCCGTATCCGGTTAATTCCTTCCGGTTTGAGTGCCGTAAACTTGACGCCTACGGGCTTCCTTTCCAGATTTAATTTGTCAAACGCGGAGTAATCTCGTGGAGTGGACATCGCATGTAACCTCCTTTGTCCATAATAATCAAGTAATTTTCACAATCAGGCGCAGGCGGGTAGGATAGCATTGCGGGCATGCGTAAGTGAAAAGTCAGTTGGTATACTAATATATTATCAGCCGCCCCTCATCATACTGGGAAGCCAGAGACTTATCTGGGGGAAAGCTATAAGTAGAGCCAGGAAGACGAACAGGGCTATCAGGAACGGCGTTACCCCGCGAAGAAGTTTATCCACGGGAATATCAAAGGCGGTCCTCATCATGAATAGCTCCAGCCCCATCGGTGGCGTGATCAAGCCTATCTGCATGTTTACCACGTAGAGAACGCCGAACCATACCGGGTTAAAACCGAGGGCGACGATGATAGGAACAAAGATAGGTACCGTCAGCAGCATGATGGTTATGGCGTCGATAAAGCAGCCCAGAATCAGGAGAAGTATATTTATGGCGATAATCACCAACCACGGAGACATGGCTGATGATGTAACGAAACCGGTGATAGCAGTAACCACGTGGGAAGTGCCGATAACGTAGGAAAACAGCCAGGCGCCTATCATCATAAACAGAATCATACCGTTGATGATTGCCGTTTCAAGTAAAGCCCGCTTGAGGCCCTGCCAGCGCAGGCCGAAAACGAAGAAACCTATTATCAATACCACCACGCAGCCGACGCCGGCGGCTTCGGTTGGAGAGGCTACGCCCAAATAAATCGAACCCAGTATGGAGAGCATCACCACCACGATGGGCCAGACTCTCTTTAATGAGGAGAAACGCGTTTTCCAGGCGATGCCGCCAATCGCGGGGCCGAGCTTCGGATTACGCCAGCAGATGATAATGGCTACCGCCGCCAGCATCAGGGCCAGTATAACCCCCGGTACCATGCCTGCCATGAAGAGATGCCCGATGGATGTCTCCGAGAGAACGCCATAGATAATCATACCGGCGCTGGGCGGAATCAGCGGACCGAGAACACCGCCGCAGCACAAACCTCCCATTGCCAGTCCCTTATCGTAACCGTATCTTTCAAATTCCGGTGCAGCCACTTTCCCAACGGCTAAGATAGTGGCGGTGCTGGTACCGATTGCGGCGGCCATAGCGGCTTCGCCCCAGATACTGGTAACGATGAGACCCCCGGGGATACGTGACAACCAGTTCCGGGCGGCTCCGTAGATGTCTTCACCTATTTTCGTTTCGGAAATAAGACAGGCTATAAGAACGAACAGGGGCAGTGGTATCCAGTTTATGTTGTAGAGAGTATTGAACGTGGTCCAGCCTATTTTATCAAGGCTCATAGGTCCGTAGGTAAAATAAGCGACAAATAGGGCAGTAAATCCCAGGGCGTAAATGACGTGCATTCCCATCAGCATTAGAAAGAGCATTCCGACAACGCACACGATAGCTGCTGTGGTAAAGTCCATTACTACCTCGATTTATTTATTATCACTAATCTTGCGGTTCTTCTACTTGGCTGTGTTTCCTACTGTCCCTGATTAAACCTATACCTTGGATAAATTTCCCGATAAGTACGAGACAGAGCAGGGTATAACCAAAGGGTACCATGAATTTTAACGGGGCTAATGGCACCGCCCAGGGCGACATGCTGGTCTGGCCGATTTGTAGCGCGTAAATAGCGTTATCCAGGCTCTTCCAGGTGAGTACGGCGCAAAAAACAAGCGCCAGAACAGGGAAGATGGTATTAACGATAGCCTTCATTCTGGTTGGAAAACGGGAGGCGATAAGGTCGTTCCTGACATGCTGGTTCAGCTTTTCCACCCCGGCTACGGCCAGGACGCCGCTGAAGAGAAGGAACATCGTACTGAGTTCATAGGCGAGGGGATCGGGCGCATTGAAGGCATATCTCTTTACCACGCCGTAGGTTTGAAGCCACGCCATCAGCAATACCAGCCCCCCGCACAACAGCAGAAGACTGCCGGTGATGCGAGCCATCCAGTGATCCAGTTTCTGCATCACTTTACTAAACAAATTTTTACTCCCGGTTGAATTAACTTATTTCCCACAGGGTGACCGCCCGCGACTTAAAAGCCGCGGGCGTATCATAGTGTCTATTTTTTTATTAGTTGGGATACTTGGCGTTCGCCGCGTCGGCAATCTCCATTACCTTCACGCCGAAGTCACCGTATGTTGCCATCAGTTCGTCGATGATTGGCTGGCAGGCCGCTTTCCACTTGTCTATCTCCGCCTGAGGTACGGTGTATATGTCAACCCCGGCGGCGGCTATGGCCTCATGGTCGGTAATCCATTCGCCCTTCAGCCACTGATCGATGATGTCGGATTCTTTTTGGGCTTCCTCGGACAGGATATCCTGGATATCATCGGGGAGGCTGTTCCAGGTGTCCAGGTTGATGGAAAAGCCGTGTACGGCCGGGACCATGTAGGCTGATGTCATGTATTTCGCGACATCGGTTAACGCGAAGATGCGCATGGCTGCCGGCGCAGTGATTACCCCGTCAACCGTTCCTTTCTCTATCAGCGAGTAGGACTCGGTGTACGGCTGCCCTGATACCGGGGAGCCGCCCAGGGCTTCTATGATCGACGATATCACGGGAGAGATAGACTGGACCAGCAGTCCGTCCCAGTCATCCATGGTTTTAACCGGCTTGGTGGATATGAGCGCCATTCCGGTATAGTTGTGGAGACACAGTAGTTTCTGGTTGAACTGATTTTCCAGTATCTCGGCGTATAGCGGGAATAAACCCGGCACGGCCGCGATATGGGCGTCAAGGTTATTGAGCAGGAACGGCATTTCCACCGCGCCCAGCTTCGGCTCGTCGAAAGAGTTGAAGTTGGGAGTAACAGCGCCTAGGTCGGCGGCTCCGGTTCTTACACCGTCAAGAAGCTCCGGAAACGACAGCATCTGTTCGGCGCCGTAATACTGAATGGTATAATCGGGGCCGCAGCGGGCGTTGAACGCATCGGCGAAAGCCTGCTCGCCTTCCTGATAATTACCTGTAGCGGCGCTGGCGAATTTCAGGACCACTGGTTCCGCGGGTTTTTCCTCTTCGCAGGACACGATACTGCCGACGGTCATTAAAATCAGGATTGCGGCGAATAGTATCATTATTGCTTTTTTCATCTTCATTTTATCTCCTTTACGGGTACTGAATAGGTTGTTTCTTTTTGATAACCTGTTCGCTGGCAATCACCCCCTTTGCTTTGAAGAACTCGGCAATAATACCGGTAATATGATTGGCGCTTGTTACCACTTCTTTGATTATCTCGTCTACCCTCGGCTCCAGTCGATTCACCGGGCCTACCAGGCTCAGGGCAACCGGCCAGAAGTAGTCTTTTATCGGGGCGGATATACATAAGGCGTCCGGGATTCTCTCTCCGTAGCTGATGGCATATCCCAGTTGTCTTACTTCTTTTGACTGTTCCATCAGTTCCTTTTTATTGATAACCGAGTGTTCGGTGACACGACTTATTTTAATATTTTTCAGGGCAGACTTCAATTCATTATCTTCCAGCTGGGACAGCAGCACTTTGGCCGTCGCCCCCACGTATACCGGTCCCACGGGGTCGGGTCCGTTGACCACCTTGAGTTCGTACTGGCTCTGGATTTCATACAACCGGATATACTGGAGTCCGACCATCAAGTTAAGCTCAACGGTCTCTCCGGACAGGTTCCACAGGTGGGTAAGTTCTTCCAGAGCGCAGTTGATAAGGTAATGATGGTTGGTCCGGGGGTCGGACGCGATTCTGTTAATTAACGGTCCCAGGTAGTAGCGGTGGGTGGTGGGGTCCTGCGTTGCCATGAGTGATTCTTCCAGTGTCTGGAGCAGCCGGTATACGGTGGGCTTGCTGAGCTTGCAGCAGTTGGCGATATCCGTGACGGTGTTCATGCCGTTGCTTAAACATACTAGTATGTTCACCGCACGGGATACTGACCTGATTGCTGTCGGTTTTTGGGTGAGATTCGTGGCCATGTTTCATAGAGTGAAAACATAATTTCCGTTTTACACTCTTGTATTTTATATAACATTTTACGGGGTCTTGTCAAATGGAGGTTAGTCCCTTCGTAAAACGAAGAAGACGGAGCAGTAACGTTCGGGGTATTTGCCGAAGTTGTCAATTTCGGTTTGTTCGTTCTTCAGTATGTCGAGGGCCTGAATATCATCTGCGTGTATACTGCGAATTCTGTCTATGAACCGTTCCATGGGACCGAAGTATTCGTCCCACCAGACGTCCTTATCGAGCTCGAAGTATCCAAGTATCTCGTAACCGTAGCGGGGTATCTGTTCCAGCTTCTTCTTGAGACCGATGCTCTCGTCGTGGAGTACCATGTACCCGCCGGGTTTGAGCAGGCGTTTCCATTCCCGGAGTCCCCGCTCGAAGCCGACTATATGGATGCAGCCTTCCGACCATATCAGGTCGAAGCTTTCGTCCGGGAATTTTATGTCGGCGGCAGGGCAGTATTGTACATCAACTTTGTCCGAAAGTCCCGCCTTTTTGATTTTCTTCCGCAGTAAATCCAGCGCCGCGCGGTCTATATCTATTCCCGTTACCTTGCCTTGGGTCAGTCCGGCGAGTTCCAGGGTGGGCGCACCGGAGCCGCAGCCTATGTCCAGTACCCGCGGCTTGTACAGGGGAGGCAGCATCCCGAAGGCTTGTCTGGTGTATTTCAGGAGGTTTTCACGTATCGGTTCTTTTTCCGCCAGTAGCTGTTCTTCGATGTTCAATATTAGCCGGTCTCCGTTTGCCTCCGCCGTCGCCACAGCCTGATTATTCCCAGGAATATATTCGTCCTCGGCACCCTTTCCATATAGTCCCGGTAGTCGTCGCCGAACTGTTCCACCAGCCTTTTGTCTTCCGCGATGGTGCTCAAGTAAAGAAAAATAACTCCCGGGACACCCATCGCCACGAAAATCCAGTGGGGGTAGAGTAGCACGGTGGTGAGGAACAGTGCGTAGATTCCGCCCGCGTACTGGGGGTGTCTGACGACGGCGTAGATGCCGGTAACCACCAGCTTGGTGGTATGGACGTACGATTTACCCTTGGCGACTCCCCCATGGCGCGGGAACATAATAAACGGTGCTATCACCAGCACCATGCCGAAAGCCCAGACTATCCATCCGATGATGAATAACGGCAGGTAGAAAGCGGGTTCTATGAGTCCGGTTAGAACGAGGGGATTGACGGGGAAGCAGGCGATGCCGAGTATGGTCAGGATGGTTACCGCGATTATTTCCTTGGTCTTGTTCCATTCCACGGCAAATGACCTCCCGGTAGTATTACGAAGCCGGTTTTATTATTTTTGACAGGGACTCTTTCAGTCCGTCCATTATATCGCCGTCATAGCGCTCGATGTTGCCTTCATCACAGAGCTTAGCCAGTTCCGGGTCGATTGGCATCCGCGCCAGTAGGGGCGCACCGGCGGTCTTCGCCATCTCGTCGCCCTGGCTCTTGCCGAAGATTTCCATTTTTTTATCGATTTCCGCCACGTAGAGATAGCTCATGTTCTCGACGACGCCGAGGATGGACTTGTCCATCTGCCGCGCCATCTTGACCGCCTTCCTGACCACCATGGCGGTCAGGTCCTGCGGCGTGAAGACGATGATGACGCCGGTAATGGGGAGCGACTGTAAAACGGTCAGCGGCGCGTCGGCGGTGCCGGGGGGCAGGTCGACCAGCAGGTAGTCGAGTTGTCCCCAGAGCACTTCTTCCCAGAACTGGGTTATCGCCCGGGCGATTAGCGGACCCCGCCAGATAACCGCCTCGTCCTCACCCGGCAGCAGGAGGTTGATTGACATAACTTCGATACCCGAGCGTGAAGGCACGGGCAGCAGACCGGTGTCGCTGCCGGCAGGGTGGTTGGCAACTCCGAACATCTTGGGGATGCTCGGGCCGGTGATATCGGCGTCGAGTATGCCAACATCATATCCCTGTCTCTGTAACGATACCGAGACTAAACTGGTAACCAGCGATTTGCCCACGCCTCCCTTGCCGCTCATCACGGCGATGACATTTTTTATCTGGTTCAGTTCCTTGGGCTTTTCTTCGCTGAAGTCCACGGCAACATCCGTAATTCCTTCCAGCTTGCCGGTTATTTCTTTAATACTGTCTTTCAATCTCTCCTGGATTTCCGGCGCCAGCGCCGCGGATGACAGCGTGATTGCTGCTTTGCCGTCACTGACGGAGACGTTGCGCACCAGGTTCATCTTCGGGAGACTGCGCATGGCGCTGGGTACGAGAACTTTATCCAGGCTCTCTCTCACTTGCTGTTCGGTTGTCATTACTCCTCCTGTATGTTTCCTTGGCTGTTGGACGTGTTAACTGGCCGGATGGTCGCAGATATTATCGCCGGTATCCAGGCTGCCGCTCAGGTGGCTTAATACGGCTTGTTCGGGGTCGGTCTGCATGGAACCGAGGACGACTTCTATGCCGTTCTGGTTCAGGAGGTCAACCGCGCGCGGTCCCATTCCCCCGGCGATGATTACCGTGGCCCCCTTTTCCGCCAGCCAGGCGGGCAGGAGTCCAGGCTGGTGCTCGGGTGAGGGGACGGTTTCCTGGTTGGTTATTTTCTTACTCTGCTCATCAACGTCGAAGAAAGCAAAATACTCGCAATGACCGAAGTGCGGCGAGAGTTGCCCACCGGCTACAGGTACTGCGTATCTCATGATATACCTCCATGAATATATATGTTGTTATTCCGTAACGAGTTCATAACTCGGGTTATCTTGGTCATTGTCAACGTTTATTTTCAGGGTTACGCGTTTTCCTTCCGAGAGTAATTTCTCGGACTCGTCACGCAGTTTTTTCGATTCCGGCGACTGTAAAAAGTTGACCAGCGCTTCGAACCTCCGTATTACCTCCTCGTCGTCCTCATCTTCCCGCAGCAGTTCCAGGAGGCAGTTATTCATTTCATGTTCGCCGAGACATTTCAGGCATTTGCCCGGAATCTGGTTCGTCCCGTACCTGGGTTCCAGTTCGTATGACTTCATGCGTTTACTCCCGTTCAGTTCATCATGACGCAGACGCCATGAACCACTTTCAGATTATTGACCTCGCAAAATTTCACAGCCGCTTCGCTCTCCGAGCCGGGCTGGAGCCAGATGCGGTCGAGACCCAGCTTGAGGCAGTCCTTGAGAATGGACTCGGTGGCAGCCGGGGGAACGACGAAGTCCACGACGTCCACCTTCTCCGGCAGATCGGTGATGGTGGCGTAGCACTTCATTCCCTCGACCGTCTCCAGACGCGGATTAACCGGGTATACCTCGTAGTTCCTTTTTTTCAGGTTAACGAGTACCTGGTGTCCGTATTTTTCCGGATTATCGGTAGCTCCGACCACAGCGAATTTCTTCTGCGCCATGAATTCTTTTATCAAATCCTGCACGCGTCACCTCTGTTCACAGCAGATTGTTTCAACGGTAATTACCCGGTCGTTAGCCCCTCGTCATCTTCGTACCGCACTTTGGACAACTTATATTATAACACGGATTGCCCGGTTGATGGGGCACTTTCTCTCCGCAGCTCGGGCAAACGCAATTTCCACCGGGTCCCGACCCGCTTTGGGTGCCCCCCATTCTGCCTCCCCGTTGACTGCCCCCGGCGGGCGGTCCTGTTCCATCTCCTCTCGGCATGATTCACCTCCCTGATATTAAGCGTTAGAGCCCTGTCCCCCGCCGCGCCGCATCCCCGAGTGGGCGCCGGCGCTGGCCTGGGAACTTTCCTGGAGCTTGCCTGCTTTGAAATTCTCGACGGCTTCCTGCACGGTGCCGGAAGCCCCTGTCATGACCTTGATTCCGGCGCTGTTGAGGACTCCGAAGGCATTGGGTCCGCAGTTACCGGTAACCACGGCTTCCACTCCCTTGCCGGCAATCATCTGGGCGGTAGCGATGCCGGCGCCGCCCGCAGCGGCTGCCGATTCGTTGGATACCGCCTCGAACTCCATGGTGTCCGTATCGAGTATGACGAAGTTCTGGCAGCGCCCGAAACGGGGGTCTACCTGGCTGTCCAGGTTTTGTCCCGCGGCTGATATGGCAATCTTCATAATTATTTCCTCCTAATTTTCAATGTGGCAGAAAACATATTCTCTCCAGGTCCAGCAGGGCTGAAATTCCTGCCCCGGTCACGCCGAAGTTAATCAGGCGCTTGTCCCGGGCGGCAGCTTCTTTCCTGATATAGTCGAAGGTGTTATTAACCAGCGTACTGCTTGTCACCAGCAGGATATCGCCCCATTCAATGAGCCTGCCGGTTTCCGTCCTGCCGTCCCAGATTTCCGCCCCGTATTTACGCGAGCCCATGTTCTTGGGGTTGAGGTCGGTGCAGCGCACGTTTTCCTCACCGAAGGTACGGACGAGATTGTCCAGTATCGCCGGTTGTAGTCCTATCATCCCGATTTTCACCTTACCCGTTTCGCCCAGTAGGTAACGGGCAATTTCCCCGGCGCATTCCTCCGGCTCTTCGTCGTGGCAGTGGCGGGTGCCGGTGACTATACTCAGGTATGCCGTTACCGCGTTGAGGGTGGCGATGAATATCGCCCGGTTTTCGGTGGTGTCCAGGCTCAGGTTGAGAACGTCGTTTATGGAGCCGGTAAAGTCGTGGGGGCGGTCAGTGAATGCCTGTCCGTGACTTCCGTGGAACTCCGCTTCAATCATCACCTCTCTGCCTTCCAGCAGGGGAAAGTCACGTCGGCTGGGGTCGCCTATCGCCTGCTCGACGGAAAGCGTGCCGATGGTTACCTGGACGAATTCCTTGCCCAATTTATGTTCGGCGATTATTCGCTTTAACTTTCTTCTTGCTTCCTCAAGGGCGGGTTCTAGCGCCAATGTCGCGTTACCTCCATGTTACCGGTTTAATTATTTCCCTTCATCATAATCAATGAGCGTTTACCTTTTATCTGACGGAAGGTCGCCCCCTGGCTGATGTACTTCAGCACGATCTGGGGGTCTGTCACCAGCGTCCCCGCCACGGCGTCGATACCATAATCGAACAGCACGGGTGAAAGTGGCGCCGTGCCTCCCAGGACGACCACATAGGCGTCCGGACGGCAGAGTTCCAGCAGGTGTTCGATGGTATGGTTGGTGAGAGCTGTGCCGGTAATACCAAGCACGTCGGCTTGAGGGACGAGGTTTTCGGACTCGTATTCTTTAAAGTCACCTTCACGCGGGTTCTTTTCTATTACCCAGAGTTCCTTGACTACTGGCTTGAGCCGGGGAATGAAAGGGAAATGCCCGATTATTGCCACCTTTTTGTTTTCGCCTTTCCGCGCGATGAGGTCGGCGGCGTTAAGCTCCTCGCATTTTGCTTCGTCCACTTCGAGGAGGGAGTTAATCGTTGCCATGCCGACAGCAGCTTCCATGTCGCTCAATGAGAGAGCCAGTTCCGCCAGTTCCTTGGCGTTACTTTCCATTAGGTGACCGGAGCCCTTCACCGGGCTTTTATCATGGTGGGGACCGGAGTCGTGTGGCGTGGACGCCAGCCCGCAGCGCCGGGTGACTACGGCGGTCTGGAAGGTGCCCAGGCGTATGTCCGTCACGGGCGCTTCATAGTCGAGGACCGACAGCAAGTCGTTGATAATTTGCATAATGTTTACCTTTACAGTTTACTGGTGCCCGGCGTGTTGAAGGCGGGACAGAGCGCCGGCGATTCTTCCGTTACCGGTTCCAGCGAGATTTCCAATTCGTGGCCTTGCTGGCACTGCAGTCTGCGGGAAGTCATCTCGTAATTTCCGCCGGTAATCCTGACCGCCCTGCCGTTGAGCAAGG
>JAFGPF010000077.1 GCA_016926115.1 Dehalococcoidales bacterium | reverse complement strand
GCGCCGGGCTCGACGAAGGGGAAGTAGTCCACGCGGAAGCGCACCTTCCGGTCGTCCCCGAAGTAGCGGCGGGCAAATTCATATAAAGTACCCTTAAGGTCGGCCATGGTAATTCCCTTATCCACGGCGATGCCGTCGACCTGATAGAACATCCAGCCGTGAGTGGCGTCGGTAGCTTCGTAGCGGTAACACTTGCCTATCTCGACGGCCCGTATGGGCGGTTCCAGACTATCCAGGGTCCGTGCCGTTACTGACGTGGTATGGGCGCGCAGCAGCTGTTTTTTACCGCCTTTACCCGCCGGTGTGTCTATCCAGAAGGTCGAGTATGAGTCGCGGGAGGGGTGTTCGGCAGGAATGTTCAGGGCCTCGAAGTTATAATAGTCCCATTCCACTTCAGGTCCTTCCACCACCTGGAAACCCATGGAGACGAAGATATCGCTTATCTCTTCGACGGTCCTGGTAAGCGGGTGGACGTGCCCGACCGAATAGGGACGACCCGGCAGGCTGATGTCTACTTCTTCCTTCGCCGTTGCGGAAACCAGCTGCGCTTCACGGAGTGACTGCCCTTTCTGCGAAACGCTGCCGTCCAGCAGGTTCTTGAGCCGGTTGGCGGCGGCTCCCACGGCTTTTCTTTCCTCCATGGAAAGCGTGGACAGGCTGCGCAGTATCCGGGTCAGCGGGCTTTTCTTGCCAAGGTATTGCACGCGCCACGATTCCAGGTCTTTCACATCGTTGATGCCGTCCAGTTGCTCGAGTGCTTCCGCTTTTATTTCTTCTATTTTATCTAACATTTTTACGCCTGCTAAAAATATCCCCTTCCTTTATTGAAGGGAAGGGGAACGGGATGCATTACGTGTTTCGGTGCGGTGAGTCTCTATTCCTGGCCTTTCCCTCCAGCGAGAGTTACCAGGTTGGTAAAGTTTTCTGGCTCCCTGACGGCCATATCGGCCAGCATCTTCCGGTTTATTTCTATGCCGGACTTCTTGAGTCCGTCCATGAACTCACTGTATTTCATCCCCCGGGCGCGGCAGGCGGCGCTGACGCGCAGAATCCATAATCGCCGCATGTCGCCTTTCCTCTCGCGCCGGTGGAAATAGGCATAGCTCAACGACTTTATCATGGACTCCCTGGCGCGTTTGATAAGCCGGTGCTTGGTGCCGCGATGACCCTTGGTCATGGCGAGTACTTTCTTATGTCGCTGGTGTGAGGTTACTCCTCTTTTAACTCTGGGCAAGTGATGTTTCCTCCTGTCTATCAGGCCCCGTGAGGTATCAGCCTGGATATCCGCTTACGGTCACGGGGATTTAATTCAATCATCTCGTCGAACTGGCGCCGCACGCGCTTGGCTTTCTTGGTGCGCAGGTGGCTCTTGGGTCCCTTGACGCGCATAATCTTGCCGCTGCCCGTTATATGGAAACGGCTCTTGGCGCCTTTATGCGTTTTCAGTTTTGGCATTCTCGGTTTCCTTTACTGCTACTTTTACTTTTGGCTTGGGACTGACAGGAGCCAGGATGATATCCATCCTCCTCCCCTCCATTATCGGCTTTCTCTCCAGCGAGGCGACATCGTTCAACGTTTCCGCCATCCGCTGGAGTATCTTCCAGCCCAGGTCCGGGTGCGTTATCTCGCGTCCCCGGAACATCAATGTCACTTTTACCTTATCGCCCTCGACCAGCAGCTTCCTGGCCTTTCTGGCTTTGGCGTCAAAATCATGGACACCTATCTTGGGTCGCAGGCGAATTTCCCGGAGCAACGATACCTTCTGGCTCTTCTTCGCCTGTTGTTCCTTCTTCTGCTGTTCGTACTTAAACTTGCCGTAATCAAGCAAACGGCATACGGGGGGTGTCGATGTAGGCGCTACCTCGACGAGGTCCAGGTTGTGCTTTCTCGCCGTCTCCCGTGCCTGTACCAGAGGCATGATACCGAGCTGTTCCCCTTTTTCCCCAACCAGGCGAACTTCTCTGGCGATAATTCGCTCGTTAACACGAAGTTGTTTAATTATTTCCCTGTAAACCTCCTCCAAGCACAGGTATCCTACGAACAGAAACTATACCATATTTTCACGTTGAAATCAACTCCCCGAACCTGAGAAAGAGCTGCCGCTTCTAAATCTACACTTTATCAGCGATTTCCTTGCTCAGGGTCTTCAGGAAGTCGGCCAGCGGCTGGACGGGCAGCTGCTCGCCGCTGCGCGGGCGTACGGCAACCAAGTTGTCCGCCACTTCTTTGTCCCCGATGACAGCCATGTAGGGTATCTTTTCAAGCTGCGCCTGCCTGATTTTCTGGTTCATTCTCTCGGAGCGGTCGTCCACCTCCGCCCGGATGCCCATTGCCTTCATTTTCTTCTCCACCTTGCGGGCGTGGCCGACATGCCGGTCGGCAATCGGGATTATCTTGACCTGCACCGGTGCCAGCCACAGCGGGAAGGCGCCGGCGTAATGCTCGATGAGGAGCCCGAAGAAACGTTCCCAGGCGCCGAGCAGGGCGCGGTGAATCATGTAGGGGCGGTGCTCCTGTCCGTCCGCGCCGATATACACCATGTCGAAGCGCTCCGGCAGATTAAAGTCGAACTGTATCGTGGTCGCCTGCCACTCGCGCCCGATGGCGTCTTCTATCTTGATATCAATCTTGGGTCCGTAAAAGGCGCCGCCGCCTTCGTCCACCTCGAACGGGATCTGGTTCTCCTCGATAACCCGGCGCAGGGCGTCCTGCGCGTCCAGCCACCGCTGCTCCTCACCGATTGATTTTTCGGGACGGGTGGAGAGGTACACCTTGTACTTGTGAAAACCGAAGGTGCGCAGCATGTAAAGCGAAAAACGCAGCACCTCGGAAATCTCGTCGTTCATCTGCTCCGGTGTGCAGATAATGTGGGCGTCGTCCTGGGTAAAACCTCTCACCCTCAACAGCCCCAGCAGCACGCCGCTGCGCTCGTAGCGGTAAACGGTGCCCAGTTCCGCCCAGCGCATGGGCAAATCGCGGTATGACCTTATCTGGGACTTGTAAGCAAGTATGTGGAACGGGCAATTCATCGGCTTGAGGTAGAACTCCTGCTCGTCGATGGTAATGGGCGAATACATGTTCTCGGCGTAGTGGTCGAGGTGGCCGCTGATTTCCCACAGCTTGCTCAAGCCGATGTGCGGCGTGTAGAGGATTTCGTACCCGTTGGCAAAGTGCTCCTGTCGCCAGAAGTCCTCCGCGGCGGTGCGGATGCGTCCGCCCTTGGGGGTATAGATAACCAGTCCGCCGCCGATTTCCTCCGGCATGATAAACAGGTCCAGTTCTTTGCCCAGCCTGCGGTGGTCGCGCTTTTTAGCTTCTTCGATGACAGCCAGGTGCTCGTCGAGTTCCTTCCGGCTGTTGAAGGCGGTGCCGTAGATTCTCTGGAGCATGGGGAAGCGCTCGTTGCCCCTCCAGTATGCCCCGGCGATATTGGTCAGCTTGAAGGCCTTAATCTCGCCGGTGGACTTCACGTGGGGCCCCCGGCACAGGTCGACGAAGCCGCCCTGCTCGTAAACGCCCAGCTTGTCGTCCTGGATTTCGTCAATGAGTTCCAGCTTGTACGGTTGTTTGGCGAATAGCTTCCTGGCTTCTTCTTTGTTAATTTCCCGGTGTTTGAAGGGCAAATCCGCATTGATTATCTCCGCCATCTTCGCCTCGATTACAGGCAGGTCTTCCGGGGTCAGCGTGCGCGGCAGGTCGAAATCGTAATAGAAGCCGTCGGCTATGGACGGGCCGATGCCGAACCTGGCGTCCGGGAATATAGACAGCACCGCTTCAGCCATGACGTGCGACGCCGAGTGGCGCATGATTTCCAGTTGATTTTCTGTGTTCACAGGTCAATTATATCAGCGTTCAGCTACGAACGCAATTGATTATAATCGTGAAAAGTCTGTATGATATGACCATCATCACATGGAGGGCGACCATGAAGTGGCAGCAGTTGATTGCGGAGGTATACCGGCGAATGTCAAGGGAGTATGAGAATGTACTCGACGGGCTGACCCTGGGCGACCTTCATAAGCGCCCCGCCCCGGACGCCAATACCATCGGCTGGCTCCTCTGGCATACCGCCCGCAGTTATGACCGGACTCTCGGCGACGTTATGTACGGGGAGCAGCTCTGGACGAAAGAGGGCTGGTACAGGAAGTTCAATCGCAGTTCCGACCCCGATGACACCGGATATCGGCACAACTTCGAGGAAGTGGGGAATCTGCGCATACCGGACATACGGACACTTATCGACTACCAGCGCGCCGTAATCAAGGCGTCGATAGAGTACGTCGAAAAGCTGACCGAGGAAGAGCTCGACCGTGAGTGCCCCCTCTCCACCCATCCCGGCACGACGGCGTCGGTGGGCAGGCGCATCATCGGCAATATCAACGACTGCTATCAGCACCTCGGCCAGGCGGCTTACGTGCGCGGCTTGATACAGAAACAGGGGTGGTTGGGCAAATAAGCATCGCTTTTACATTCGCCGTTTGCCCGTGATACACTGAATCGTGTCCCGTTCCATTAATAAAATCTTCCCCATTTTAGGACTGTCCATCTTCTCCTCGATGGTCGGCATCGGCATCATCGCGCCGCTCCTGCCTATCTATGCCAAGGACCTGGGCGCCACCGGGGTCTGGGTGGGCATTATCTTTTCCGGCTACGCCTTTTCCCGCACGGTAATCCTGCCTTTTATCGGCAGGTTGTCCGACCGGCGCGGTCGCAAGCTGGTGATAGCCATCGGACTGTTCATCTTCGCTGTTACTTCATTTGCCTATGTACTCGCCAGCAACGTGGCGGTCCTGCTGGTAATCCGGCTGCTGCAGGGCGTGGCGGCGGGATTCGTGCAGCCTATCGCCCAGGCGTACATCGGCGATATCGCCCCCGAAGGGGAGGAGGGGAAATGGATGGGATTCTTCAACGCCACGTTTTTAGGTGGGTGGGGCTGCGGTCCCCTCATAGGTGGTGTCCTCACCGATTATTTCGGGATGAACTCCGCCTTTTACGTTATGGGCGGTCTCAACGTGGTGGCGTTCCTGGGCGTAACCATATTCCTGCCGGAGGTAGCGCGCAAGGAGCGTGAGGAAATTCCGCGGTCTTCTTTCAAGGGAATAGCGTCCAGCAAGTTAAGTCGGGGACTCTTCAGCTTTCAGGTCGGCGACGCCGCCCACCGCGGTATCGTGCAGACCTTCATACCCGTCTTCGGCGGTCTGACGCTGAGCCTGAGTTCGTCACTGACGGGTACGGTACTATCGGTGCTCGTGCTGGAGGCCGGAGTAATACAGGTATTTACCGGCAGGCTCGCCGACAGGTTTAACAAGAGACGGGTCGTGGTAATCGGGAGTCTCGGCATCATATTTTCGGCATTGATAATCCCCCAGGCTTTCGGATTCTGGTCGCTGCTGTTTTTCCTGGGTATCGCCATCGTCGGGGACGCCACGGCGGTGCCGTCAGCCTCGGCGCTGGTAATCGCCGAGGGCAGGAAGTACGGCATGGGCACGTCCATGGCGATGTTCAATATGGGACTGGGCGTGGGCATGGTCGTGGGTCCGATTCTGGCCGGTCTGGCGTCGGATTTGTGGGGCGTCGAGTCAGCGTTCTACTTCATGGCGGCGCTGATGCTGGTCTCCACGATTGCCTTCGGGCAGTTTACCCGCCGCATGCCGCAAATTACTTCTTAGGAATGCTTACCTTTTATCCGGTTATCGATGAAGCTGACCAGGAACAGCAGGACGGCGCTCAACGCCAGCGCCGCGAGGTCCAGGTATTTTACGGATACCAGCTTGCTGGCTATCCCCATAGCCCCGCCCCCGATGAGCGCCGCCAGCGCCCCGGTCGCGGTGACTTTCAGTCTGTCTTTAAAGAAACCTGCTATCACCGGCAGGATTACCCCGCAGGTATAAACGGTATAGGCGAACAGCAGGGCGCTGATTATCCCCTTGAGCAGCAGCGCCACCGCCAGCGAGATAATGCCCAGCAGGACTATCAGCCAGCGTGAATTCCGCAGGATATTTTTATCCGGCGCGGCGCGGAACGCGCCGATGATATCCACCGTAAGTATGGTGCCGGCGCTGAGCAGGGTGGTGTCCGCCGAGGACATCATGGCGCAGAGGAGCGCCGCCAGGATGATGCCCCCCGCGAGCGGCGAAAATACCTCCCTGATGACCGTGGGGAGCGCCTGCTCCGCCGCGATATGCGGAAAAAGCACGGCGGCTCCCATGCCGATAATCGTCACGGCGAAGGCTACCGGTATGATAAGGCCCGCCGTCCAGAACGTGGAAGCCCGCGCCGTGGCATCGTCCCGGGCGCAGAATAACCGCGAGTACATGTCCGGACCCACCACGTAGGTCAGCCCCACCACCAGCAGCGTCGAGGCGAGACCGGCGCCGCCGAATTGCGGGTTAGTGGGGAAGGCGAACATGTCCGCCGAAAGCGCGCTTTGCAGTCCGTCCCAGCCGCCCAGACGTGACAGCAGCAGTCCCAGTCCCGCGAATATCCCCCCGAAAATAATCACTGACTGCAATAAATCGGTGCGGATGACGGAATGCTGTCCCCCCAGCACGGTATAGGTGATAAAGACGAACGAAAATATAATCATCCAGAGCGTTTCGCCGCCCGTGCCCAGGATACCCATTATCTTACCGGCGGCGATAATCTGGGCGGCGATGATGCCGACCCAGGCGACGACAATCAGCACCGAGGACGCCAGCGCCATGCGCCGGTCATAGTGCTTTTCAATAAGCTCGGGGAGGGTATAAAGGGCGTACTGCCTCACTTTCCTGGCGAAGAATACCCCCAGCACTATCAAGCCGGCGCTGCCCGCCAGCAGCCACCAGGCGCCGGTCAGGCCCCGCTGGAAGCCCAGCCCCGCCATGCCAACCGTCGCCGAACCCCCGATAATCGTCGCCAGCAGCGAGCCGACGATGAACAGGGACGAGCCTTTCCTACCCGCGACGAAGAAATCGTCCGCCCGTTCGGCCTTCCGGCGGCTGACTGCCCCGATGACCAGTATCACCGCAAAGTAAATGATAATAATGATGAGTTGAGGCAATTTATCGTCCCGTGATACGAATTTTCAATGAAAAATACAAGGGGGAGTGAATTATAAGAAAGGTTCCGGGCGGGGCTAGGCAGTCCGCTTGACATAAAGGTATTATCGGGTTGGTTTTTCGGTACCCAGGATGGCGATTTCTATCTTCTGACCGCAGTTGGAGCAGGTTACATTGAGGGTAATCGGCTGACGCATGACGCGTTCGGCAACGGCGGAGACTATGGAATCCACGTTGTCCAGTCGCGCGTCCAGCATGTCGATTCGTTGTATGATGCGTTCTATATCCGAATCACCGCCGGCATTTTCCAGTTCGTCTTTGTTCGCCAATCTCCAGCCCTCGTAATATTAAGGTCAGGTTCATTATATGTCTCCGGGATGAAATATGTCAAAGACGGAATGGAGAATTCTCTTATGTTGATTTATAAAAACTCGGGGGGTATAATCCACAATACGAAGTACAGGACGCAAGGAGGGAAGGAAAATGGCCGAGAAGGAAGTTGGCAAGGTGATGGACTTCTTTGCCCGCCCGGTGGTTGCCGGAATCGATATGAGCGGGACGCTGAAAGTAGGGGACAAGATTCACATCAAGGGGCATACCACGGACATCGAGATGGATATCGCCTCGATGCAGATTGACAATGTAAACGTCGATACCGCCAAGAAGGGCGATTCCGTGGGTATCAAGGTGCCGGACAGGGTGAGGCCGGGAGATACCGTTTATAAAGTAACCTGATATCCCCCTCGTCTGTTACCGCCTGTTTTTCACGTGTTAACATAATCCCTTTACCCCTTTATATTCCCCAAACGGAAATCTCGTGTTTATCTCTGAGATTTACAGTCGTTTATTATTGACTTATCAGGAGCAGCATTATGACTTCCGGTTATCCCTATTACGATAAGTACGACGGCCTGGGTCTGGCGGAGCTCGTCAAGAAAAATCAGGTCAAACCCACCGAACTGGTGGAAGAAGCGATAAGCCGTATCGAAAAGCTCAATCCCCAGCTTAACGCCGTCGTCCATAAAATGTATGATTCGGCGCTGAAGACCGCCGGGGGAGACCTGCCCGACGGCCCATTTAAAGGCGTTCCCTTCCTGCTGAAAGACCTGATGGCGTTCTGTAAGGATGAGCCGATGACCAACGGCAGCCGGTTTTTCAAAAATTTCGTGCCGGACTTTGACAGCGAACTGGTATCGCGTTACCGCAAAGCCGGCATTATCATCGTCGGCAAGACCAATACGCCGGAGTTCGGACTGGCCTTTGTCACCGAGCCGGAACTGCACGGTCCCGCTAGAAATCCCTGGGACCTGACCCGCACCACCGGCGGGTCGAGCGGCGGCTCCGCCGCCTCCGTGGCGGCGCGCATCGTGCCGATGGCTCACGGCGGCGACGGCGGCGGTTCCATCCGCATACCCTCGTCCTGCTGCGGCGTGTTCGGACTCAAGCCGACGCGCGGACGAAATCCCCTGGGTCCTTATTACGGCGATGCCTGGCGCGGCTTCGTCTCCGAGCACATCATTACACGGTCGGTGCGCGACAGCGCCGCCATGCTGTATGCCACCTGCGGTCCCGATACCGGAGCTCCTTACTGGTGCGAACCTCCGGAGAGTACTTTCCTAAGTAAGGTCGAGCAAGAACCGGAACCACTGCGGATAGCTTACACGGCGAAGCCGTTTTTCTCCGATTCCGTCGATGCCGATTGTGTCAAGGGACTTGAAGAGACGGTGAAGCTGTGCGGGGAACTCGGTCACGAGGCGGAGGAAGCGGCTCCTGGACTGGACTATATACCCATCGCGCAGGCGTTTGTGACCGTGGTCTGCAGCGAGACCAGGGCGATGATTGAACAGGCGGAACGGGATTTAAATCGAAAAGCGTCTTACGGGGATTTTGAGACCGAGACATGGATTTGCGCGTTACTCGGCAGGCAGTGCCGCGCTTCCGACCTTTCGAAAGCACTTAATCTGATTCAAACGGCGGGCAGAGAAATCGGCAGGTTTTTCGAGAATTATGACGTCCTGCTGACACCGGCGACGGCGGCGCCGCCACTGCCTCTGGGATTTTCCGTGACGACGGGATTTCAGAGTGTTGCCATGAAAGTGCTGGCGCGGCTCAATGCCGGCGGTATGATTAATATGCTGGGGGGAATTCCGGCCTTTGCCGAACAGGCATTTGTCTTCGCGCCTTATACCCCTCTGTTTAACGCCACCGGGCAGCCGGCAATGTCCGTGCCGCTCTACTGGAACGATGATGGATTGCCCATCGGCATGCAGTTCGCGGGCAGGTACGGTGATGAAACTACATTGTTCCGCCTGGCGGCGCAACTGGAGAAGGCAAGACCCTGGGCTGACCGCATTCCGCCTGTCTGTACTACCTAACCGAGGGCCTTCACCAGGTTCGCCATCTCGATGGCGCTGACCGCCGCGTCGAACCCCTTGTTGCCGGCTTTCGTGCCGGAGCGTTCGATTGCCTGCTCCAGCGTATCGGTGGTAATCACGCCGTAAATCACCGGCACCCCCGTGTCCATGTTGACCTTGGCGATTCCCTTGGTGACCTCGGCGGCGATATGGTCGAAATGAGGCGTGCCTCCCCGTATTACCGCGCCCAGGCAGACGACGGCGTCGTACTTTTTCGACCCCGCCATTTTCTGGGCGATGAGCGGTATCTCGAACGAGCCCGGCGTCCAGGCAACTTCTATATCGGTTTCGGCGACGCCGTGGCGGAGCAGGGCGTCCTGTGCGCCTTCGAGCAGTTTCTTGCTGAAGAACTCGTTAAAACGCGAGACAACCAGCCCGAACTTCAGTCCCTTTCCCAGTAAATTGCCCTCGTAATTCTTGCTCATAGCAGTCTCCTTGGCTTTTAATTATTCGCTATCGGCATCGGAAACCTTCAACAGATGCCCCATTTTTTCCTGTTTCGTCCTTAAGTAGCGGCGATTGTGCGGGTTTGGCTCGGTGGTGATGGGCAACTGCTCCGTGATGGTCAGCCCGTAGCTGGCCAGCCCGCTCATCTTCTTGGGATTATTGGTCATCAGCCGCATGTTGTGTATGCCCAGGTCGGCGAGTATCTGCGCCCCCACCCCGTAATCGCGCTGGTCGGCTTTGAACCCGAGCGAGAGGTTCGCTTCCA
The DNA here is from genome assembly GCA_016926115.1 of Dehalococcoidales bacterium. The sequence continues at coordinate 9,615 of JAFGPF010000077.1, read as the reverse complement.
CGGTGTCCAGCCCCTCGTCCTGGAGGGCGTAGGCTTTAATCTTGTTATGAATGCCGATGCCCCTGCCTTCCTGCCTCATGTAGAGGACGACGCCGCGTCCCTCATCGGCGATGCGTTTCATCGCCATCTCAATCTGCTCCCCGCAGTCGCAGCGCAGGCTGTGGAATACGTCCCCGGTGAGGCACTGGCTGTGCACCCGCACCAGCACGGGTTCATCGGTAGCCACGTCGCCCATGACCAGCGCCAGGTGCTCGGCGGGGTCGGTCTGGCTCCGGTAGGCGATTACCGTGAAGTTGCCGAACGGTGTCGGGAGTTTTGCTTCCGCCACCCGCTGCACCAGCCTCTCGTGGCGGTAACGGTAGGCGATAAGGTCGGCGACGCTGATTATCTTGAGTCCGTGGGTTTCCGCGACCACTTCCAGCTGTGGCATGCGTGCCATGGTTCCGTCTGCGTTCATAATCTCACAGAGCACCCCGGCGGGTCGAAATCCGGCCAGCCTGGCAAGGTCGACGGTCGCCTCGGTCTGTCCCGCCCTCACCAGCACGCCGCCATCGCGGGCGCGCAGGGGGAACATGTGCCCCGGCATCAGGATATCTTCCGGTTTGGTATCGGGGTCTACCATGACCCGTACCGTCTGCGCCCGGTCCGCCGCCGAGATGCCGGTGGTGGTGCCTTCTCTGGCTTCCACCGCCACGGCAAAAGGCGTGGTGAACTTCGAGGTGTTGTTCGATACCATCATGGGTATGCGCAGGGCATCCAGCCGTTCGCCGGTGACGGGCATGCAGATAAGCCCGCGGCCGTACTTCGCCATGAAGTTGATGGACTCCGCCGTGACTTTTTCCGCCGCTATGACCAGGTCGCCCTCGTTTTCCCGGTCCTCGTCGTCCACCACGATGACGAACTTGCCCGCCTTAATGTCTTCGATTGCTTCCGGAATTGTTGCCAGTCCCATATTATTTCTCCTGTTATCTTGTGAGGAGCTAGTTAATCGCGAAACCGTGCTCCTCTAAAAATTCCGCGGTAATGCCGCCGCCCTGCGGCTTCATGAACTCCGCCACGTACTTGCCGATGATGTCCACCTCCAGGTTGACCGTATCGCTTATCTTCCGGTCGGCAAGGATGGTGTGCTCCCGGGTGAAGCCGACTATCGACACCGAGAAGGACGTGGCGTCTTTTTCCACCACCGTCAGGCTCGTTCCGTCCACGGCGATGAAGCCCTTCTCCACGACGTACCGCATCAGGTCGGCAGGCGCCTCGAACTTCATCAGCGCCGCTTCGCCTTCCCGGTCAATCGCGATTACCTTTCCCGTGCCGTCGATATGCCCCTGCACCAGGTGGCCGCCTATCTCGCCTCCGAGTCCCAGCGGCCTTTCCAGGTTCACCCTGTCGCCGTTGTGGAGCTGCCCCAGGTTGGTACGCCTGAGGGTCTCCGGCATGACGTCCACGGAGAACGTACTATCGGTGAATTCGGTCACGGTGAGGCAGATACCGTTGACGGCGATACTCCCGCCGGGTTGTATGCCCTCCAGGACTTTCTCGGCGGCGATGACCAGCTTGCTCGACGAAACGGAAACAACGCTGCCTGCCTCTGCCACGATTCCGGTAAACATCCCTTACCCCTTAACCTGACGTACCTTTGCTTACTGCCATTCTAACACTTGTCATAAGGTTAGTGCAATATGATGGCTGTCATTGCGAGGATAAAGCCGCTTTTAAAACGCGTAAAGCTCTCAAAGTCACCCACTTATTGGGCTGATTTAATGTGCCGTATTTCACCCACATCTTGTGAGTATAATCGACGAACTCCAGCGACCACCTGCCGTCCCCGTCCTGCTTGTTTAAAATCAGGTCGAACGTGTTAGCCAGCCGGGGGTCGGCGCCGTATCCCAGACCCGTAAACGCCTCCGCAATCTGGAGGATATCCGCCCCCCAGAATGAGGGGAAGCGGAACTGCCACCACCTTTTGTCCGGTGCGCCTGCCCGGTGACCGGGGAATTCGACTTTCGAGGGGTCTCCACTCAGGAAAAAATCTGCGCCGGTCTCGATAGCCCGTTCAATCAGTCCAGTCCTGCGTTCAATCGGCAGGCGTGAGAAAGCCATCATTACCTTGACACCCGCCCAGCCGCAGGGCATGCCCTTATTCGTGCGGCAGACAAACCGGGGACCGTTATATTTCAGGTAGCGAAACGGACCCGGAACGCCCTCCGCGGGGGCAAGACCATCGGAGTTTACCTTCCGGGGAACATCCTCGCCGGTTACCATGCGTGCCATGTACTCATAAGCGTTGTCCAGCCGGCTTCTGTCGTATCCCAAATCCATCAAGGATAACAGCATATTGCCTTGAAGGCAGAGTCCCATGTTCGAGGGTTTCATTCTTGGCGAAATCTGGCCGCTTTTCAGTAGAGCGTTGTCCAGCAGGTAGTCGCAGGCGGAAGTGACGTGCTTATCCTCCTCAATGGAGGCGCCCAGTTCCGCCAGCGAGATAATGGACCACACCGTGCCCCGGCACTTGTTGGCGTAAACGTTGCCCGGTTTTATCCAGTAGCCTTGTGGGGCCATTTCCGCCAGTATTGTAGCAATAGGTCCCTCGCGGTGGGCTATTCTCCGGGCAGCTTTTACTTCCTTTTCATCGGCATCGACAATGTCACGCAACGCCAGGTATCTTACGCCGGGGTCGTCAGTCTCCAGCAGCCAGTCGGTCGGGTCTGCCTTCAGTACCTTCTTCCAGTCATGTTGTCGTACCATTTGAACCTGAAGCTAGTTGCTCTGTCTGCCGCCGGTGCCTGCCGCCGTACCAGCGTCTTTCTTAGCGGATTCCTTGGGACGCAGGTCCCGGGTGGCTTTGCCGGCGCGCCACATCTCGGAGTTGCCCATCTCGGAAAGTTCCTTGCCGAGCAGCTGCGCGTAGTCCGGGCCGCCGCATGCCTCGATGACGCGTTTTGTTTCCGTCCCGTTCGCCACACGTTTGTAAAGCTCTTTAAAGACCGGCATGACGGCTTCCTTGAACTTGGGCTTCCAGTCGAGGGCGCCCCGCTGGGCCGTCGCCGAGCAGTTGGCGTACATCCAGTCCATGCCGTTCTCCGCCACGAGCTTAATCAGGCTCTCCGTAAGCTCTTCCACCGTCTCGTTGAAGGCTTCGCTGGGCGAGTGCCCGTGCGCTCGCAGGGTATCGTACTGGGCTTCCATGATGCCCGCCAGCGCACCCATGAGCACGCCGCGCTCGCCGACGAGGTCGCTGAAAACTTCGTTCTCGAAAGTCGTCGGGAAAAGATAGCCGGAACCGACGGCAATTCCCACTGCCAGGCAGCGCTCTTTGGCCCGTCCCGTGGCGTCCTGGAAGACGGCAAAGCTGGAGTTGATGCCCGCCCCGGAGAGGAAGTTACGCCGCAGCGACGTGCCGCTACCCTTCGGCGCCACCATAATCACGTCCACGTCCTCCGGCGGTATGACGCCCGTCTGGTCTTTATAGACGATGGAGAACCCGTGCGAGAAATAAACCGCGTCGCCCGCTTTCAGGTGCTTCTTGATGTCGGGCCATATCAGTCTCTGGGAGGCGTCGCTGGTCAGCATCTCGATAATCGTCCCCCGTTTCGCCGCTTCATCAATCTCGAACAGGTCCTTGCCGGGTTTCCAGCCGTCCTTCACGGCGCGGTCCCAGTCGGCCATGAACTGCCTGGACTGCCCGATGATGACGTTGAAGCCATTGTCCTTCATGTTCAGGGACTGCCCCGGCCCCTGCACGCCGTAGCCGATGACGGCTATAGTCTCGTTCTTTAAGACCTCGCGGGCTTTCTCCATGGGAAACTCTTCCCGCGTGATAACTTCTTCTTTGGTCCCTCCGAAATCGATAATCGCCATAACTCTTTCCCTCCTTCACTTTAGAATTAACCAGGCTGTTATTCGGTGAATTGATATGTTATCTGATACTGTAAGCTACCTGAACGGTCAGCGTAATCTGTGTCTCACCCATACTGGTCGGCGGGACACTCTCAATCACGACCGGCACCGGGGCCGGTACGCCGCCGGACAGGCCGTACGACATGCTGTAGGAAGAAGGCGTATAGACGCTCTCCGAGACGAAAGTAGGCTCGCCCAGCCTGACTCCGGTCTGCTTGGCGAGCTTTTCGGCCTTGGCCTTGGCGTCCGCCGTGGCTTTCTCCCTGGCTTCGTCGTAATAGACGGTCGGGTCTTCCACCGAGAAGCTAAAACTGTCGATTCTTATAAGGTCGCCCCCGGCTTTAACAACGGCGTCGAGGATAAGGCTTGCCTTCCAGTCGAGGGTATAGCTCTCCACGGGTAGCACCCTTATTTTTACGGTCATCTTGTTGGCCACTCTATAGCCGGTTATGACCTCCTCGTCGTTGATGTTGTCCCGCCTCGTCCGCTGCTGGATATTAAAATAGTGTGTCTGGATATCCCTGTCCTCTATGCCCCTTTCGGTAATCGCTTGCCCGATTTTTGCCATCGCCTCGGTTGCCCTGGTCATCGCCCCGGCGACGGTGTCCTCCTGCGCTTCCACGCCCACCTGCAGGATGGAGATATCCGGGGTGACGGTTACCTCTCCGGTGCCGTTTACCCAGATGCCGCTGGCCTGGCTGCCGGACGGCTCGTTACCGGTGCTGGTTGAAGGCGGAGAAAAGCTGTCGCATCCGGTCGCGCCAATGGCCATCACAATCAGCAGTAAACAGCCGGTAATCCACGCTATGCGTTTCATAGCTACCACCTCCTTAAGAAAATTAATTGCTTGATGGGCCGGTTATCATTCGTTATGGGTAAACCGGAACGTCCCCGGCCCCATCCTGCAGGTATGCAACAAATTGATAAACTGGTCTGTCTTGACAACCCAGCCGTAGGAACCCTCCACCTTTCTTATCGTGGCCCGTCCTATATTCGGCCAGGAGGACGCCACCGCGTCCTCTATCAGTATAACATCATATCCTATGTTAAATGCGTCCGTCAGCGTATTTTCCACGCAGATGATAGAATCGACGCCGGTGAATATCAGGGTGTCGGCGCTGATACTCCGTAGCCAGAGGTCGAGCTCAGTATCCTGGAAAGCGGAGTCCCTCCTTTTAACGACTATATGGTCGTTTTCCGTCGGTTTTAGTTCATCGATTATGTCGGCGTCCCACGTTCCCCGTATGCAGGCGGGTATCCTCAGGAACTCTGCTCGCCTTTCGGGTACGATGCGGTGCAGTCTCGTGAAAAGGTCTATCCCGGATTGTTCCCTGACCTGCTGGGTGTAGAATATGGAGATCCCCGTTTCCCGGCATGCTTCGATTATCCGGGCGACATTCGGTATAATTTTTTTATACGTATCCAGGTTGGCCCCGATACTCCCCCCGTATTTTTCGTAAGAACCCCCGCCAGAGCAGAACCCGTTCTGCATGTCTATGACCAGCAGGGCGGGATGAAACTCCGGCGGTCGAAAACGTGTCACAGCCTTGTACCTCCGTTTAGCGGCAATCGCAGGAGAATATTACTCTCTTACCGCTGATTTTACCACATTTCGGCACGTAGCTACCGTACCGTCGGTGGTTTTTCAGCCTGACGTCTCCTGTATTTGAGTATATCCAAGACTGGAGGTGAAATCAAGACTTATATGGGTGAAAATCTCATAGCCTCCCCCCCTTCCAAAATGCTATAATTAATTATGGACATCCTCGCCGACCTCAATCCCGCCCAGAAAGAAGCCGTAGAAGCCATCGAAGGCCCCGTGCTTATTCTCGCCGGACCCGGCAGCGGCAAGACCCGCGTCATTACCCACCGTGTCGCTTACCTCATCCGCAAGGTCGGCGTCAACCCGCGCCGCATCATGGCGGTCACCTTCACCAACAAGGCCGCCCGTGAAATGGAGTCGCGCCTCAACAACCTGGTCAGCACATCGGTGAAAGACCTTACCCTGGGCACCTTCCACGCCATCTGCGCCCGTATCCTGCGCATCGAGGGTAAGGCGATAGGAGTCGATTCCCGGTTCACGATTTACGACGACGACGACCAGATAAGCCTGCTCAAGCGGAGCCTGCAGGAGCTCGACCTCGACCCCAGGCAGTACGTCCCCCGGGCGATACAGTCGGCAATATCAAGCGCCAAGAGCCAGATGATTACCCCGGACGACTACCTGAAGCACGGTCGCAGCTACTTCGAGGAAGTCGTCCAGCGCGTCTACGAACGATATCAGAAACTGCTGGACGCCAGCAGCGCACTGGACTTCGACGATTTACTGATGAAGGCGGTAATGCTTTTCCGCAGGAACCCGGAAGTCTTGGAGAAGTACCAGGACCGCTACCTCCATATCCAGGTGGACGAGTTCCAGGACACCAACCTCGTCCAGTACGAACTGATGAAGCAGCTGGCGGGAAAGTACCGCAACATCTGCGTCGTCGGCGACCCCGACCAGTCCATCTACTCGTGGCGGTCGGCGGACCTGCGGAACATACTGAATTTCGAGAAAGACTACCCGGATGCCAAGGTGGTGCTGCTGGAGCAGAACTACCGCTCCACGCGCATGATTCTGGACGCCGCCTCCCACGTCATCTCGGCAAACCGCAATCGCAAGCCCAAGGACCTCTGGACGGAAAACGAGCCGGGAATGCCGTGCACGGTCATCGAAACGTATACGGAACAGGAAGAAGCCCAGTACGTCGTCAACGAAATCGACAGCCTGGTGGGCAGGAGAGAGGTCAAGCCGGGCGACTGTGCCGTGATGTACCGCACCAATGCGCAGTCGAGGGTGCTGGAAGAAGCCTTTGTCCGTTACGGCATGCCGTACAAACTGGTGGCGGGGACGCGGTTCTACGAGCGGCGCGAGGTCAAGGACATCATCGCTTACCTGCGGCTCATCCAGAACCCGTACGATTCCGTGAGTCTGCTACGCATCATCAACGTCCCCCAGCGCGGCATTGGTCAGCGCAGCCTGGACGAGCTTGCCGGGTGGGCGCGCTCGCAGGAAGTCCCCGAGTACCGGGCATTACAGATGCTGGCGGAGTCGAAGGACTCCGGCGCTGACCTTCCCTTCAGTTCGCGGACGGTCAAGGTGCTGGCGGGATTCGCCGTGATGGTCGGGGACTTTATCGAGAAAAGCCGCGAGTTGAACCTGGTAGATCTGTTCGACCTCGTCGTGGAGAACTCCGGCTACCGTACGTACCTGGAGGGACTGGTGGACGGCGAGGACCGCTGGGAGAATGTCCTGGAGTTACGCGGCGTGGCGCAGGAGTACCGCGAATTCAGACCGCCGGAAGGACTTTCTGAATTTCTGGAAGGCGTGGCGCTGGTGTCCGACGTGGACGGCCTCGAAGAGAAAGTGGAGACGGTGACCCTGATTACCCTGCACCAGGCCAAGGGACTGGAGTTCCCGGTGGTGTTCATCGTCGGCATGGAGGATGGCATCCTGCCTCACTTTAAGTCGATTGACGACCCCTCACAGCTCGAAGAGGAAAGGCGATTGTGCTACGTGGGGATTACGCGGGCGGAAAAGAGGATATACCTGGTGCGGGCGTTCCGCCGTCACCTGATGGGCTCCAGCGCGGTGAACCGGCCCTCCCGTTTTCTGGAGGATATCCCGAAGGAACTGATTACCACCAGCAGCGTTCTGGAAGGCGAGGACAGCTGGGCGAATTCTACTTCCGAGGTCAGGGACAAAGCCGAGGAAATCAAGGGCAGAGTCGCCGAATTCAAGCCCGGAGACCACGTGCGGCACGAGCAGTTCGGCGAGGGCGTGGTGGTGAGTTACCAGACCGTCAAAAACGACGCCGAGGTCGTCGTGGCTTTCGACGGCGAGGGCGTCAAGAGGTTCCTGCTGAGCTTTGCCAAGATAGAGAAGGTGTGATAATTTTATAAAATTTTCCATTTTGAAGTGTGAAGTATCTAGTATTATTATTGTTTGATGGTGTAAAATTTAGACAACATGACAATAATTGAAAAACAACAATCTCTTCCTGGATTCACCTTTGAACTTGATAAGGTGTTTCACGGGGACTGTCTAAGTATTATAACCTATTTCCCCCCAGAGTCCATTGACATGATTATTACCTCTCCCCCTTATGCGGATAATCGGAAAAAGAGCTATAAGGGGATACCTATCGATAATTATGTAGATAGCTTCTTGCCTATTACACATGAGTTAAAACGCATTTTAAAACCTAAGGGTTCTTTCGTACTAAACATAAAAGAAAGAGCTGTTGATGGTGAACGCCAAACTTATGTACTTGAGTTGATTCTTGGGATGAAAAAGCAAGGGTGGCTCTGGACGGAAGAATATATTTGGCATAAGAAAAACTGTTATCCGGGTAAGTGGCCTAATAGATTTAGGGATGCATGGGAACGTTGTTTACACTTCACAAAGCAGAAAAACTTCAAGATGTTTCAAGAGGCTGTTATGGTGCCTATGGGCAGTTGGGCACAAAAGCGATTAGCTAAGCTAAGTGATACTGACAGAATACGTGACGAGTCTCACTCGCTCAGCGGTTTCGGCAAGAATGTCTCTAATTGGGTAGGTAAAAAATATGTGAATCCGACAAATGTTCTTCATCTTGCTACTGAATGTGCTAATCGTAATCATAGCGCAGCCTTTCCAATCACTTTGCCAGTCTGGTTTATTAAACTATTTACTGAGCCTGGAGATGTAGTGTTAGACCCATTTATTGGTTCTGGCACAACAGCATTGGCTTGCATTGAACTTGATAGACGCTACCTTGGAATTGAATTAATGGATAATTATTACAATCTGGCACTTGAATCTATAGCTGCTCATCGAAAGTTGGTTACAGCAGTAAGGGAAGAGAAAAGTGAATATAGATGAGTTGCAGGAATTAATACGAAAATGCTTGAAGGATTTCTATGACCGTCGGTTTAAACGATTGGAAAAACTCAAACTCAGAGATTTCCTTCGTAGGAAAAATCCTTATCTTTTTAAAGCACTTGGAACTCAAAAAGCCTCTGAAATTATTGAGAGAATATTAACTGCTTACATTGGTTCATAAGATGAAACCATATTTGGTGATGCCTTCTTTGAGCCTATCGCCCGTATTGCCTCAGGAGCCAAGGTGTCTGACGCTGAGGGAGCAGACTTTGTTGTTGAACCAGAAACTCGTGTTCTCGCCGTGGCATTAAAATCAGGCCCGAATATCTACAACGCTAGTCAGAAAAAACGTCAATCTCAGGAATTTTCTGCCTTACGTAATCGCCTTTATAAACTACATAAGCAGTTCGATCCTGTTTTGGGACATGCTTATGGACGGGCTAAGTCTAAACCTACTAAAGATATTGTCTATAGGCGTAGTTCTGGTCAAGCTTTCTGGACTGAAATTACTGGTGACCCAGATTTTTATCTAAAGTTAGTAAGATTGATGAAAGAAGAACCGGTTAAGCATAAACAAAAGTACATGCCTGCTTGGGATGCGGCTGTAAATAAATTCACGGCTGAATTTGTTGAGGACTTATGCTTTCCTAATGGGCAAATAGACTGGGAGAAACTGGTTCGGTTTGTCAGCGAAGATACTTAAAAAGTTAGTATATTATTTTTCTCTGCCCCACCGCCCCCCGTATGTTATCTATTCCCACCCGTACCACCGAAATAAACCCTCTCCCTTGATGGGAGAGGGCAGGGTGAGGGTG
>JAFGPF010000076.1 GCA_016926115.1 Dehalococcoidales bacterium | reverse complement strand
TGCAGCAGGCGCCGCGTGGACTATTTATGGGTTATAAAAGTCCGGCGGATATCATGATGTAAACAACGATGGCCCAATCAGCCGTCGCTGGCTAACGGACTGCACCGCCGCACCCTCGATGATAACCGGCATACCTGCTAATTGGGGGCGTAGATGAGTGACCGGGGAGTTTTCTCCATGTCTTTAGCCAGGTCGGTAACGGATCCGTACTTCATGCAGATTGCCTGGCAGTGCTTGACGCAGGCGGGTGGTTGTCCGCTCTTAGTCCTGTCCGCACAAAGGTCGCAAAACCGGGTGGTCACAGGAATATAGTCCACGTGGACTTTATCGGGACTTACGGTAACGAGTTCGTTGACCTTGATGCCGCACATACCGTCGGAGAAGTTATGCTCCTGCTTGCAGGCGACCTCACAGGCATGACATCCGGTGCAGTAATCGTATTCGATAAGTAAGCCGTTTCGGGGCATGGCTACTCCTTTCAATCCTTAACTTTAGTTATGCGGCAGAGAGCGGAACGATAGTCTGTCCCGCCGAAGCCGGACTTGCCCTGGTTACCCATGGACGTAAGGTTGTTAATATTATACTCCCAGGTGCTGAAGAGGTTCGGCTCTTTACCGTCGGTCTCCGGCAGCCACCAGCCGTGGGGCGCCGTAACTACCTTGGGATGAGCGGTGGGGGTGACCTTGGCCTTCATCTTGATTTTACCGCGTGCGTTCTCGATATAAACCCATTCGCCGTTACCCACACCGAGTTCTTCGGCGGTCTTATCATTAATTTCGCACTCGGGGTCGGGGTCAAGCTCGCGGAGCCATGGTATCATGCGATGCTCCGAGTGGAAGAATACCGGCGAGCGCCGCCCCGTCGTCAGTATCAGAGGATATCTCTTGCAGAGTTCGGGGGTAGCAGCGGGACTTTCCTTGGGCTCCTCGTAGTACGGCAGCGGGTCGAGTCCCCATCCTTCATACCGGGTGGAGTAAAGCTCCATCTTGCCGCTGGGGGTATCAAAGCCGGGCTGCCCGTCCGCGCGTAGCAGTCCTCTTTCATAGCGGTAATAAGGACGCGTGGGATGCCCCTCCGGCGGGTATTCCCAGCAGCCTCTAGCCTTCAACTTCTCAAAGTCGGTATTGCCGTCCTTCAGGCGGTCATCGATGAGCTCTCTGACCGTGTTATATTGAATGGGATTGGTGGCCAGCCGTTTCGCCATCTCAAGATTTATTTCCCAGTCGGACCGCGACTCGTCCACGCCATCGACGGCTTTTACCGTTACGCCGAGCGGCTGCCACCAGGAACGGAAGCTCTCCTTCTCACAGAAGCTGGCGGCGGGGAGGAAGATATCCGCCAACGCCATGCTGGTGGGGTTCTGGAAAAGGTCGACGACGACGACGAAGTCGAGTTTTTTCATGGCCTCGTAATGCCGCCGGGGATCGGCAGCCTGTCCGCCGATGATATTGGATGTCTGTATCCAGGCGGCTCTGACCTTGTAGGGCTTGTCTGTTTCCATCTGCTCGATGAGGACATCGGGCTGTACCCATCCCCGGAAGCCCTTAATCATGGGATAATCGTTGGCGCCGATGCGCTTCTCGTTGAGTTTCTTGACCAGTTCCTCGCCGTAGAGCTTGGTAAGCTCGGCGGAACTGAAAGGATAGGTGGTCACGCCGTGCGAGTTCTTGGCGATGACGTTGCCGCCGGGATTATCGATATTACCGGTGATAGCCCAGAGCTGGTTGATGGCCTGGGCCACCACGCTGCCCGCCGGCATGGCGTCCACCGGCTCACCCCACTGGATAGCCGATGGTTTGTTCCTGGCGTAGAGTCGGGCGGCTTCCCGGAGAAGGTCGGCGGGTACCCACGTTATCTCTTCCACCTTTTCCGGCGTGTATTCCTGCACCCGTTCCTTCAACTCGTCGAAGCCGTAGCACCACTTCTCCACGAACGCCTTATCGTAAATACCTTCATTGATGATGACGTTAAGCATGCCGAGGGCAATAGCGCCGTCTGTGCCGGGGCGGTTCTGTAAGTGTACTTCTGCGCGACTGGTAAACCATGTATAACGCGGGTCGATGACGATTAGCTTGGAACCCCGCCTCATGCAATCGACAATCCAGTGACCGTAAAAGCCGTCGTGACAGCCGGCGGCGGGATTCTGCGCCCAGAGTATGATGTACTTGGGAGGTTCCCATTCCGGCGAATCGTAGCGTTTCTCCAGGAACTGGGAACAGTCGGCAACGCAGTAGGCGCCCTGGGTAGCGAACATGGCGCCTAGCCGTGGGGTGTAACACGCGTGACCGGCAAGTCCCACCTGCACCCAGTTAGGGCTCCCGTAAGCGTACATTAGAAAGGTAATGGGCCCGCCGATATCCCGGCCGGTGCCCTGGCAAAATATGACCGATTCCGCGCCGTATTTATCGCGGATATCCTTGAACTTCTTCTCGATGGTGTCGAGAGCTTCATCCCATGATATTTGCTCCCACTTGCCCTCGCCTCTCTTGCCGACCCTCTTCAACGGGTGAGTCACGCGGTCAGGGTGGTACATATACTGCGGTATCGCCAGTCCTTTCGGGCAGAGCCTCCCCAGGTTAAAAGGATGGTTGTTATCCCCCTCGACTCTGACCACCTTGCCGTCCTGGACATATATCTCGCAGCCGCAGCCGCCGTGCGAACCACAGCCCGCCGACCACATGGTGGAAATCACTTTTTCTTCCTTGCCTTTAGCCATGCGTCATCTCCTTTCCGAATATTAAAAATGCAACAATAGACACTAAAATATTAAAGGTTATCAAGCGTGCGTGTCAAATTAAAAATTACTGGTGGAAAAAATATTAACATGTTGAACTACTTTACGATTAACCACTTTTTCTGATAAGATATACACGGGATATGGGGTTGTATGCGTAAATCCGTTACGCCAGCCGTCTTACCCCGGTAATACATTTCAACAACTTCCACGACTGAAAAGGTCAGACTTAAGCAAAGGAGATATTCGCATGGCAGAGAAAAAGAAAGCCGTAATCGTCGGCGGGGGAACGAGTAAATTCGGGGTCAGGCAGGCACACCTGCTGGACATGATTCAAGAGGCGATGAAAGCCTGCTCCGATGATATTCCCGCGCTGAAACCCACGGACATCGACGGTCTCATCGTGGCTACCACCATGGCAGGGAGACATTCCTCGGCGCTGAACACGGCGCCGCTGGTGGTGCACCGCCTGGGACTCAGGCCGACCGCTATCTGTATCCGACTCGACACGCTTTGCGCCGGCTCTAACTCCGCTATCATCGTCGCCAAGGGACTGGTGGAGAGCGGCATGGCGGAGGCGATACTGGTAACCGGGGCGGAAAAGGTATATATGCCCCAGCGATGGGAGACCAACTACACGCAGTTGATGGTCAACGACCATGACTGGGATTCCGCCATGGGGCTGGGAGTACCGCCGCCGTTCTTCGCCATGATTGCCAAGATGCACATGAAACGCTACGGTACTACCAAGGAACAGATGGCAACCATCTCCGTCACCAACTACAACTACGGCGACGGCCACGCCATGGGGCATTATGCCGGGAGGTCCATAACCATGCAGGACGCCCTGGAAGCCCGGATAATTGCCGAACCCTTCGGGCTGTATGATTGCTGCCCGCTCTCCGACGGCGCTTCCGCGGCTATCATCGCCTCGGAAGAAAAGGCCAAAGAACTTACCGATAGACCCTTGGTATACCTGCGCGGCACGGGACAGCACGCCTCCCACAGCATGTCGGCAGGCTGGCCCGGCGAGACCCTCGCCGAATGGACTCACCTAAAGGTAGCCGGCGAGGTTGCTTTCAAGAACGCCAAACTGACTCCCAAGGATATCGACGTCGCCCAGACGCATGACTGCTTTACCATCTCCGA
>JAFGPF010000075.1 GCA_016926115.1 Dehalococcoidales bacterium | reverse complement strand
CGGTAGCTTCGAGCGGCCTCAAGCTGAAGCCGGAATACGAAAAGCTCGACGCCGGTAAGGCTTTCGACATCAACCCCGGCCCGACCATCGAACCCGCCGGCTGTATCTGCGGAAGCATTTTGCGCGGCGTCAGTACCCCACCGGAATGTAATCTTTTCGGGAAGGCCTGCACGCCGGAGTGCCCGGTAGGCCCCTGCATGGTATCATCGGAGGGCAGTTGCGCCACGTATTATCATTATCACGAGAACTAAAGGAGAATGCTGAATGGACCGCATCGAGAAAGCGAACTTCGAGACCCCACCACCGCCGATTCCTCCGAGGGATATAAGAGAAATATTTACCGCCGATGTTATCGTAGTTGGCGCCGGCATCTCGGGACTGACGGCCGCAGCCTCGGCTGTAGAGGCAGGCGCGGATGTCATTCTGCTGGAAAAGGGAGAGACATTCCATCAACGTGGCCTGCATAATGCAGCCATCGCCAGTAGACTTCAAAAACAGGCAGGAATAGAGGTCGACCGGGAAAAAATAATCTATACGATAATGGAATTTGCCGCATATCGCAACGACCAGAAACTGGTCAAGCTGTGGGCGGACAACTGTGATAAGGTCATGGACTGGCTCCTGGATATGGCCGACGCGGCCGGGGTGGAGGTTATCCTGGACCCCACCACCAAGCCCTGGTACTTTCCCAACTATCCCATTATCCACGTCTTCCTGCCCGACAGGCAGGAATCTCTGGCAAGGATGCTTCAGGAGTATGGAGAGGCCCGCGGGCTGGACATCCGTTGGGAGACACCGGCGGTACGTCTGGTCAGGGAGGGTAAAGGCAGGGTCACAGGCGCCATCGCACGGGACGCCCGAGGCGATTATTTACGGTTCGATGCCCGAAAGGCCGTGATACTCTGTACCGGCGACTACGGAAACGACCCCGAAATGGTGAAGCACTATTTACGCCCGGCCGTGCAGGACCTGAAAGTCGTTTACGAGCCTGCCGTAAATACCGGCGACGGACACAAGATGGGCCTGTGGGCAGGCGCGGATATCGACGATACACCGCACTGCGGCATGATATGGGACTTCGCCATATTCAGCCATACGGGTCTCTTCAACCTGGCCCGCCAACCCTGGCTCTACGTAAATACGAACGGCGAACGCTTCATGAACGAAGACCTGCCTTATGGTTACGAGTGCAACCAGGTACTGAGGCAGCCGGGCGGCTTCGCCTATGCGATATGGGACGATAAGTACGACAGCGAATGGGCGAAAATGCAGAGCCAGTGCTGCAAGAACATGGGACCGCCGACATACCTCTGGAGTCCCCAGCAACTTGAAGAGGCCCTACAAAACGGCAACGTACAGACAGCGCAGACTATCGACGAACTCGCGCAAAAAATCAACTTGCCCGCCGACACCCTTAGTCGCACCGTCAAACGATACAACGAACTGGCACGTCAAGGAAAAGATTTGGACTTCGGCAAGCACCCCGACCGCCTGACTACGCTGGAGAAGCCTCTTTATTACGCCTGTAAGATGGAGACACGCCGCATGGTGGTCCTGAGCGGCCTCAAGATAAACACCCGGCTCCAGGTGCTGGATAAAGAAAGGCAGATAATTCCCGGACTTTATGCCGCCGGCAATACCTCCGGGTCGTTCTTCGGGGACTCTTATCCCAGCACGGTCCCGGGACTTACCCACAGTCGCGCCTGGACGTTCGGCCGGCTGGCCGGACTGAACGCCGCTTCGGAGAAGGGAAATGGAAGATAGAATCCTGATGGCGCACGGGAGCGGCGGCAAGCTCAGCCAGGATTTGATCAAAGGATTCCTGCCCGCTCTGTCCAACCCGATACTGGACAAGCTGGATGATTCCGCCGTTGTTGAGCTATCGGGACAGGTAGCATTTACCACCGACAGCTATACGGTCAACCCGCTTTTCTTCCCGGGCGGGGACATCGGGAGGCTGGCCGTCTGCGGTACGGTCAATGACCTTTCCATGAGCGGCGCCAGGCCGATGTACCTGAGCCTGGCCTTCATCATAGAAGAAGGACTTCCGGTCTCAGATTTGAAAAAAATCCTGGCTTCCATCAGGCAAACTGCGGAAGAAGCGGGAGTGAAAATAGTCACCGGGGACACGAAGGTGGTCGACCGGGGAAGCGCCGACAAAATTTTCATCAATACGGCGGGTGTCGGTATCGTACCGGAAGGGGTCGATATCTCCGCCGCCAACGCCCGCACGGGAGATAAAGTAATCGTCAGTGGCAATATCGGCGACCACGGTATCGCCGTCCTGAGCCAGCGTGAGGGACTGAATTTTAAGGTGCCGGTACCCAGCGATTGCGCCCCGCTGAACCGCATGGTGGAGGAGATGCTGACAGTTTCCAGGAATATACACTGCCTGCGCGACCCGACCCGCGGCGGGCTGGCCACCACCTTGAACGATTTCGCCGGGCAGTCAGGAGTCGGCATCAGGATTGATGAGAAGAGGATACCGGTCGACAGAGCCGTAGCGGCCGCCTGCGAGCTTCTGGGACTGGACCCACTCTACATCGCCAACGAAGGCAAGCTGGTGAGTGTCGTCGCTTCCGAAGAATCCGAACGTATACTGAATAAAATCAAGCGTAACCGGTACGGTGGTACGGCGGCAGTCATCGGGGAGGTAGTCCCGGAACACCCGGGCATGGTAGTGATGAAGACCACTCTCGGGGCATCACGAATCATCGACGTTCCCGTGGGAGAGTTGCTGCCACGCATCTGCTAGGCTAAAACCATGAATTCAAAAAATCACGATAATACAGACCAGATACCGAGAATCGTGGTCGTCGGCGTAGGTAATCTACTGCTTAAAGACGAAGGCGTGGGCATTCATGCAGTCAAGCTCCTACAGGAAATGGGCCTGCCGCAAGATGTGGAGTTAATCGACGGCGGAACGGCGCCGGACTTAATCGCCTATATTAAGGCCGGAGACAAGCTGGTTATCGTGGACGCGGCACGAGCCGGGGGAGAACCGGGAACGGTATATCGCTTACTCCCGCAGGACCTGGCAACAAACTCCGGCACGCTCGCTTCCGCACACGAACTGGGCGTCGAGCTAAACCTCAAATTGATGTCACTCATGTGCAACGAACCGAAAGAAATTGTCATCATCGGCGTCGAGCCGAAAGAGATAGACTGGGGTACGGAACTCACGCCCGAGTTGAACAAAAAAATGCCGGAAATTCTCCGGGCAATCCTCAGAGAAATCGGCATAGACAAGCGGGAGCACGATTAGTATAAT
>JAFGPF010000074.1 GCA_016926115.1 Dehalococcoidales bacterium | reverse complement strand
AGAACGGCATGCACCTCATGGACGAATACGTCACGGAGATTGTCGACCCCGAGACAGGGAAGCAGCTGGGCCCTGGAGAAATCGGGGAAATCGTCACCACGCAGCTATTTAATAAAGACTGGGGACTCATCCGCTTCGGCACCGGCGACCTTTCCTCGTGCGTCACCGAGTCATGCCCGTGCGGGCGGACCGCCAGCAGGATTACGGGCATCGTCGGCAGGGCAGGGGACGCGGTAAAGGTGCGGGGCATGTTCATCGTTGCCAAGCAGGCGGAGCAGGCGATTATGAGCTTCAGCCAGGTGGCAAGGTATCAATTAGTCGTGGGACGCCGACAGCACCGCGACGAAATGACTTTGAAACTGGAGCTTAAAGATAAAAGCGCCGATACCGCAAAACTTGCCGAAGGCATTAACAAAAAGTTCCAGGACACCTGCCGCATCAAGATAGATAAAATAGATTTCGTGGAGGCGGGAAGCATCCCGGAGGACAAGCAGGGGATAGCGGACGAGAGGAAGTGGGAGTAGGAACTTACAACCACTTTATACGAACGAGAGACAGCACCGGCCATAAATGTAATTCCCAACTTGATTGGGAACCCAGGGGGACGGCGGAGAGAAGGCCAGAACATGCCTGGATTCCCGCTTTCGCGGGAATGACGAGTCTTTTTACTTCTTCTCCTCGCCGAGGTAGGCGGCGATAACCTCAGGGTTGTTCTTGATTTCGTCGGGCGTGCCCTCGGCGATTTTCTTACCGAAGTCCAGCACGACGATGCGGTCGGCGATATCCATGACCACCCCCATGTCGTGCTCGACGAGGACGATGCAGCTGACACCATCACGCAATACCGGGGTATCCGGGTAGGTGACACCCTGACCCTCGAAGATATCGATGATAAAGCGGGCGATGTCTTCTTTTTCTTCCAGGTTCATGCCCGCCATGGGCTCGTCGAGTAACAGCACCTTTGGCTCCAAGGCGAGCGCCCTTCCCAGTTCCACGCGCTTGCGCATGCCGTAAGGCAACATGCCGACCGTGGTCTTGCGAATCGACTCTATCTCCAGGAAGTCGATGATATCCTCCACGGTCTTGCGGTGAGTGATTTCTTCTTTATGCGCCCACAGGAAATAGAGGGCGCTGCTCAGCGCGTTCTGCTTCATGAGGACATGGCGCGCCGCCATGATGTTGTCAAGGGTACTCAGACCGGTATAAAGCTCGATGTTCTGGAACGTGCGGGCGAGTCCCATCCTGGCGGCTTTATCGGGTCGGATGCGGGTGATTCTCCTGCCATCGAAGTAGATTTCGCCCTGCTGCGGCTTGTAGAACCCGTTGATGCAGTTCAGGATACAGGTCTTGCCGGCGCCGTTGGGCCCGATGATAGCCAGGATTTCCCTGTCCTTGACATCCACGTTGATATCGACCAGCGACCTCACGCCACCGAAGGACAGGGAAAGGTTCTCTATCTTAATCTTCGCCCCGTTGGCACTGCTGCTTGCGGTGTTTTCTTTATCCGGTGTCGTCACTTTTTACCCAGTAGCTCGTTATGATATGCTGTAACTCTCTGGCAGGCGTCGCCTTCACAGGCAAGTTTTCTTCCCAGCTTCTTGCCCCGGGTATTCATCTCCCTGGAAACTTCACGGCTGGGCTTGATATACTTGTCACGTCCGGTACAACGTGACGTTCCGTCCGCCTGTACCATGAGCGTGACCTCGTCGTCAACGGCATCGCAATAGATAGTTGTGGCGGTGATTTCCCAGTCGACCATGTTTAGAGTCAAATCTCCCGGTTAGCTTGCTTTAGATATATTACTATTATTCGGAGTGTAATTCAAACTGCAGGGGGCATAGTTTACATAATACTATAAAATAAAATACTATTTATCCCAATCAATTCAGGGACAATGATCGTCCTAATAATGGGATAATCTATAAACCATATGAAACCGTTTCTCTTGATATTGAGGGGCGGTCAGAGTAAAATAGTTGAGGCGGGGAGGGGAGGGGCTGCATCAGCAGGGGCTCGTAGCTCAGCGGCAGAGCGGCCGGCTCATAACCGGTTGGTCGTAGGTTCGATCCCTACCGAGCCCACCAGAAATCCACCGACTATTATTCCGCAGCGGCCAGCAAATCCGAGCCTTTATTGTCTTCTTCCACGGCATACATCAGGTAATCGATGGTGATAGGGTAGCCCTCATAGTGCTGTCGGTCGAATCGCGGTATTCCCCAGTCGTAGGCGATGTCCTTCTCGCCGGCTTTTACGAGCAGCCAGACGTGGTTGCTTTCCATGTACGCCTCGCCATCCATGTCCAGGTTTCCTATGATAGGCGTTGACTCTATGCCGTGGCTCTTGAAGTGCCGGTACATCTCCAGCGTGCCGTCATCACAGTCGTACGTATCGGAAGGCTCCTGCAAAGAGGGGAAAACGACCGTGTTTATCTGGGGCAAAGTCGCCAGTGCCGCCATGGCAATAATAACGAAGGTGAGGACTTTAATTATTCCGCCGCTATATCTCCCCATACCATTTTAATTATAGTGAAGCCCGCGGGCGGGGCGAAGACTTTTTTATTAAGGTTTGATAAAGGTTTGATTAAGGTTTCATAAAGACCGTGGCGGCAGGTTGCATATCCGGCTACGAGTGCCTATTATACTACTGTGTCAGCAAAGGAGGTATCTTCATGAAGGTACTGGGAATAGTCGGCAGTCCCCGCAAGGGGGGCAATACGGAAATCATGGTGGAGGAGGCGCTGGCGGCGGCTCGCGAGGCGGGCGCCGAGACGGACATCTTCCTCGTGCACGATAAGACGATAGCGGGGTGCGACGGTTGTGGAAGCTGCTTCAAGACCGGCAAGTGCAAGATAAAGGACGACATGCAGGAACTATACATAAAGATGGAGGCAGCGGACGGGATACTGTTCGGGAGCCCGGTATATTTTCACGACTACACGGCGCAGGCGAAGGCAATCATCGACCGCACGTTCTGCTTTTTGAGGGACCACCCGCTGAAGGGCAAGGTGGCGGCGCCGGTACTTACGTTGAGGAAAGTGGGCGCCGGCCAGACGCGCGTACAGTTTTACGGCTGGTTCCTTTCACAGGGGATGGTGCCGGTGCGGGGAGCAATCGGCTACGGACGCGAGCCGGGGGACGTGAGAACGAGCGAGGGGGCGAACATCGGCATGACGGCGATGGAGGAAGCCCGCGCCACCGGCAAGGAAGTGGTGGAGATGGTGAAAAAGCTCGGCGGATAGATTTTTATTAAATTAAGCGGCGAATGTCTAAATAAAACCGGGGGGAAATGAGCAGGGGATTTTACGTAATTATTATGTTAAACTGTCTGAGACGTGACTAACTCTACATAACATATATTGTGCGCCCCAGTGTTTTTAACCTATGGGAGTTTACATAAATATTTGGTAAGTTATATGAGGTTTGCCCGGAGGGTACGCACTTTTAATACCTGTTTTCAGATAAGTCTTCCAGAGAGCGGTAAACCTTCTTTACTTTTATGCGACGGGCGACGACGTCACCTGCATGTAATTCCTTCCCATACCCGGCTTGAACTATGCAGACGATACGAATCCCTAAAATAAAAAGCCCCGCGATATTTCCCTTGGGAAAAACTGGTAAGTCTCTCAGATTTCGATTTCAGGGCGTCGTTTTAAAAATTAGGCTTAGGAAAGTGGATTATTAAAAAAAATACCGTAGATAGTTAAACCAAGAACGGCAAGTGTTACAATAGCACTAATAATAGCGATAATCACTCCACGTTTTGTCCATTTGAAACTCTTACTCTGTTGCTCATGTTGATAAGCAACTTCTGCGCTTATACCATCTTGGTGACGTCTCCAAGCTTTTTGAGGACAAATAGCTTTTACAACATCTTGAAATGCTTTAGAATCATTCACAAAGAAACTTTTATACATATCTTTTAAATGATTTTTATAACAACATAGTGGATATTTTATTTCATTATATT
>JAFGPF010000073.1 GCA_016926115.1 Dehalococcoidales bacterium | reverse complement strand
CACACCTTCAGCACCAACCTCAAGTACAGCGAGGATGAAAAAGAACTCATGTTCATCCGCGACCGCGAAAGCATGGGCGAGAGAGAAGCCTTCCATAAGATGCACGAGAAATACGAAGAGCGCCTCAACCGCACCAAATACTTCAAGAGCTATCGTCCGGAGAAGAAAAAATAGAGCCACCGCACTTGCTCTGGTAAGGAGTTAGAATATGGCAACACCCAAGAAATATCCTGAATTCGTAAAAGACGACTATTTCAAGATAGACGTCGAATGCCATCTTAGCGGCGAGGCGAACAAGAAATACTTCAACTACTTCCCCGAATACAGGAAGTGGGTATACGGCACCGCGGAAACCGCCCGCGCTTTCAACGCCGTCCCCCACCATGTTACCAAGGACTGGAAAGAACCACCGGTAACCAAAGCCGAAAAATCAGACTTGGCGGAAGAAGACCAGCTCATCATTTATCTTGACCGCTACGGCGTGGACATGGCCTGTATTCTCCCCGAATCCATGATGGAGACCACGGGCTATTCCACCAAATGGTCCACCAACGGCCAGTTGCTGCTCGCCGCAGAAAAGTACCCGGACAGACTCATCGTTCAGCCCAACCTGGGGCCCTTTATCAAGAGGGGCATGAAAAACGTTCTCTGGGAACTGGATTACCTTGCCCAGGAGAGAGGCTGCAAGATATTCAAGTTCTATCCGCCGGAAGACACCTACATCAACGACGAGAGGATATGGCCTTTCTACAAGAGATGCGAAGAACTGGGCGTAGTTGTTACCATCCACACCGGCTGGAGCTGGTGTCCTCCCGGTAAGGCTAAATACTGCCTGCCCGTCCTGCTGGATGACGTTGTGAACGATTTCTACGATTTGAAAGTCGTTGCTTTCCATGCCGGCTGGCCGCATTGCCATGATCTGAACATGGTAGCTTTATCCCATCCCAATGTATACATCAGCCTGAGCCTTATCATTCCCTGGTACAGGGCGGCACCCCGGCGGTTAGCCGAAATCATCGGTGAAGCTATCCAATTCGCCGGTCCGGAACGCATTGTCTGGGGAACCGACTTCTACGGTCCCGGCGGGCTGTTCCGTGAAGCGACAATAGGCCTGAGGACTTTCGAGATGCCGGAAGACCTGCAGAAGGGCTACGGCTTCGCCCCGGTGACCGACGAAATCAAGAGTATGATTTTCGGTGAAAATCTCGCCAAGTTACTCGATATCGATACGTCAAAACGACGCGCAAAATAAAAAACAGAAAGGAAAGGAGAAAAAATGTCCACTGAATTCCCGATACTATTTTCGCCTATCAAACTTGGGCCGCTAGAGATCAAGAACAGAATCGGCGGTTCTTGTACCACCACCGGCGGCGCTGATATAAACGGGTACATCACAGAAGAGTGCCTGTACTCCTACGCCGCCCGTTGTGAAGGTGGCGCCGGATTCATCACCATCGAATGTACCTTCGCCACCGACTGGGGCGCCAAGACCACCAGCTTCGGCAATCCGCGTATCAGCGGCCGTGCCTATTACGAGGGCATGTCCAACCTGGCGGAAGCCATGAAGCAAATGGGACCCAAGGCGTTCATCCAGATTACCCCCAGTTTCGGCAGACAGGGTTCCGGTCGCCTCTCCGGTGAGACTCCGGCAGCGCCGTCAGCCATTCCGTCCGAAAGACCGCAGGACTACGAACAGAGAATCATGCCCCGCGGCTACGAGACCAAGGCGCAGACGATGGGCGGTACCACCGTACCCAAGGTGCTTACCATTGAAGAAATCGACTACATGGAAAGGACGTTCGCGGATGCCGTCGCCGGCGCCAGGATTTGCGGCTTTGATGCCGTCGAGTTCCACAGCCCGCACGGCTACCTTATCCATGAATTCCTGTCGCCGCGCTCCAACCAGCGCAACGACCTTTACGGCGGCTCGCTGGAGAACCGCTTCCGCTTCCTGAGGAACCTGCTGGTCAGCGCCCGGCGCCGTGTCGGCCCGGACTTCTGTCTCGGTATCCGCCTCAGCGGCGACGAGCATATGCCCGGCGCCATCCACGAGGAAGAGCTGATACAGGTCGCCAAGTGGTGCGAGGAACTGGGCGCTAGCTACATCCACCTTTCCGACGGCTCCTACGAAGCCAGGAAATGGTTCTTCCCCCAGGACCCGTTCTGCTTTATCGAGCACGCCAAGAATTTTAAGAAAGAACTCAAGATACCCCTAATCGTCCCCGGCCAGCACGACCCGTATCTGGCCGAGGAAGTACTCCGCAACGGCTGGGCCGACGCCATCACCATGGGCCGCCAGCTCGTCGCCGACCAGCGCACCCCGCGCAAGTGGGAAGAGGGCAAAGTCGACGAAGTCAACCGCTGCCTGCGCTGTAACGTCTGCCTGGCGCGGTTCAACCGCGGTCTGGCTATACGATGCGCGGTCAATCCGAACATCGGCCGCGAGAAGTACGACCCGAAATATAACTCAACCGCTAATGCCCTCACACTCCGGCCGCTGCCCGAGCCATTCATGCCCCCCTGCCAGAACACCTGCCCGGCCGGATTGGACATCAACGCCTACGTGCTGATGGCTTCCCGTGGTTACATGGGCGAGTCCTACCGCTACCTGAAGCAGTACACCCCCTTCCCGGGCGTGCTCGGGCGCGTGTGCCCGCACCCCTGCGAAGCGGAATGCAATCGCGGCAAGTTGGACGACCCCATCGCCATCAACGATATCAAGCGCTTCGTGGCCGACTCCGTCATGAACGAAGGCCTTCCCGACTATCTGAAGAATCAGTGCCTGCCGGAGAAATGCGCCGGCACCAGGAAGGAAAAGGTTGCCATCGTCGGTTCCGGCCCCGCCGGACTGACCGCCGCCTACTTCCTGGCTAAGAAGGGCTACGGCGTTACCGTCTTCGAGGCTGCCGCCAGTACCGGCGGCATGATGACCTACGGCGTCCCGGAACACCGCCTGCCCCGCAAGGTAGTCAAGTGGGAAATCGACACCATCAAGAAGATGGGCGTGGAAATCAAGACCAACAGTGCCGTGAAGAACCCTGAAGACCTCAAGAAGAAGGGCTACAGCGCCGTTTTCGTCGCGGTGGGCGCCCAGAACAGCGCCAAGCTCAACGTAGCCGGTGAAGATTCCACCGGTGTCATCCAGGCGCTGGCTTTCCTGAAAGACGTCAACAGCGGCAAGAAACCGGCCGTCGGCAAGAAAGTAGTCGTCGTCGGTGGCGGCAGCGTCGCCATGGACGCCGCTACCTGCGCCCTGCGACTCGGTGCCGGGAGCGTCCAGGTGGTCTGCCTTGAGTGCAGCCCCGAGGAAATGCCCGCCCAGGAAGAAGAGATTCAACAGGCTATCGATGAAGGCATCAAGGTCGACATGAGCTGGGGTCCCAAGCAGATTCTCGCCAGCGGCGGCAAGGTCAAGGGCGTCGAATTGAAACGATGCACCTCATGCTATACCAAGACCGGCGCGTTCTCGCCCGTCTACAACGAGAAAGAGACCAAGACCATCGACGCCGACATGGTTATCACTGCCATCGGCCAGAGGGTAGACCTCTCCTTCATGAAGGACAGCAAGATAAAGACCACCAAGAGAGGCGCAATCGCCGCTGCCGACCGCAGTATGGCGACCAGTGTCGCCGGTATTTACGCCGGCGGCGACGTCGCCCGCGGCCAGGGTCTGATGATAGAGGCGATGGCAGACGCTAAGAACGCCGCCGTAGCCATCGATTGCTATCTGCGCGGCGTCGACCTCCCGCCTGCACCGCCGGAGGCAACCCTCGCGGATATCGAGGAGCCGGCCTTCCAGTTCCACTTGAGGGAATACAAGAAGGAAGACCGCTGCGGAACAGAATCTCTCGCGGCTGCCAAGCGGAAGGGCAACTTCAAAGAAATCAACCTCGGCTTTAAGGATAAAGAGACCTGCGTTACCGAGGCCAGGCGCTGCCTGACCTGCCGGTGCTCGGCTGTCAGATACTAAGAGCCGATATACTGGAACCTGAGCCTTAGGATTCGGGGAGGGGATGCGAGACACATTCTGTCTCCCCCTCCCCGACCTTTTTGAATATGAAGCTTCTTCAGAAGTAAATAAAATACGCGTCATTCCGGCGGAAGCCGGAATCCGGTCCCCTTTGCCCCACCTCTGGATTCCCGCCTGCGCGGGAATGACAAACAGAGAGGTATGCTATGAGCTGGCAAGAGGAATACAAGAAAAAGCTGGTGACGCCGGAGGAAGCCGTCAGCGTTATCAAGTCCGGCGACCGCGTCTGCTTCGTGCAGGGGAACGAACCCCAGGCCCTGGGACTGGCGCTGGCGGGTCGACTGGGAGAGATAGAGAACGTGCTGCTCTCGCTGCGCACGCCGGGACGGGACTTCGGCTGGTACGACCCCGTCTTCGAGATGTCCTTCAAGATAGAAGTCGGCTTCCCGCTGCCCATCGTCCGGCAGATAATCGCCGAGAGACGTTGCGACCTGGCCATCGGACAGCTCGGATTCGTCTTCGAGGAACCGGACCGCGGCCCTGCCGATGTCGTGATGATAGAGCTATCGACACCCGACGACCATGGCTATTGCAGTTTCGGCGCCTCGGTCTGGACCAAGAAATCCGAGTGCAGGAATGCCAAGTGCGTCCTCGCCGAGGTCAACAAAAACCTTATCAGGACCTACGGCGATAACTTCATACATGTTTCCGAGATAGACTACTTTGTCGAGCACACCCCGTCCGGTAAACAGCCCGGCGGAACCGACCTGCTGGGCCGCAAGAACGTGGAAGCCGGTGAAGCGGAAAAGAAAATCGCCGGTTTTGTGTCCGAGCTTATCAAAGACGGCGACTGCCTGCAGGTTGGTGTCGGCTCCACCAGCGAATGGTGCTGCACACTGGGCACTTTTGAAAGTTATAAAGACCTGGGGTGGCATTCCGAGACCACACCCAGGGGTATCATACCGCTGATACGCAAAGGCATCGTTAACGGCAGCCGCAAGAACCTCCATACCGGCAAAGCTGTCGCTACCGCCTGCGGCGGCGGCTCCAAGGAAGACATGGACTTCGTTAATATGAACCCGGCTTTCGAGCTATACAGCGCCGAATACTGCCTGGACGTACGTACGATTGCCATGAACGACAATATGGTGGCCATCAACAGCGCCGTCAGTGTCGACTTCGCCGGGCAGATTGCCGCCGAGTCCATCGGCCCGCGCGTTATCAGCGGCGCCGGAGGCCAGACGTCCTTCGCCATCGGCTCCTTCCTCTCCAGGGGAGGCCGCAGCATCACCGTGATGACCTCCACGGCCGGCAGCGGCGAGAAACGACTCTCCCGCATCACTCCCCTGCTCGCCGAGGGTACGATTGTTACCGTGCCGCGCACCATCAGCGATTACGTCATCACCGAGTACGGAATCGCCCATATCAAGGGCAAGACGCAACGCCAGAGGACGGAGGAGCTTATCGCCATCGCCCACCCGGACTTCCGCGCCGACCTTAAGAAGGAAGCCCAGAAGCTGTACTGGCCCTAATCCTTAAAGCGCGTAAGACAAATTGGAGAGTTCAAGAGGGGCGCCAGCCCCTCTTCTCTTTCTTCCACAAATCTGTATTCAAATCTTGAAAAGCAGCCTCTTTGTTGCTACAATAAAGAGTTGTCACCCGTGCCGAGGTGGCGGAATGGCAGACGCGCTACGTTCAGGGCGTAGTGTCCGTAAGGGCGTGGGAGTTCAACTCTCCCCCTCGGCACCAT
>JAFGPF010000007.1 GCA_016926115.1 Dehalococcoidales bacterium | reverse complement strand
GAGATGTTCCACAAGACGCTCGACCAGGCGGAAGCCGGTGATGCCGTCGGCGCTCTCCTCAGAGGCGTCGAGCGTGAAGACATCGAACGCGGGCAGGTACTCGCAGCACCGGGGACCATCAAACCTCATACCTACGCCGAGGGACAGGTCTACGTTTTGACCAAGGATGAAGGCGGCCGGCATACGCCCTTCTTCAACGGCTATAAGCCCCAGTTCTACATCCGGACTACCGATGTCACCGGCACCATCGAGCTGCCGGAAGGTGTAGAGATGGTCATGCCCGGCGACAATATCAACATGAAGATTAAACTCATCTACCCGGTCGCCCTGGAAGAGGGTCTGCGCTTTGCTATTCGTGAAGGAGGCAGGACGGTAGGGGCCGGCACCTTTACCAAGATTCTGGAATAAACTATGGCTAAGAAAGCGGAAGCGCGTGGTGTGGTTTACCTTGCCTGTACGGAGTGCAAGGAACGGACCTATACGACGACGAAGAACAGGAAAAACGATACACAGCGCCTGGAGTTGAACAAATATTGTCCCCGCTGCCATACACATACACTGCATCGGGAGGCTAAATAGCCCGGCGCTGCGGCTGAACGGGTAAACCGGCGATGACGCATCAGACAACGACCAAGCGAAGAGGTTTCCGGCTTTTCAACTACGTGGGCGAGATTATCAACGAGTTGAAAAAGGTGGTCTGGCTCACCAAGAGAGAAACCGTGTACCTGACGGGACTGGTGCTGATAATCACCATTATCGCGGGCATATTTCTGGGGGCTCTCGACTTTGGATTCACCGAACTTGTAAACAAAGTATTCGTGGGTAGATAAAAGATTGTCTCCCGGGATGAATCGAGGTTGTCTGATGTGCGGGACATTCGTTATTCTTTCCAATAAATCAGGTAGTGAGGTTACTTGTGGCGGGAAATGACAAACACTGGTACGTGATTCATACCTACTCCGGGCATGAAGAGCGGGTCAAGAAGAACCTGGAACAGCGTATCAAGTTCATGGATACGGGGAAAGAGATTACCCAGGTGGTGATACCTACCGAGGACGAGATTGAAGTCCGGGGGGGACGCCGCCGCACGGTAACCAAAAAAATTCTGCCCGGTTATGTCCTCGTCGAGATGAAGATGGATGAGAACAGCTGGAGTGTCGTCAGGAATACTCCGGGTGTCACCGGTTTTGTCGGCAGCGGCAATACGCCCACGCCGCTGGAAGAAAAAGAGGTGAGTGAGATATTAAAACAGATGACCGCGGATACCCCCAAGGTCAAGGTCGGGTTCCGCAAGGGTCAGAGTGTGAGGGTGACCGACGGACCGTTTATCGACTTCGTGGGAATCGTCGACGAAATAAACGTGGAAAAAGGCAAAGTCAAGGTGCTTCTCTCCTTATTCGGTCAGGAAACGCCGGTGGAGCTTGACTTTTTACAGATAGATAAACTGTAACGTTTCCGGAGAAACAGGATGGCTAAAAAGGTAAAAGCAATCATTAAACTACAGATTCCGGCCGGGCAGGCAAATCCGGCGCCGCCGGTGGGTCCGGCTTTAGGTCAGCACGGGCTGAATATCATGGGTTTCTGCAAGGAGTATAACGAACGTACGTCCAAGCAGGCAGGTTCTATCGTACCGGTAGAGATAACCGTCTATGAAGACCGGACGTATACCTTCATCACCAAGACCCCACCGACGTCCGATTTGGTCAAGAAAGCCCTGGGTCTTGAGAAAGCCGGTGGCCAGGCTGGTCATGAAGAAGCAGGTACGCTTTCTAAAAAGCAGCTGCGTGAAATCGCCGAGCTTAAAGCCAGGGACCTGAACGCCAACAGCATCGAGGCTGCCGAGCGTATTGTTGAAGGGACTGCCCGGAGTATGGGTATAAAGGTGGAATAGCATGGTAAAACACGGTAAGAAATATACAGAAGTAGCCGCACAGGTAGAACGGGCCAAGGCATACCAGCCGCAGGAGGCGATTGATCTGGTCAAGAAATCGGCTACCGCCAAGTTCGATGAGACCGTCGAGCTTCACCTGCGGATGGGACTCGACCCGCGTAATGCCCAGCAGCAGGTAAGAGGGATAGCCCTGTTGCCTCACGGGCTGGGGAAGAAGGTACGTGTCCTGGTCTTTGCCGAGGGAGAGGCGGAAAAGATAGCCGAGGGCGCCGGAGCCGATGTCGTCGGCAGCGACGACCTTATCAAGAAAATCGAGGGCGGCTGGACCGAATTCGATACCGCCATCGCCATCCCCGAGTTGATGGGCAAGGTCGGCAAGCTGGGTAAAATCCTGGGCAGAAAGGGCCTTATGCCCAATCCCAAGTCCGGGACCGTCGCTCCCATGAACGACCTGCCCCGGGTTATCGAAGACGCCCGCAAAGGCAGGGTAGAATACAAACTGGACAGGACGGCGATTATTCATGTGCCGCTCGGCAAGGTAAGCTTCGACGACAAGATGCTGATGGAAAACCTGACGGCGGTCATGGAAGCAGTGGTAAAAGCCAAGCCCAGCGGCGCCAAAGGACAATACGTCAAGAGCGCCTATATTACCACCACCATGGGGCCCGGCATTAAGCTGGACCTCGCCACCGCAATGACCTTAACCGCCAGCTAGCTTTACAAATTTATACCAAGCTGTACAAGAGGGGCGTCAGCCCCTCTTTTTTATTGTAAAAATGATGAGTAATGTGTATAATAAGGTAACTAAAATTAGCGGGGATTAGTAATGAACAGGACAGCTATTATCTGTTTATCAACGGGGACTTTTCTACTGGCAGTCTGTGTGATATTGACTGTGTTGTATCGCGTGTTTCACGTATATATCGGCAACCCGCTAGCTTATACCGGCGTGGCATGCGCGATGCTTGGTATAGTGGTGCTGGTGGTAGGGATTAAGTATACCAAGGAGCGTTAGACGTCCGGAGTACCGAATAGCTTTACACGCACGAAGCGTTGTGCTAAAATATAGTGTCAACTGAATAAAGAGTCCAGAGACAGCGGGCGTCCTTCACAGGTGGAGGACTTAATATTGAGCCTGCCGAGGATGAAAAGATACCGTACCATTGAGGTATGGATAATCGGGTCCTTGTGCAGCAGGCGCAGGGACTTTCTCTTTATGGGGAGCGGGGGTTATCGGGAGTGGTATTGCAGGAGGTACGAGTATGGCAACGGAAAAGAAAGAAAAGATAGTCGAGAGCCTGCAGGATATGTTCTCCAGGTGTAATGTCGGTATCCTGACGGACTATCGCGGTCTGACTACGGGTGAGATGAACGCACTGCGGCGCAGGCTCAGGGAAGCCGGCATCGAGTACCGGGTGGTTAAGAACTCGCTGGCGCAGTTCGCTGCTAAAAACGCCGGCATCGAGGAACTGGCGGACTCCTTTACGGGTCCCGTGGCGGTGGCGTTTGGTTATGGCGAGATACCGGAACCCGCCAGGGTATTGACCGAATATATCCGTACCGCGAAATCGATACTCAGTATCAAGGGGGGGGTCTTCGAGGACAGAGTCCTGGACCCCAGGGAAGTAGAATCGCTGGCGAAATTACCTTCGCGTGAAATATTAATAAGCCAGGTACTGGCTGGAATGCAGAGTCCAATCTACGGACTGGTAAATGTGCTTGCAGGCCCTATCAGAGGCATCATGGGAGTGCTGCAGGCTAGAATTCAACAACTGGAGGGAGAGTAATAATGGCAGACGAAGAGAAGAAAGAAGAAGCCGCGGTAGAAGACCCCAAGGCTGAAGAGCCTGCAGCGGAAGAACCCAAGGCTGAAGAACCCAAAGCCGAAGCGTCGAAGGAAGAGAAACCCGCGCCGGAAAAACCTAAAGCCGAAAAACCCGCCCCGGAGGAGAAGAAGGCTGAAGAGCCTGCCCCGGCGAAAGAAGAGGCCAAGAAACCCAAGGCGGAGAAACCCAAGGTATCTTCCAAAGCTATCGCAGATATCATGGAGTCTATCAAGAAGATGTCCGTGCTGGAGCTGGCGGAACTGGTGAAAGCCCTGGAAACGGAGTTCGGCGTAAGTGCCGCGGCACCCGTTGCCGTGGCTGCGGCGGCACCGGCGGCTGAGGCTGCAGCCGATGCCGAGGAGCAGACGGAATTCACCGTGATTCTCAAGGAAATCGGCGCCAACAAGATTAACGTCATCAAGGCTGTCCGCGAGTTGACCACGCTGGGACTCAAGGAATCGAAAGACCTGGTGGAAGGCGCTCCCCAGAATGTCAAGGAAGGCATCAGTAAGGAAGAGGCCGCCACTGCCAAGCAGAAACTTGAAGCTGCCGGCGCCACCGCCGAAATCAAGTAAGTATCAAACCGGACCAAACGGGCGGGTACCTGTTAATCAACACCCGCCTGTTTGCAAATTCCGCGCCGATGCAATATAGTTTTAGCACCAGCAAGCTATATCAAGGAGTCGGTGGTACATGCCTCAAGGCGACTGGTATATACTGATAATCGCAGGCGGGGTTTTCGTTGTCCTGGGCGCCATCGGGTTGTTCTGGGGTAGGCACGAGGAAAAGCGTATCTTCGAAGCCCTGGCGCAGCAGACGGACCTCCGTGAGTTCTCCCTCGAGCACGTGGAAACCCCGCAGCCTGGGGCGCTGAAAATAGGCGGATGGATTGCCGGAGCGCTGGGGGTATTAATGATAGTGATTGGGCTCACTCTCTGGCTGATATAAGATACCCGGCTGAATTACGCATAATAAGAGTCCTGCAGGTATAGAGAATATAGAACCTGCGGGACTCTCCTTTTTAAAAATACATCTTGCCGGGGCCGGTGGTGTAATGAAACACCGGTCTGTCTACACTGAGGAAAAGCAGCGGGCAGTGTACCAGCCCCGCCGGAATAAAGACCAGGCTGGTTTTGGTGATGAGGTGTTTTTCTTCTCCCAGATGCAGCTCGACCTCGGCGCCCAGGTCGTAGGGGTCGTCATTGTCGGTTCCGATGAAGCCGATGATTTCGTCATAGTCATGGGCATGGGGTTCGGTGACGCCGGACTTGGAGGGGTCGGGTGGTGGAGCGCCGGCAGGCCGGGGCAGTATCCAGACGCACTCCATATAGAAAGCCCCCGGGACAATCTCGCTGTCCATGAACAGGACACGTCCGCTTTTACCCTTGCCGGCAACGGATATCGGCGGGTTCCAGGGGGCTTCTGCAGCGGGTTGCTGGAGACGGCTGATGATGTATTTTCCATATTTGGTTTCTGCCATAAATCATTCTCCTTTACATATTTACGGGGGTAGGACGACAAACCCCCATCTCTGATGGAAAACCGGAGATAGGGGTTATTTCGTTTAGTCCATCATGACTACGGGATAGGACGGGACTTATTTCTTCTTAACGGCTTTCCCGCAGGGGAATTCGATGGTAAAGAAGATGGGCTTGGTGATGTCGCGAATGGTCAGAGGTCCTATTTCCAGGTTGGCTGGAATGAACATGGCAAAGCTCTTCTTGACGATGTGCTTTTCCCCGCCGATATAGACTTCCGCTTCAGCGCAGAGGTCGCGGATATTATCGTAGTTGAAGGCATATAAGCCGAAAAATCTGTCGTACGGCTGGGTGTTGGCGTCCAGCAGTTTTAGTTCTTTAGGCCCGCCGGGCAGCAGCCACATATTCTCGCACCCGAACTCCGCCCCGTTTACGGTACTCTCGTCGATATAGGCGAGACGCTTAGTCGTCTTGGAGTCGGGATGTTCGTAAGGAGGATATTCATAGCCGGGTTTGTCCTGTGTTACAAACATTTTTTCGTATTTATTCGCCATTAGCGTTTCCTTTCTCTTGCTCTCGATAATCCGGGATTAAACGTAACTACCGCCGGGACCGATGGTATAGTGGAAGAAGGGTTTATCCATGCGGTGGACTCTCAATGGGCAGTGGGTGACATTGGCGGGGATATAAACGACAAAGCTCTTTGTAAAGATATATTTTTCGTCCTCCATCCAGAACTCCACTTCGCCGTTGAGCTCTTCCGGGTGTTCCATGTCCGTCCCGAAGAAGGAGAGAAGTTCTGGAAAGGGGTGCGCGTGCGGGGGAACGCCTTGGCCCCCCGGTTTCTTCTCCATCTCTTTGATTTGCTCCGGGGTAAGCTTGGGTCGCGGCCGCTGGTTGGGCCAACTCTGGGGCCACTGCCAGACCATTTCCGAGTAGAAAGAACCGGGTATTACCTCGGCGTCCGTCCAGACGATGTGCTCCAGACCGCGATGGTAGCCTTCCCACAGCCCGTCCCCGATCATGTCCCGTTCCCACTCCCGGTAGGGAGGCAGCGGGATGTTTTTCTTGAGTTCCGTGCAGATATACTTTCCGTATTTCGATTCTGCCATTATCCTTTTCCTTTCTCCGTATTGGGCTATCCGGATATTCCAGCTTGATTGCCGGAATAGTAATTACTTAACTGTCCGGGTTTCTGCCCGGCATCGCCTTGGCGAAGTCGCCGCAGCCCAGCATAATGGTCATCTCGATGTGGGGGCGGGTGACCTTTTTCCAGGTGAGTGGGCCATGTTTCGTCCCCTTGGGAAGGAAGAGCGCCGTCGTCTGGTCGAAAGTGAGTGGCTGGCCCTCGACCTCTATGGTCATCTCGCCGCCGAGGGCTTCCGGGTTTTCAGGGTCGCTGCCGATGTGCATGACGATTTCGTTAAAATTATGCGCGTGCTCGAAGACGTACGGATTGGGCATCGGCACGTCATATATCCAGCTGACCTCTACGTACGTGTTACTGCCGGGCACCAGGGAGTTGCTCATGTACGTCATCGAAGGCACCTGGTGTCCCTTGTGCTTGCCGACCGCCTGGATGCCTACTTCATAAAGTGGTTTCCTGACCAGGTTTTTCTCATAATCGACTTTCGGCATTTGATTTCTCACTCCTTTCGGAATAATTACTGTCGATGTGATATAGCGATGTTTATTCAGCTTCAGGAGCGGGGCTAAGGGCGAGGAGGTCTGCCTCTATTCTTAAGGCGTTGGCGCGGTAGAGGTTGGAGGGTATGACTTCCCCATCTTTGAAAACCAGCCAGCTTGCCTGCTGCCAGTAGGGGCGGAACGCCCAGTCTTCAACCCCGGTCATGTTTACCGAGACGTGCCAGGTGCTGGTGCCGTCCTTAAAGTAGTCCGACTGCGTCGTCCAGTTGTCGCAGTTGGTATAGAAGTCGGATAGGTACATCTTGGCGTCGTAAGAGCCAGTGAGGTCCAGCAGGTGCTGGTAGACCGCCAGCTTGGCGGAGTCCCGGGTGTTAACAACCGTAGAGGGCGTTGCCGGTTCCGGTTCCGGCGTCTCCTGCGGTGTTGAAGAGGTAGGAAACATGTCCTCGCAGGAAGTGACTGCCAGGAGCATGACCGCCAGCATGCCGATGATGAAGATGATATTTAACCCTTTTTTGCCGAATATGGAATGATTCATGATAATACCTGCCTTCCAAAATCAGCATACCATACCTAATTATGAAGTACCAAATAAGTCGTTATCAGGATTACGTACGGGGTTTATACGCCTTGATGGAAAAAGTCAGCGGTATTTTATCGTCCTCTAAATGCCAAAAGCCATCTTTCCCCTTTTTCATAAACGGAAAAACTTTATAGAAAATCATTGGATATTCGTGTAGGAACTCTATTTTCAGTCCTGCCTGAATCAGCCCGTTAATTACATCACCCAGGCTGTGTGTCCACTCGTAAGTGGCTGGTGTAACCACGGTAGGGTCTGCATAATCACCTTCCGGTTCCCATTTAGTCGGTTCCGGTTTATGGAAATATGATTGCGTGATATTCAGTTGCTTCGCGGTTGTTGAGTTGTCGAAAACATTCATGAACGGGTGCCCTTCCATGATATAGAAAAACCCGCCCGGCTTGAGAAAATGGCTGATTATTTGCGCCCATTTTGTGAGGTCCGGCAGCCAGCATAGTACACCACCGGATGTGTAAATGATATCAAACTTGCCGCTCAGTTTCTCCGGCAGGGCGTAGATATCCGAGCAGATGAAATCCGCTTTGATCCCGGTTTCACAACTAAGCTTTTTAGCTGTCTTGATAGCTTCATCGGAAAAATCCACTCCTGTTACGTTGGCACCCCGCCTCCCCCAGGTAAGCGTGTCCATCCCGAAATGGCATTGTAAGTGGAGCAGGGATTTCCCGGCAACATCGCCTAATTCTTCCAATTCAAACGGCATCAACATCATGCTTTTCCCGGCTTTAAAACCGGCCACATCGTAGAATGCCGACTTTTCATGTAACGGCGTCATTTCGTTCCAGCTTTTTTTGTTTTGTTTAAGATATTTGTCCATCAATCTTCCGTCCTTCTGGGGCGGTACTGGATAGCCTCGGCGACGTGATGGGCTTTGATAACGTCCGAGCTTTCGAGGTCGGCGATGGTCAGCGCCAGCTTGAGGATGCGGTGGAAGGCACGGGCGGAGAAGTAAAGCTGTTTCATGGCTGCCTGCAGCAGGCTCTGCGCCGCGTCCTCCACATGACATAACTCGCGTATCTCGGCGGGCGTCATCTCGGCGTTGCTGGTCAGCTTCGTTCCCTGGAAACGTTCCAGCTGCCGCTGGCGCGCGGCGGTGACCCTCTCCTGCACCTTTGACGAGGACTCGCCGAGGCGGTCGTCAGTAAGCTTCTCGTAGTCGATATGCGGCACTTCGACAAAGATATCAACTCTGTCTATAAAAGGCCCGCTGATGCGTCTCTGGTAGCGTGAGACCAGGCTGGACGGGCAGGTGCACTTGCGGAAGGGGTCGCCGTAATAGCCGCAGGGACAGGGGTTCATCGCCCCCACCATCATGAAGCTGGCGGGGAAGGTAACCCTCCCCTGGGCGCGGCTGATGGTAACGACCTTGTCCTCGAGCGGCTGGCGCAGGACTTCCAGCAGGGAATGTCCGAACTCCGGCAGTTCATCGAGGAAGAGAACACCGCGGTGGCTGAGGCTTATCTCCCCCGGCCTGGGCCATGCCCCGCCGCCCACCAGTCCCGCGTTGGAGATGGTGTAGTGGGGAGAACGGAAGGGGCGCTGCCTGACCATCGGGGTATCCGAGGGGAGCAGTCCGCTGACGCTGTATATCTTGGTGACCTCCAGCGCTTCGTCGCTGGTCATCGGGGGCAGTATGGAGGGCAGGGCGCGGGCGAGCAGGGTCTTGCCGCTGCCCGGCGGTCCGCACATTATCATGTTGTGCCCTCCGGCGGCGGCTACCTCCAGCGCGCGTTTGACGTGTTCCTGTCCCTTGATGTGGGAAAGGTCGGTGAGGTTCATCAGCGGCGAGTCGTATTTGGGCGTTTTTTCCGCTTTATATTCCGGGACGGGGCTTTCTCCCTGCAAGTGACCCACCAGTTGCGCCAGCGAGGCTATCGGGATGACCTTCATACTGTCGATAAGGGACGCTTCGCCGGCGTCCGCCTCCGGCACGATGACGGTGGGGATGCCTTCCTCATGGGCAAGGGCGACCAGCGGCAGCACGCCGTTGGTATGGCGCAGGGTGCCGTCGAGGGAAAGCTCGCCGAGCACCATGGTATCGGCGATATCGGCATCCACCTGCTCCGAGCTCAATAATATGCCGACGGCTATCGGCAGGTCGTAGGCGGGCCCGGCTTTCTTAAGGTCGGCCGGCGCCAGGTTGACCACGATGCGTTTCATGGGAAAGGCGCAGCCGGAATTGCGTATGGCGGCGCGCACGCGCTCTTTAGCTTCCTGCACGGCGGCGTCCGGCAGGCCGACGATGGTGAACGCGGGCAGGCCGGGCGAGATATCCACCTCCACCTCTACCACTGCCCCGTCCAGCCCCACGATTGCCCCACTTCTTACTTTAGCCAGCATGACAGCCTATTGTAGCTTAAAGGGCGGGGGAATGGCAAAACCGCTTTGTCATTGCGAACGAAGTGAAGCAATCCGTTTCTACCTCACCCCCTTAGTCTTCCTCTCCAACCTGTTTTTATAAATGAACTCGCAGGATTATTTGGTTGGAGAGGGGGAGGGTAAAATAAGAGGGGCTTCGCCCCTCTTGGACGCCCCTTGTTGAAGTAATGTGAATCTGCTATATTTTACATACAATAACACCCAATAAAAGGAGATAAATAAGTTTGGTATTTATCAAAATAGCATGAAGGAGATTTATATTATGGATAATATTAAGCTTGTATGCCCTGTTTGCAGTACGGTACGTAATAGTCGAGGAGAACCTTTCACCAGTGTCCGTGCTGTTGCACTACATGTTGCAGCCAAAATCAAAGGCAACTGCTCTGATCATAAAATCTGGGCATATGAGAATCGTGGTGAGGATGAAAT
Source organism: Dehalococcoidales bacterium (assembly GCA_016926115.1). Next base: position 19,300 of record JAFGPF010000007.1, on the reverse strand, counting down.
TGATATAGCTTTAGCTCAGGCGAAAGCTAAAGATGACATCAATATACATGCAAAATTACTATTAGTACCTGTAAAGAAATTTAATGAAGATAAGGGTAAACCAGGTATTGGATTTAAGAAGTAATTACATAACCCCTATTAATACCCTTTATTATAAAGCATCTCCCTTACCTTTTCCGCGTACGCCTCGCTGTCTTTATCGCCGGTGACAATCTGAATCTGGTCGGCGGAGTTTGCGCCAAGTCCCAGCTCCGCCGCCCTGGCAATCTGGTCCTGCTGGAAGATTTTACCCCGGCTTACCTCGGGCGTGGTGCCCAGCAGGCGCAGTATCGCCACGCCTACGGCATCTATCGCCACGCGGTCGGTGCCGGCCAGTATGACGTCGGCTTTCACGCGCTTGCCGACGTGCGGCCCCCCATCCACAAAAGCCTCCACGCCGTCCAGCACGACCAGGTCCGGCGAGTAGGCGGTGTTGATTTCCGCAATCATCTGCCGCTGATACTTAGAGCTATGTAACTCGTTCATGTAGGGGTATTCCCCGTCCGGTCCCAGGCCCGGCGGCACCATGCCCACGGAGCACTTCAGCGACAGCGTGAAATGCCCGCCGAACTGGTGGGTCTTGAGGCAGCACGTCTGTACGATTGATTCCGCCTCCCGGTAAATTTTAGGGAACAGGAAGCCGTCCTTCCAGTGGCTGTCTTCCGGCTTGACCAGCACCCAGCCGTCTCTGTCCATTGCCTGGAGGTCGACGATTTCAAAACCGAGTTCCTTCGCCATGTGCAGGACTCCCTTGATTTCCATGATGTGGTGGGTGGTATCGCCGGGGCCGCTGCGCTCCGCTAAGCGTTATCCTGCTCGCTCCCATTTCCTTCAGAATCGTAATCAGCGACCGCAGAGTATCATTGTGGGTGGAGCCGGGGGCGGGGTCGGCGGTGTTGAAGTTCGGCTTGAGCACGACGGACTTGCCCTTAACGGGATTTACCCCGAGCAGTGCCACGGCTTTGCGTACGCCCTCCGTTCTATCCCTGGTGCGTACCAGGCTTATATTGGTCATAGCTGTTACCTCTATATGAAATAGTAGACTACTTTATTCTTTTCTGCACCTTTGCCCAAGACGGCGTGATGAGGAAGCTCTCTTCCATGTTGTAAATCATCCGTACGAATTTACTCATCGGCGTGGAGAAGGTCAACATATCCGCCGGTACGTAAGGGCGCGCCGAGACGTCGAACATGCCGATGACCCCCTTCGGGTTCGGCGACTTTACCTCAAGGTAGGGGTGCTGCACGATTGACGAGCAGCCGGAACCGAACGGGGCAATGACCGTGTTCTGCTCCGCTTCGTCGAAGCTTGCCAGCGTGAAGAGCCCGGAGAGGACATCCGGTCTGGCGAAGCAGATAACTACCTCCGGGTTATCGGTGTTTTCCAGCTTGTCCCATCGCTTGAAGACGATGTATTTCGCCGGGGCTTTCATCGCGGGTGAGTACTTCTCCATGAACTCCTTCACCATCTCCGGCGTCTTTTTATATCGTTCGCCTTCCAGCTTGCCGGGTATGCCGCAGGACAGAAAATACTCGAAGTCCGGCATGATTCCTTCGGTAAAGCCGAGGTATCTCTTGCCCCCGGGACAGCCCACGGCGTCGCCGTCGAAAGCCAGTGATTGTCCTTCCCTCACCTTTACCAGCGCCCCGATGACGCAGCGCGGCCCCGATTCGGGCTTGACCGCTTTGGCGTGTACGGGCTCATCGGTGTAATAAAAGGTGATGGGCAGTTCGGCATTGTTAAAGTATTTTTCCCAGAGAGCCAGGAATTTCTCCTTGATATCCATATCCATGCTATTTACCTCTTTAAAATTCTATAGATAAAAACGGGCATACTCCAATATCTCTCTATCGACGTACACCCGCTGTTATCTATCCTTTTAATTCTTGTATTCGATTTATTCCTTCCTCTTGTATTCCGGCGAGAAGAAGAGGTCGTGGAAGAGGATGGGCTTCTTGGGGTCGTTGATTTTCTTAAAGTTGAGCGGGCAGTGGTACAGTCCGGCGGGCACGTAGACCATGGTGGCTTCGGTGATGACGAACTTCTCCAGGTTTTTGCCGTCCAGGCTCAGGGTGAGTTCAACCTCCCCGCCGAGGTCGGGCATATTGGTGAGGTCTCCCCCCGCGAAGATAAGAAACTGGTCGAAGTCGTGGGCGTGGTTCTCCGTCACCATCTCGAACGGCTCGGTGATTGCCCACCAGCTCATCGAGAAGTCCCTGCCGCCGAAACCCTCGTTGCTGTGCAGTCCCAGGCGCGGCGCGGACACCTCGGAATGTGGTGTTTCTGCGGTCACGACGCCTTTTCTAAGGTATTTTTCCAGTTCGGCTCTTGACATATCAACGTCTCCTTTCCAGAAGTTTGCGGGGAATTAATATACCGTTAGTATACTTTTGTCCCCGTATATATTCAAGAAATCCGTCAGGAGTATTCTGCCAATCCAGTGGAGGAGGGGTGTCTGTATTCCCGGGTCAAGGACGGGAATAGCGCATAAATAACTCTATGTGCCTGCTTCGATGCGTTCCCGGAGCGCCCGGTAGAACTCCTCCGGGTCTTTCCCGAGAGACAGTTCCTCCATGGGGCAGAGTCCTTTACCGTCCGGACGCTTGATGCGGGGGACTATTACGTCGATGTTGTATTTAACGCCGTATTTCCCCAGCGTGCCGACGGCAATCTCGCTGCCCAGGGGGCTGTAGACCTCCGCGGCGTGTATCATCACCGCCAGCAGGGCGGCGCCGTTGCCCATGACCTTGTCGTACACGGACAGCCCGAACCCCACCGATTCACGCGTTTCAATGTACTCCATGAGGGGCAGCAGGCGGTCTTTCCGCGAACTGAAAACGAGCTTGTCGCCTTCGTAAATCCGCAGGGTGTCTTCGCTGGAGATAAAATCTTCATAGAGGGTTTTCGACATGGTCTATTTTCATGATATCGGGCGGGGTATGAAATGTCAAAAGAGGCGGTTGTGTACGAATCTCTTTAGTGATAACATGTTATCGCGTGATTCGGACGGAAAGGCGGCGAGATATGCAGAATAACGCGAAAGTCGGCGGGATACTGTCCATCATTTCCGGAGCCATCGGTGTGATGTGGCTGATAGGCACGGTATTTTCCATCCTGATGATGTCCCTGTTCGTCACCGATACGTCCTTTTATTACGGCGATCATTATCACGGTTACCCGTCATCGCCGGATGAAGCACTCTTAATAATGATAATTGTATCCGCGATAATGGGCGGGTTCTTCACGCTGGTGGGCGTGCTGGGTATAATCGGGGGCGCCTTTGCCGTCAGGAGGAAGAACTGGGGGCTTGCGCTGGCGGGGTCGATTGCCGCCGCGCTGGTGTTTTTCCCGTGCGGCATACCGGCGATTATCTTTACGGTGATGGGCAAGCCGGAGTTCGAGGGGCAGGACGCGCCGGCGTAATTCTTACAGCAGGGAAGGTTGATATGGGTTTCAAGTCATTCTGGAAGCACGTAATCTTCGGGTACGACAAGGACGACCCCGAGTTGATAGCGGCGCGTAAGAAGTACGGCATCGAGACGGGGGAGGACGACACGGAGGAGAAGAAGGAGCGGCGGGAGTACGACCCATGGGACGAGATACGGAACATGCGTGCCAACTTCTTCTTCGGGAGCTGGCTGACCGGCAAATACAAGTACCGGGTAGTCGGCGAGGACAAGGTGAAGAAACAGCTTGAGGAGCTGGAAAAGAAGCGCCAGGAGGAAGCGGCTAAGAAGGAGGAGGGGGCTTAAATCATAATAACTGTGGACTTGTTGCCATTATTGGGGTTTCATCCCATGTACGTCCTTCGAGAACTCGCCCCGTCTTTTTCTTATTTATACCGCCCCATTGTTTAAAGAAAAACGGCACTCTTTTTTCTTGACATTGATTTCGAATATCAAGCGCCCATTCTTTTTTCATAGGTCTTGCTTTTGGACCAGATTCACCACCAACAATTACCCAGTCTATTCCTTCTAGTTGAAGATTGGGTATAGGGCTTAGTAGCGGTTCAAGTGACAGGAACTTAACCCTTGCATTAGTTTTTTGGAGGCGATTAATACGGTCAGTATAATTTTGTTCTTCTACCGTAACACCCATCCATATATGTGGCGCCCATGTTAGCCTAGGATTGAGTTCAAGCATTCTATCAGCTCTTTTAGTGAGAATCTGGAAGTTGTGCCAATCCGCACGACACATAACATCAAATACGCGAAAAATAAACTCTACCGGGATGTCCTCATGAAATAGATCGCTCATTGAGTTAACGAATATTGTCTGTGGCTTTTTCCATTTTAATGGCAACATTAATGTTTCTTCATGTAACGTTACTGAAAAACCATTAACGTAACTAGGATTGCCCATAGCCTTTAGACGTAAAGCTAGCCTTTCAGCGTAGCAGTTTATACATCCAGAGCTGATTTTTGTACATCCGGTTACCGGATTCCAGGTTGAATCTGTCCATTCAATAGTTGTTGATTGTGCCATTATTTCATTCCTTTATCACGATACTTGTTTAATATACCTGTCAGTATCCTGTCGCCAGTTTCATTATTAGAAGCAAAAAATAAAAAATACAAGATGGAACTTCTGGTGTTACGCATAGGGATGGGCTGGGGCACATATTTAAAATGTGCGACTTCTAAGAGGCGCTTTCTAAACGCTGCGGTTATTAGTTTAATACTTTGTTTTATATCTATTATTTCACCAAAGAGGTCTTGAGTTTTATTATAGGCAATGTTAGTCCATGTGTGATCACCCCAAAAAGTATCCATTCTTTCTATATTAGTAGTAGTGGCATATCTGGGATTACTTAACAAGACATTTCGATTCATATCCATTACAGGAAAGTTCAAGAATATTTCAATAGTCCCCATTTTGCCAGCTGTTTCTATTACTTCCCAGTTTAAGTTCAAACGATAAGGGTCTAGTAGACAAAGACCTCTACGGTAGTCTTCCCGTTTAACTTTCGGGAATACATCCGCTAATAATCTTTTATTACAATCGCCTTTAAGGACGTGGGCTTCGGGGCGGTTTAATACGATTTTATTTAACTCAGCTACTTTATCCCCGTTAATATCAATGAAATAATACTCTTTGAAAGGGGGGCGAATATCCAGTGCTATTTGCGGGCTTCCGCGTACTTGGCCTTTGGTGGTTTTTGATATGTGTGTGCCCGAACCAGCAAAAGCGTCTATATATACATGGTGAAGGTAATTATAATTAGGGCTCGAAAAGACAGTGGAATAAGCCAAAGCGTATTTTTCAATGATTTCTAATTTAATTTCAGACCAGTAACCTATTTCATCAAATACTAGTGCCATCCTGGTTGAGATTATACATCTGGAGTATGTAAATATCAAGCATTTTTAAGAACTTTTGTTTCATTTCCCCCTTTTCTCCACCGCGTCCTTGTAATCCCCCCCTTTACCCTCACCCCGCTGACGTATTATAATACACAGCGTTGTCCGCGTATATACCTTAAGAGGGAGCCGTCATGCCCAATGAAACGGTAATCAATATCACCTCGGCGAATATCAAGTACGGCTTCGGCGCCACCCGGGAGGTCGGGTTCGACATGAAGGAGCTCGGCGCCCGCCGGGTCATGGTCGTCACGGACGCCAATCTCGCCGGACTGCCGCCCGTGCGTAACGTGATGAAGTCGCTGCAAGCCGAGGGGCTGGACGCAGTCCTGTACGATAATACCCGTAACGAGCCCACGGACGCCTCCCTCAAGGAGGCAATCGACTTCGCCGTGAAGGGCAAGTTCGACGGTTTCGTGGGTGTGGGCGGGGGCTCCAGCATGGATACCGCCAAGGTCGCCAACCTCTATTCAACCTGCCCCGCCGATTTCCTGGACTACGTCAACGCCCCCATCGGCAAGGCGGTCCCCGTGCCCGCGCCCCTCAAGCCAATCGCCTGCGTGCCCACCACGGCGGGGACGGGCAGCGAGACGACCGGCATCGCCATCTTCGACATCTTCGCCATGCACGCCAAGACGGGCATCGCCAGCCGGGCGATACGGCCCACGCTCGCCGTCGTCGACCCCGATAATACCCGCACGCTCCCGCCGATGGTCGCCGCCTGCACCGGCTTCGATGTCCTCGTGCACGCCATCGAGTCCTACACCGCCCTCCCTTTCGACAGCCGCCCCGCGCCGGAAAACCCGCGCGTCAGGCCCACCTATCAGGGGTCGAATCCCATCAGCGATATCTGGGCGGCGAAGGCTATCGAGGTGGTCAGCGGCAATATCACCAGGGTAATTGAAAATCCCGCCGACGATGAAGCCCGCAGCCGGATGCTCATGGCGGCTACTTTTGCCGGCATCGGCTTCGGCAACGCCGGGGTCCACCTGCCCCACGGCATGTCCTATCCCGTGTCCGGGATGGTGCGCGACTACTTTCCCGACGACTATAATGTCGGACACCCGATAATTCCGCACGGGATGTCGGTAATCCTCTGCGCCCCGGCGGTCTTCCGCTTTACGGCGTCGGCGAACCCGGCAAGACATCTGGAAGCCGCCCGTCTCATGGGCGTGGATACGTCGGGAGTGTCTGCAAAGGACGCGGGCGACTTACTCGCCGATGCCGTGGTGGCATTGATGCGGAGAACGGGGATTCCCAACGGTCTCGGTGCGGTGGGCTATACCGCCGCCGATGTCGATAAACTGGTGGCAGGAACGCTGCCGCAGCAGAGGGTAATCAGTCTTTCTCCCCGCCCCTTCACCCCCGACGACCTGAAGCAGCTCTTCCTGAATTCGTTGACCTGCTGGTAGTAAATTACGTGTCTTTCTTTCGCTTCTCCATCGCATCGCGGTATATTTGTCCCAGGCTCTTGCCGTGCTTTTTCATGCGCTCTTTTTCCTTGCGCTTCTTCTCCTCGCGGCGCGCCTGGCGGAGGTCTTCCCCGTTGTTCTTTTCAGTCTCGTCTGCCATCAGCTATCCCCGTAAAGCTCGTCCCAGAGTATCTCCGCCGCCCTGGTGACCACCATCAGTATCTGCTCGTCGCATTTCTGTGCCACGCCGGCTTCCTGTGCCGCCTTTGCCTGCTCCGGTATACCGAAGTCGTAAAAAGTGCCGTTGCCGTAGCCGGTGACGAGCTCGCGGCAGTTCACCGAACCCATTTCTTCCTTGAACCACCTGTAAAAATCGGCTGCCTGCCGGACGGACTCATGCAGCTTCTCCATGCCTGCCTCGCCGTCATGCCGTCCCCGTCCGCAGACCGACCCCAGTACCAGGGTGGCGCCAATCATCGAGCCGCAGGTATCGGCCAGCCCCCCGATGCCCCCCGTCAGCGCGCCGGAGGCTTTCAGCAGCGCCTCGTCTTTTAAATCGAACGTGTCCTGCAACGCAAGAACGGTGCCGTAAGCTCAACTGCCGTATTTCGGCATGTTCTCGCCCGCTTTTTCGCGTACCGTTTTAATCGCTTCTTCCCTGGTCTTCGGTCTCATGCGCTATCTCCTTCGGTTCTTTTCGCGTGAACTGCTGTCCATCCTCAATCACCAGTTCCTTGCGCAGTTCGATGATTCTATCCCTGATTAACGCCGCCTTCTCGAACTCCAGCGCCCTGGCGGCCTGCTTCATCTGCGTTTCCAGTTCCTTCACCAGTCGCAGGGTATCCTCGCGGGTGACGGGGACTTCGTACTCGTACTCGGCGCGGGTCTCGGCGACGGCCTTGACGCGCTCGGTGATGTCCCTGACCGCCTTGCGTATGCCCTGAGGGGTGATGCCGTGCTCGCGGTTGAAGTCCTCCTGTATCTTGCGGCGGCGCTCTGTCTCGTCGATTGCCTCCCGCATGGAGCGGGTGACGTTGTCCGCGTACATGATGACCTGTCCGTCGACGTGCCGGGCGGCGCGGCCCATCACCTGTATCAGCGCCCCCTTCGACCGCAAATACCCTTCCTTGTCGGCGTCGAGGATGGCGACGAGGCTTACCTCCGGCAGGTCGAGTCCCTCCCTTAAAAGGTTGATGCCGACGATTACGTCGTAAACGCCGAGGCGTAAATCACGCAGGATTTCCACCCTCTCCAGCGTGTCCACCTCCGAGTGCAGGTAGTGCGCCTTAACGCCCATCTCGGCGATGTAGTCCGCCAGTTCCTCCGCCATCCGCTTGGTCAGCGTGGTCACCAGGCAGCGGCTCCCCTTGTCAACCCTCGTTTTTATCTGAGCCAGAAGGTCGTCGATTTGTCCCCTGGTTGGCTTGACCACGATTTTCGGTTCCAGAAGGCCGGTAGGCCTGACCAGTTGCTCCACCACCTGCTGGCTGTGTTCGTACTCGAAAGGGGCCGGCGTCGCCGAGGTATAAATCACCTGGTTGACGCACGATTGAAACTCGTCGAAATTCAGGGGCCGGTTGTCCATGGCGGAGGGCAGCCGGAAGCCGTATTCCACGAGCGTATTTTTCCGTGACTGGTCGCCGCGGTACATGCTCCGTATCTGGGGCAGGGTCATGTGCGATTCGTCAATGAACAGCAGCCAGTCTTTCGGGAAGTAATCCAGCAGCGTCGACGGCGAGCTTCCCGCGGGTCTATCCGCCAGGTGGCGCGAATAGTTCTCCACCCCGGAGCAGTACCCCGCCTCCATCATCATCTCCAGGTCGTACTCGGTGCGCGCCTGGATGCGCGCCGCCTCCACTATCTTGCCCTCTTTGTTAAATTCTTTGATGCGTTCCGCCAGTTCCACGCGTATCGACTCGATGGCGCTGACCATCCTTTCCCGGGAGGTCACGAAGTGCTTGGCGGGGTAGATGCTTATTTCCTCGAGGTCGTTGAGGATTTCACCGGTGAGGGGGTCGATTGATAGGAGGCGCTCAATGTCGTCCCCGAAGAACTCTATTTTTACGGCAATTTCTTCGTAGGCCGGCTGGAGTTCCAGGGTATCTCCCCGGATGCGGAACTTGCCGCGGGACAGTTCCAGCTCGTTGCGGGTGTACTGCATGTCCACCAGCTGGCGCAGGAGCTGCTGTCGCCCGTAGCGCTCGCCTTTTTTCAGGGTGGCGACGAACCCCTGGTATTCGCCCGGCTCGCCCAGTCCGTAGATGCAGGACACGGACGCCACGATGAGCACGTCGCGACGTGACAGCAGGGCGTGGGTGGCGGCGTGGCGCAGCTTGTCTATTTCCTCGTTGATGTCCGCGTCTTTTTCGATGTAGAGGTCCCGGCGGGGGATATACGCCTCCGGCTGATAGTAATCGTAGTAGCTGACGAAGTACTCGACGGCGTTTTCCGGGAAGAACTCCCTGAACTCGCTGGCGAGCTGGGCGGCGAGGGTCTTGTTATGGCAGATGACCAGCGTGGGACGCTGCACCCTCTCGATGACGTTAGCCATGGTGAAGGTCTTGCCGCTGCCGGTGACGCCCAGCAGGGTCTGGTGCTTGTAGCCTTTCCCGAGACCTTCCACCAGCTTGTCCACCGCCTGGGGCTGGTCGCCGGTCATCTGAAAATCGGAGACTATTTTGAATTGCGGCATGGTACTATTATGCCGTGAAAGTAATGATATAAGCAACCAGCAGCCCGAGGATAATACCGGTGATTGTCCCCGCCCGGGGACTTGCCGTGGCGCCTCAGGTGGGCGTGGCGCAGTCCTTGTTCCGGCGACTGTTGAAACGCCCGAGCAGCCAGCCCAGTGTTCCCCCCGCCGCCGCCCCGATTATCAGCCATAGTGCCGTCATGAATTGTTCCCTCTATTACCATTATATGCCTTTCGGCAGGGCGAGGCGAGTATCCCCTGTCATTCTGAGGAGTCCCGATTACATCGGGACGACGTAAGAATATCGGGGTCGGGCTGGTTAAGTTGATATTGTGGTTAGTTTACGCGCTTTTTAAGTCGCTGGCTGATGAACCAGGCAATGTTGAGAACGGTGACGGCGATGGCGATAAAGACCACCGGACCTACCCACCAGGGAATTACCTGCTCCGGTTCCGGCATGGTGGCAGTGGTGGTGGCAGGTTGGGGCGCGGACTCTCCGGCGGGTGCGGGCGTATTGCCGGGCGAGGTGGTATCGGACGGTTCCGGCACGGGTGTGGTTTCCTGCTCCGGTGGCGCAGGCGATGCGGGTGTGGGGTTATTTGACGGGGCGGTATAAGTTATCGTACCCATTGGTTGCTCTCCGGGGAGGAATTCCGTGACGTCCATCGAGCCGAGGATGAATTTGACCCTGGCTTTGATAATTCTGCCGATAACCGTATAGTTGCCCGAGACCGCCTGCGAGGGGAACTGCGAAGGGACGGTCTGGCTGATATCTATGGAATCGCCGGCATCGTCGGGGAAGGGCTTTATTTTGACGGTGTAGCCGGTGTTGAGCGTGACCTGGGCGCCGGTCTCCTCATGGCGGGCGACGACCTGCGAGTCTATTTCGGCTTCACGTACCGGCAGTATAGCGGGCAGGTCCTGGTGGCAGGTGACGCGCCCCGATATGGTGACCTGGAAGACCTCGCCGCCGGTTATCTCGCTTTTATCGAAGGTGATGGGGTCGTATTCGAGTTCCAGGTAGTCTTCCGGGTCGAGGTCCAGGGCGCCCGCCGGGATGGCGTACGCCCCCCACATCACCGCCGCCAGTATGAGGGCAATCCCCATGCGTAAGATATTAGAATTGGTATGCGTTCTCACTTTATCAGTATATAACGTGGGGGCAAGGAGGGGAAATGGGTAGCATTTTTAAAATAATGTGTTATTTAGCCGTACGTATTCCTAATACGGATTGAAGTATATTACGGAAGTCCTCGTATTTTTTACTAGAAGATTTCCGCAGGTCAGACAGGTAAAAGAATCGACTAGTCGTAGGTGATTCGCGTTTAGCAACACTAATGTCTACATTAGTACCTATTATAGTCCAAAATTCGAAGAAACCTTTACTCCGTGCCTTCTGGTGGCTTTTCTCAGCTTCTCCAATCCTGTTGTGAATATTTGAAACGTCGGTGCCTCCTTTGATTTCAATTGAGACAATGGGTCTGGCACCTGAGGGAATATCTTCTATTATTGAAATGTCAGGGTCACTAGAAAACGCTACAGTAACCGTCCTTCCCGCTGCGTTCTTGAGAATTAATTTTCTAGTACCTTCCTCAACTAGGTTTCTATGTACTAATTTCTCAATAATACTAAATACCTCGGCTGTTGCGTCCTTTCCTAGCTTTGTATTCTGTCCGCCACGGAGTTGAGCGCCAAGTGTAAGAAGCTGTAAATCTCTTATTATTTGTATACTGAGATCGTCAATTCCATCGAGCATTATTTGAGCGGTAGAGACAAGACTCTTACAAAGGTCAATCAATTGACTATCAAGATTTTTTGTTAACTCATTCTTTTCTTCTAGACGTTTGAAGCTTGATATGCGATTATGGCGATAAAATTCTTTCTGGGAAATTCCACATAATAATCTATAGTATCCAAGTAGCGAAGGTCTTTCTCTGAGTAAACAGGGGACTGGAAAAAATACTTCACCTCTTAAACCAAATGAGGCGATTATTTTCAGGTATTTTCGTCCTACAAAAGTAGCAAGTTCACTGTCAATTTGCGGAATTTCGAGTTTTTGTACTGTGACACTTAGTGCCTCACCAAGATACAAGTGGCGTATAGTCTGTAATCTGTTGTAAAAAGAAATTTGTAAACTAGGCTGTATGATTGGAAATAACTTATTATTCTGCTTTTTCCCCATTATCCACCCCTATTCTATCACTGGCTATTTTTACATATTCTGGCTTTATTTCAATTCCGATGAAATTACGTTTGTTTTCTATACAAACTAGTCCGACTGTGCCGGACCCCATGAAGGGATCAATTATAGTGTCGCCCCGTTTAGAACTTGTTAACAAACATATTTTTACTAATTCTGGCGGAAATACAGCAAGGTGCGGAGGGTGCTTTCCTTCCGTATAGATAGACCATACACTTCGTCGATTTCTTTTATTATTTCCACCATTTGAATTTTCTTGGCTAGACTCGTAATCATAAAAATATACGCTGGATTTTGAAAATAGAAATAAATATTCATGTGAACGTGTAGGTCTGTCCTTGACAGATTCTGGTTGTGCATTGGGTTTATTCCATATAATGTCAGACCGTAAATACCAGCCATCTTTTTGTAGAGCAAAAGCCACGTGCCATGGTAATCCTACTAAATCTTTGGGTTTTAAACCTGTAGGTGTAGGAGGACGGTATCCCATTGACCTAGAAGGATTTTTACGGTCTGGTGCTCGCCAGCCTCGGTTGCCACTTGTATATGTATCACCTAAATTGAGCCACAAGGTGCCATTAATTTTGAGTATTCGGTGAATTTCTTTAAATACTTTTTGGAGATTTTTAATATATTCTTCTAAGGATTCTTCGGCTCCTATCTGATTGTTAACACCGTAGTCCCTTGTACCCCAATAAGGGGGGCTAGTTATACAAGACTGAACGCTTTCATCTGGTATTGTTTTCAGTTGCTTCCTTGCATCACCAGGAATAATTATACAAGGTTTTCGTTCATTTGATTCAATAGAAGTATGTAAAATCATTTTTCCTCAGTTAACGATTTTATTCTCCAATATTTTATCTTAGTTTAGAAAAAGTGTCTAGATAGCCCTAAGCTCTCTATTAATAATTATTGACATAATACTAGTAGCAGCTTCACACCTCCATCAAATCGAACCCGCTGGAATCGTCCGGCAGGCGTCTGGCAGATGCCCCCGTAATTTCATAAATTATCGCCTCGCCCACCAGCCAGGTGGTCACGTCCGGTCTCAGGCAGCCGGTCAGGGTCTTGCCCGCCCGTCCCAGCGCGGCGTGGATGTGCAGCACCGGCTTGCCGTCCTTGTCCGGGGCGATGATGCCCGCCCCGACGACCTCGTGCGCGCCCTCCACGGGGAGGTATATGGGGTCGGGGGGCATTTCGTCAGTCTTCCTGGGACCGGACACGACGCTGCCGCCGCCGATTCCCCCGATTAATACCGCGTGCCCGCAGGCGATGGACTTCTCCGCGGCGAACTTCTCGATGCAGTCCGGCACGCTGTCACCGTCCTCCAGCCGGAGCACGAACACCCGCCCCATTTTCCCCTCGGCTGCTTTCATCACTTGCTCCCGAAGTACTGCAAGGCCAGCTTGATTTTCTCCTCAAGGTTGAGGTCTTCGTCGGTGGGCAGGGTGGCGACTGCTTTCACGGCCTCGGCGGCGGAATACCCCAGCGATGTCAGTGCGGACAGCACGTCCGTGTTTTCCTGGGCCGTCTGCGTGGCCGGGGCCGCAAGCCACGCCGCGCCGATTTTGTCCTTGAGTTCCAGCACGATGCGGTTGGCCACCTTCTTGCCGATACCTGGTATCATGTCCAGCATGTCCGTGCTGCCGGTGGCGATGGCCGTGGTAATCTGCTCCGGACTTAAAGCCGAGAGCATCGCCAGCGCCAGCCTGGGCCCCAGACCCGTCACGCCCAGCAGCGTCTCGAAGAGCCACAGTTCCTCGGCGGAGGCGAACCCGTACAGTGAGAGAGCGTCCTCCCGTACGTGCAGGTGGGTAAAGACCTTGACCTCGTTGCCGGGCTTCCCCAGCGTGCTCAGGGTCGTGGTGGGCATGGACACGCGGAACCCCACTCCCCCCACGTTGATAATCGCCCCGTCGGCGCTGACCGCTTCGAGCTTACCGCTGAGACTGGCTATCATGGTTCCTCCCTCTGTCCGGCGAGGACGTCTTTCAGGTGCATCTCCTGTGCGTGGCATATCGCTACCGCCAGGGCGTCGGCGGCGTCGTTGGGCTTGGGAATCTCCGCCAGCCCCAGCAGCAGGCGCACCATCTCCTGCACCTGCTCTTTGCTGCTCGCGCCGTAGTTGGCGACCCGCTGCTTGACCTTCGCCGGGGCATACTCGTAGGTGGGGATTCCCTTGCCCGCGGCGGCCAGCAGGGCTATCGCCTGGGCGCGCCCGATGGCCATGGCGGACTTCACGTTCTTGGAAACGAAAGGTGTCTCCACGGCGACGGCATCGGGACGATGCCGCAGGATAACGTCGAGGAGTTCCGTGTAAAGCTGGTGGAGTCGTTCGCTGATGTCCGTGCGCTGGCGGGCGGTAATGGCTCCGAAATCGACCAGGGAAATCTCGTCATTCTCACTCTCAATCACACCGTAGCCCATCACCACCGTGCCCGGGTCGATTCCTAATATCTTCATCTCACATCTCAGGCTGCCTGGTATGCCTCCACGACGGAATCCGGGATATCCGCGTTGCTGAAGACGTTCTGCACGTCGTCGATATCTTCAATCTTGTCCAGCAGCTTCAATGCCTGCATGGCGGCTTTTTCATCGAGTTCGATGAGCGACTTCGGCACTTTCAATAGCTCGCTGGACTCTATTTCCACCTCGTTCTTTTCCAGGGCTTCCCTGACCTTTTCCAGCTCCTCCGGGACGGTATACACTTCCACGTAGTCGCTTTCCACCTTGACGTCCTCGGCGCCGGCATCTATTGCCGTCAGGGCTAGCTCGTCGGCGTCCACGCCCTCTGCCTTGATGGTGATAACGCCCTTGGAATCGAAGAGCCAGGCAACGCAGCCGCTTTCTCCCAGGCTGCCGCCGTGCCGCGTGAACGTGCTCCGGACGTCCTGGATGGTGCGGTTGCGGTTGTCCGTGAGGGCGCTGACCAGTATGGCTATGCCGTTGGGCCCGTAGCCTTCCAGCGTAAGCTCGACGAGGGCACCGCCCTCGATTTCTCCGGTGCCTTTCTTGATGGCCCGCTCGATGTTGTCCATGGGCATATTACTGTCGCGCGCCTTTTGTATCGACAGGCGCAGACGGAAATTCATCTCGGCGTTTCCGCCGCCTTCGCGCGCCGCCACGATGATTTCCCGCGTCAGTTTCGTGAAAAGTTGACCCCGCCTGGCATCGGCGACTCCCTTCTGGTGTTTAATCGAGTGCCATTTAGAATGCCCGGACATAGACTGCCTCCTTGACCTCTCGGTCCCCTGTCTGATAATTCTAGCATGTCCCTGTAAAGCGGTCAAAGAGGGTACGCGGATATCTGTTCGGCTTGTGTTTGGGCAGCGGTTCTAATATAATTTTCATGTATCCGTGTTATTAATCGGGAAGGATTTTTACTTTGAGTGATTTAGTCTCAACGATACTTATCGGTGTCGCGCTGGTGCTGGTGCTGGTGTTGAGTGTCTTCGTCCAGGGATGGCGTACGCGGCGGGCGCCGATTGGTAAGGTCGTCGGCATAGCTTCCGACGTCAGGCACAACGAGAAACTCTGTGAGAACTACGACGAGGGACACGTACCCGGCAGGTTCCGGACGGGCGCCTGGGACAAGCACAGAGAAAAGGTGGACTTCCTGCCCGTCGAGTTGAGGAACGACCTCAAGAATTTGTTCGAACAGGCATCCGAGCTTAACGTCACCATTGATACCGCCCGTAAGCTGGGTTTGACCGGCTACGTCTCGCCCGGCGACGTTGAAAAACTAAAAGCGCCGCTGGCTTCCTGCAAGGATAGTCTCCGGGAATGGGTCTACGCCAACATGAATAACCCAGCATACCTGCCCAAGAAACGGGGACTTTTCCGCAGGTAGGCGTTGGTTTCCTATTCCGCAGACGGCGGACTGTTCAGCTTTTTAGCGAGAGCTTCTCTTAATTCCTCGAGTCGCGCCTGGAAAGACGGCGCCGTGATGCTCTCCGTGGTCATGATGACGGCGTCTTCGCGGTTATCAAGGTAATAGCCACGGCGCAGTCCCACCTTTTCGAACCCGTACTTGCCGTATAATTTCTGGGCTATCTCGTTCGAGGCGCGCACTTCCAGGGTCATCACTCTGGCTTTCAGCGTCTTGGCAAGGTCGACGGTGGCAATCAGCAGCAGTTCCCCCAGTCCCTTGCCCTGGTATCTCTGGCGCAGGGCTATGTTGGTGATGTGTGCCTCGTCCACCAGCACCCAGATGCCGGAGAAACCGATGATGTACTGG
Organism: Dehalococcoidales bacterium; assembly: GCA_016926115.1. Next base: position 3,359 of record JAFGPF010000007.1, on the reverse strand, counting down.
CGGGTGTATTCCGGGCGGGTGGCGTCCAGGTAGTAGCTGCGCCTGTGGAATGGTATCATCCGCGACAGCACCCCCAGCAGTCCTCGGCGCGGCTCCTCCTTAGATATATCAACGCTCCTGGAATCATCGGTAGCGACGATGTAGTACGCCAGCTTATTCTGGAGTTCCTGGCGGTAATTGGGGGGAGGCCACTGGGTGGGGAATGCCTCCCGGTCGATGTTGTTCACCTGCGCCAGGTCTTCCTGGGTCATGGGGCGTATGATGTATGCCAATACTGCCTCTCCGGTTACATCGATTTAGCAATTGTAACATATTTTACCAATGTACATCACACGACGTTTACCAAACGTAAAAGCTATCTTTTCACCCCCTTTTTCGTTATACTATATGCACAGGGTAACACCTTAATTGCCGGCCGGGCGAGCGTAAAAATCTGATAGTCCGGCTTCTAACGGGGGTTGTCACGTGCAGGAAGAGGAAAGCCTTATCCGGAGAGCGCAGCAGCGCGACCAGGTGGCTTTAACTCAATTATACGAGGAGAACTTCGATAAAATTTATCGCTATGTAGTTCTCAAGATAGGTGACAGGATGGAGGCGGAGGACCTGACGCAGCAGGTGTTTCTCAACGCCCTGAAGTCCATCTCTTCCTACAGGTTCAAGGGCATGCCCTTCTCCTCCTGGCTGTACCGTATCGCTCATAACCAGGTGGTCGACTACCATAGAAAAAGGTCGCGGCGTGCTACCGTCCCCCTCGACGAGTCGATTGCCGGCGGCGGGGACGACCCCGAACGGACGACTGAAGAGAGACTGCGAATCGAGGAGCTGGCGCAGGCGGCGAAGCAGCTGACCGCGGCGCAGCAGGAAGTAATCTCGCTGCGTTTTACCGGCGATATGCCCATCGCCGAGGTAGCCAGGGTCATGGGCAGGAGTGTGGGGGCGGTCAAGGCCTTACAGCACAGCGCCGTGGTAACCCTGCGTAAGGTGCTCGCGGCAGAGGCGACATCATGAGCAAGAATAACGATTTTGATAATATATTGAACGAATGCCTGGAGCGGCTTATCAGCGGCGAGACAGTCGAGGCATGCCTGTCGTCGTACCACGAACATGCCGATGAACTCGAACCGCTGCTCCGCACGATTACGGATGCCCGCGAAGCGGCTGCCATCGAGCCGCGACCGGACTTCCGCGAGAGGGCAAGCCGTGATTTCCAGGCGGCTATCCGTGATATGGAACCGGCAAGAGGGCAGGGCTTCTTCGCGGTGTTCCCGCGCTGGGCGACCGTCGTAACCGCAGTTGTAATTGTCCTCCTGGCGGCTACCGGCACCGCGTACGCGTCCCTCGGCAGTCTGCCCGAAGAGTCTTTATACCAGGTGAAACTAGCCACGGAATCGGTCAGGCTTGCCTTTACGCCGTCGGACATGGGCAAGGCGGAGTTGTACGCTGAATTTGCCGATGAAAGAGTGAACGAGATAATCAGGATGGCGGACAAGGGTAAAATCGAACAGGTGGAAGAGGCAACCGAACGCATGAACGACCAGCTGATTGCCATGGCGAGCTTGGTGTCTACTGTTGAAAAAGGTGAGGCGCAAATGCAAATAGCTACCTACGAAGCGGCAGAACCGGCGCCGGCAATGGCGCCTGTACCTGCACCGTCGCCCGAACCGGAACCCGCACCCATGCCTGCCCCGGTGCAGGAAGAAGCCCCGGCGCCGGTAATTGAGACGCCGCCGAAAGCAGCCGATGAACCTGTTACTCTGTCTGCCCCCCGGGCGAACGGAGACCTCGGGGAAACGTTTGAAGGACTGGAAAACCTGTGGGCGTATGAAGCAGCCGCTGTCGGCGAGCAGTCGGAGTTAATGAAAACTGTGTTGGACCAGGCGCGGCAAAATATACGGGAACTCGAGGAACTACTGCAGAGAGTGTCGGAATCTCAAAGAGGCGCGGTACAGCATGCTCTGGATGTTGCCGTCATCCGGTACACTGAAATCCTGCGGAACCTGGAATAATTTACCCTCCCTCATATCTATCTTCCACAAATATCCCCCGTCTTGTGACATAAATTACATCTTTCCTGTCTGTTTTCCCTTATTCTTAAATAAAAAGTTTAAGCATGCCGCTAACCACGCGGCGACTTTTTCGTTATATATAGTAGAAAAACAAAAAGGAGGCTACAAGATGAAAAAGATGTGGTTGGCAGTAATCGGTGTGGTAATGGTAATCGGGGTGGTGGCTCTCGCCGGATGTTCCGGCGGCGTTGACGGTACCCTCGAACTCAAGGGGCAGCTCAACAGCCAGCAGGAAGGCATCTGGGTCAACGGCGAGGGCAAGGTGACGGCGGTGCCCGATGTGGCTATCATCAGCGTGGGCATCGAGGCGCAGGAAACCACGGTTGCCGCGGCGAATGATGAAGCCAGGGTAGCCATGGATGACGTTATGAATGCCCTCAAGGACGCGGGCATCAAGGACGAGGATATCCAGACGCAGTACTTCAATATCAATCGCGTGACCCGCTGGGACGACGAAAAGCGGCAGGAGGAAGTCATCGGATATCGCGTGACCAACGTTGTCACGGCTAAAATCAGGAAAGTTGAAGATGCTGGTGCGGTTATCGATGCCGTGGCGGATGCCGGCGGCGACCTGACCCGCATCAACAACATCAGCTTCACGGTTGACGACCCGGCTCCTTACCAGGCTGAAGCCAGAAAACTGGCGGTAGCCGATGCCGCCGCCAAGGCAAAGACCCTTGCCGAAGTAGCTGACGTCACGCTGGGCAAAGCCACCTATATCTCCGAGAGTTCCTATATGCCCGGACCTATCTACCGCGACATGGTAGGCGTGGCGGAAGCGGCCGCAGCGCCTGGTGTAGAGACACCCATCAGCCCCGGAGAAATCGAGATTACCACCAATGTCCAGATAGCTTATGCCATAGCCGACTGATGAACGAGAAAAGACAGGGTAAAGCCCTGTAAAAACGGAAAGTAAGCGGAGAGCCCCGAACTATCGGGGCTCTTTCTTTTTAGACTACTTTATTCCTGTTCGGCGTAGCGTTCCCACTCGCTGTAGATACAGCCGCAGTACTGCTGGCGGTACAGGTCCATCGGCTTGGTGATATGGCGGCTGTCCGAGTAGCGCTTGCGCAGGTCGGCGTAGAAGAACTCGACTCCCCGTTCCGCGGCGATTTTTTCGCCGATTTCACGTAGCAGGTCATGCTTCTGGTGGGGGCTGATGAGCAGGGTAGTGGTAAAGACATCGTAGCCGTGCTCGCGGGCGGCTTCCGCCGTCTTTGCCAGCCGCAGGTCGAAGCACTGGCGGCAGCGCTCGTCCTCGTGACCGGCTACCCGGCGGAAATATTCCGGCAT
>JAFGPF010000072.1 GCA_016926115.1 Dehalococcoidales bacterium | reverse complement strand
TGCAGATATTCTCTCTAGATTTACTATCTAATTCACGGTATGTATTATCGTCAAGGTAGCTAAGATAAGCACAATTTATGCATCTATTTTTCAAATCTTTAAAATCCATACACCCATTATACCTCAAATAGTCAATACAATTATGTAAACTCGCCTGCCGGGGTGTTGTGTAAAAATCCCTCTCTTATCTCCCTTTTTCAAAGGGAGACGTCAATACCCGTAAAAAGGGGTGTTTAAGAGGGGCGCAGCCCCTCTTTCCTAAAATACTTTTCCCCCTCTCCTGCTGGAAGCTTTGCCAGGAGAGGGGGACCAAGGGGGTGAGGTTCTTAATAAATAAAGAAAACGGATTGCTTAATGGAAGGAGAGGGATTGAGATTGCCACGTCGCTACGCTCCTCGCAATGACAGATAGCGGGGTTAAGGGGTCGGATTTTATCAATGGGAAACCCGTCTCAAAGGTATAATACCATTCAGAAAGACCGTAAAACGCCCGGATTTTGATTCTACGAGGTCGCAGCTTCGGGGACCGGGGGCCAGGGGCGGATATACTTCAAATCCTTGAATTTCCACGCGCCGTTTACCCGGACGTACGTGCACTCGTACTTACCCTGGTAATATTTCGTCACCGGCTCATCGATGAAGACGTATAAAATCCAGTACCCCTCCGCCGTGTCCCCGTCGACCTTGATAACCGGCTGCGCCACCAGGTGCCCGTGAGTCGGTAGTATATTGCCGGAGAAACCCTGAAATAACTCCCGGATTTGCTTCTTGCCCTTCTTCAGTCCGTGCGTCCAGATATCGGCGCTGCCGTCCTCGGCAAAGCAGTCCAGCATGTCGTCCCACTGCTGGCTCGCCAGCGCGAAAATATAGTCGTTTTGCAGGCACTTAATCGCCTCGATGTCCTCCAGCGTCTTCAGGCGCTTCTCCATTTCCTCTATGTTCATACTAAACCTCCCGGTGATTATATTTCCTCTCCATTATAGTGCAGGACGGGTCCGATAATAAAGCTCATCAGTATATCAGGTACACGCCCGCCAGCACCAGGACTATCCCGGCGATGACACGCCAGTTAAAGACGTCGATGCGGCGGTTAACAATCCAGGAGAAAAGCAGCGTGAAAACGACTATCGTGGCGAAGATGGGCTGGGCGATGCTGACCGGCGTCAGCCGCAGCGTCGCAAAACGGAACAGGTGTCCCACGACCAGGATAACCGCCGCAATCGCCAGTATCAGGAAAGTACGCCGGTCCTGCCGGACAACGTTATGGCGTTGCTCCCCGCGCAATATGAGAATCAGCAGGACGACGATGAACGCCGCCAGGTACATCACGAAGGTCGCCGCGTAAATGGCGTCTGTCTCCTGCATTACGGGACGGATTAAGGTCGCCGACCCCGCCGAGCACAAAGCCACCCCCAGTCCCATCAGCAGCCCGCGCGTGGAAATCCGGAACGTCCTGCGGCTGATTTCCGTGGTCGTCAGCACCGCCCCGCACATAATCATCAGAGCCGCAAATACCTGCAATACCGTCACCGTTTCGCCGAGCAGGACGACTCCGAAGATGACCGAAAATATCACGCTGGCTCGCGTGATAGCGACGGTGGGATTGGCGCCGATGATGCGCGTGCTGTTGAAGAACAGATAACGCGCGATGAGCAGGTGGAGCAAGCCGGCGGCGACGAGCAGTGTGTAATGCTGCCATGAAAACGTCAGAAAGTCCCGCCATTCGCCAAAGCAACTCACCAGCAGCACAAATATCGGCGTGCCCACCAGCAACGATACCGCCAGCGACGTAAACGACTCCTCCGCCTGATACGTCGACCGCCTGATCAGTATCTGGCCAAATGCGAACGTCGCCGCCGTTAGTATGGCAAAAAGAGGTCCCAACCCCATATAAATATCCCCTGAATATTATGTAAAGTACTGCCCGATTACAGGCTCACTTAATATCAAATGGTAGAAAATCTTTATAACAAACGTTGCCTGTTACTATTATAACACCGCCGTTTAAAACAACTCCGCCCGAATAACATCAAGGAGATTGTGCAGTCCCCAGCCCTTTACCGCCGACATGTGCACCGTTTTCTCTCCAGCGTCCATGTCCTGCGCTGAGAAATATTCCAGAGCCGCCTGTTCATCCCAGTCGCGCCCGGTATCCAGCACCATGTCAATCTTATTCAGCACCGTGACACGGGACCTGTCCGCCAGACCCAGTTCCCCGATGATATCCTCGACGGTCTGGCACTGCTCCGGGGCGTCCGGCGAAGCAAGGTCGACCACATGCAGGAGCAGACCCGCCTCGGTAAGCTCTTCCAGGGTCGCCCTGAAGGCGTCGATAATGGTCGGCGGCAACTTGCGGATGAAACCAACAGTATCAGTCAGTAACACGACGTTGTTATCAGGCAAAGCCAGGCGGCGGGTGGTTGGGTCGAGGGTAGCGAACAGCCGGTCGTCCGCGTAGATATCCGCCTGGCAGAGGGCGTTCAGCAGCGTGCTTTTCCCGGCATTGGTATAGCCCACCAGTGCCACAACGGGTGTTCCGCTTTTCTGGCGTTTCTGACGGTACAGCGAGCGGTGCTTCCTTATCGACTCCGTCTGTTCCTTGAGGCGCTGTATCTTGCGGCGTATCAGGCGGCGGTCCGTTTCCAGCTGCGATTCCCCGGGGCCACGGGTGCCGATGCCGCCGCCGAGTCTCTCCAGGTGACGCCACTGACCGGCGAGTCGAGGCAGGAGATACTGGTGCTGGGCAAGCTCCACCTGCAGGCGTCCCTCGTAGGTGCGGGCGCGCGCGGCGAAGATATCCAGGATAAGCGCGGCGCGGTCGATTACCTTGACGTTCAGGGCTTCTTCCAGGTTCCGCTGCTGGTTGGGCGTCAGCTCATCATCGAGGATAAGAACGGTGAAATCGGTCTTCTCCTTGAGAGCCAGAAGCTCCTCCAGCTTGCCTTTACCCACGTACAGGTCATGCGAAGGCACCGGCAACTGCTGGACAATCTTCCCGACGACCCGCGCGCCGGCGGCACGAGCCAGCAGAGCCAGCTCTTCTATGGAGTTCGCGGCGGACTGCCTCGCCCTGCTTCCCTTGTGAGTCACCGCCAGTAGCAGGGCTTTTTCCGTCGCGGACCTGGTGGCAACCGTGTTCCTGGTGATAACGTTCTCCCCGGTATTAGGATTATGTAAACTTACCTCTTCGGCGTCAGGCGACGCGTATTACGCCATCCGGACAGGCGGGACAGCCCCTTGACCAATGCCGCGTCCGCAATAGTCAACGACAATCTCACGTATCCCTCACCGCTCTTGCCGTACCCTACTCCGGGGGTTACCGCCACGCCTACCTGGTCGAGAAGGTCAGCCGTGAAATCCACCGAGTTATAGCCCTCGGGGACCTTCGCCCAGACGTACAGGCTGGCTTTGGGGGTAGTGACCTCAAGTCCGATATTGGTCAATACCTCGACGATGAGGTCGCGCCGCCGCTGGTAGATGTTATTGTGCTCGGAGATGCAGTCCTGCGGTCCGTTCAATGCCTCGATTGCCATGTACTGGATAGCCTGGGGAATGCCCGAGTCCAGGTTCGACTTTATCGTCCTCAAGGCGCCGATTGCCGTGGCGTTACCGACCGCCATGCCGATACGCCAGCCGGTCATGTTATAGGCTTTGGAAAGTGAGTTAAACTCCACGCCGATGTCCTTAGCGCCTTCCGCCTGCATCATGCTAACAGGCTGGTAATCGTCGAAGGCCACCTCCGAATATGGCCCGTCGTGGCAAACGAGTATATCGTGCTTCCTGCCGAACTCCACCGCCCGATTGAAAAAATCGAGGTCGGCGACGGCGCCGGTGGGATTATTGGGGTAGTTCAGCCACATAAGTTTAGTCTTCTCCAGGATATAGTCGCGAATACTATTCAGGTCGGGCAGGAAGCCGTTACTCTCCTTGAGCGCCATATAGTACGGGCGACCGCCGGCAAGCTCGGTGCCGATGGCGTAGACCGGATAAGCCGGGTCCGGCACGAGGGCGGTATCTCCGGGGTCGATAAAACAAAAAGCAATATGCCCGATGCCTTCCTTGGAACCAATCAGCGGCAGCACCTCGGTATCCGGGTCGAGGGACACGTTGAAGCGCTTCTGGTACCAGGCGGCGATTGCCCGGCGCAGTTCCGGCAGTCCCTCCGATTCCGGGTAGCGGTGGTTGGCGGGGTCCTGCGCCGCCTTGCAGAGTCCTTCGATGACATGGGCAGGCGTCGGGATATCCGGGTCGCCGATAGCGAAACTGATAATCTCCTCGCCCTTAGCCTTCTTCTCGGCTATCTTCTTGTTTATCTCGACAAACAGGTATGGTTTCAGTTGTTCTATTCTCTTGGCTATCTTCATCTGTTACACCTCAATCAGGCCATATTCCTTCAAAAACCGTCTCCGCGGGTCCCCCCAGCACCACCTCATCTTCGCCGTCCCAGACGACGTTCAGCACACCGCCGGGGAGTTTTATATCCACTTCGGTGCCCGTGTACCCGAGCAGCTTCGAGGCGACCGCTACGGCACAGGCGCCGCTGCCGCATGCCATCGTCTCACCGACGCCACGTTCCCAGACACGTGCTTCAATTTGTTTGTTATCAATCAACCGGGATACCTCAAAGTTGATCCGCCGGGGGAACACTGGCAGTCTTTCCACCAGCGGTCCCAAGGCATCCAACGGAAAATCAGCTACGGGCGTCCGAATAAAGTGTACGGCATGCGGGTTACCCATGGACACCAGATTGAGTGTGAGGTCGGTCCCGATTAACTCGACCTTATAACACAGCATACCATTTATGTCAACTAACCCGCCATCTCCCGACTGTACCTTTACGGGTATTTCCTCCGCGGCAAACCCGGGCCTGGCGATGCCGGCAAAGAACCGGGTAACCTTACCGCCTTTCCGCTCCACGTTTATCCGGTTAACGGTGGTCATGGTCTCTACCGTTAGCTCATTAACATCAGAACGAATAATCCCCTTCTCCAGGGCATATCTGGAAATACACCGTATGCCGTTGCCGCACATCTCGGCTTCCGAGCCGTCGGCGTTAAAAATGCGCATACGGAAGTCGGCTTTATCGGAGGGCAGCAGCAATACCAGACCATCGGCGCCGACACCCAGATGACGGTCGCAGGCGGCTATCGCCAGCTCCGGCCAGTCACGCTCCATATCACGCGCGTCCACAACAACGAAATCGTTGGCGGCGCCCTGCATCTTGGTGAAATTCAACATTTCTATTGCCCGTTACCGCTATTCGCTCTTTAGAAACCCTTCCAGTTCCTTCGCCATGTCTTCATCACTCCGGTTCTCGACATCGAACCAGTGTATTTTCTCGTCCGCCAGCCGGAACCAGGCGTACTGGTGCCGGATAAAACGGTGCGTTTCCGTTTTTATCTTGTTTACCGCCGCGTCCAGCGTAAGCTCGCCGTTGAGGTACTGCCCGACCTGCCGGTAGCCGATACCGGACATGGACGGTAAATATAAATGATACCCCATTTTAAGCAAATTTTCCACTTCCCGCACGAAGCCGCACTCTATCATATAATCGACTCTGGCATCGACCGTTTGATACAGCGTTGCCCTGGCGGCGGTCAAGCCTATTATATATGAACTGAAAGCGGGGGCTTTCTTGCGTCCAAGACTGGAAAAAGGCTGATTAGCCCCGGCATGCACCTCCAGCGCCCTGATGATACGACGCACGTTACGCCGGTCTATTTTCCGCGCCGCTTCGGGGTCGATTTTTACAAGCTCTTCGTACAATTCATCGGCGCCGCCCTGCCCTGCCCGCTTTTCAATATTATACCTGAACTGGGAATCTGGAGAAACAGCCGGCACCTGCCATCCCTCCAGCACCGCCCGAACGTACAGACCCGTTCCCCCCACCAGGAAAGGCAGCCGTTTACGCCGGAAAATATCTTCGATAGCCTTGTTCGCCATCCGCTGGTAAAGCGCCAGACTGAAATCATCGTCTGGATTGACGACATCTATCAGATGGTGAGGCACGAGGGATAGTTCCTGCGGGGTTGGCTTGGCGGTGCCGATATCCAGGAAACGGTACACCTGCCGGCTGTCGGCGCTGACTATCTCCCCATGGAAACGCCCCACCAAGTAAAGGGCCAGGCGGCTCTTGCCGATTCCGGTGGGACCGACGATGGCGACCAGACGCTTCATGCCGTCAAGAGACGCCCCGGACTTCCGAGGCCTGCCGGGCAATGCTCAAGAAATCATCGGCTTTCAGGCTGGCTCCGCCGACCAGAGCGCCGTCAATCTCCGGCATCTTCATCAATTCGGCGATATTTGCGGCCGTAACGCTACCGCCGTAAAGGATACGGACGGAATCGGAAATTTCTTTACCGTGCCGGTGACGAATCAGCGCCCTGATAAAGCCGATAGTTTTATCGGCCTGTTCACTCGTTGCCGATTTGCCCGTGCCGATAGCCCATACCGGCTCGTAGGCGATGACGATACCGCCGAAGAAGTACAGCTTCTCGCAGGAAGCCATTATCTGTCGGGTCAGTACCTCTTCCGTCCTGCCCGCCTCGTTCTCCTCGAGGCTCTCGCCGACACAGAAGACAGGCTTGAGCATACTCTCCATCGCCGCCTTGATTTTTAAATCTATTATTTCCTCGCTATCGCCGAAATACTGCCGGCGTTCCGAGTGCCCGATAATCACGTACTCGCAGAGTCCTGCCAGCATTTCCGTCGAAATTTCCCCGGTAAAGGCGCCCTTTTCCTTGTAAAATACGTTCTGCGCGCCCAGCTTCACGGAGCTACCTTTTATTACGTCCCCGACCGCTTTCAGGGATACGAAGGGCGGACACACGACCTTGTCGACACCCTTTACATCATTGAGCCCGGGCAACATCGCCTGCGCCAGTTTGACGGCTTCGCCGACCGTGGTGTTCATTTTCCAGTTACCTGCAATCATCGGTGTGCGTGCCATTTTATAAGACTCCTAAGCTCCGAATTTAGATAATTTTTGCGCGTTAGCCATCGCCAGGGGCATGATATCCGTGGAGCGAATTCCGCCCAACCCCCCGGTGATAAAAGCCGATTCCGAAAACGCTTTTACGGGGTCGGTGCGGCAATACTCCGAACAGATGAGTAACGGCACCGAATGCCAGCTGTGCCCCTTGATGACGGCGGGCGTTGAATGGTCGCCGGTTACCACCAGGACATCCGGCTCGAGTCCGATCAGGCCAGGGAGAGCCGCATCCACCTGCTCCAGGACTTTCACCTTACGGGCAAAATCGCCGTCCTCACCGGCGCTGTCCGTCCACTTCACGTGCAGGAAAAAGAAATCGTACCTGGCGTAATACTCCTTCAGAGTAGCGAACTCGTCTTCGACGGTCGTGCCGGTCTTGGCGACTTCCATCCCGACCAGCCTCGCCAGCCCACGGTACATCGGATAAACGGCGATGGCCAGCGGGTTCAATTTATATATTTCCTGCATGGAGGGGAAGTCCGGTTTGCCGGCGAATCCGCGCAATAAAATCATGTTGGCGGGACGGTGGTCTGCCAGTATTTCCTTAGATTTACCAGCGAATTTGTTGGCGACATCCTCCAGTTTCTTCGCGGCGGGGCTCAAAGCGTTTACCGCAAGCGCGGCGACGCCCGTACGGGAGGGGTCGGACTCGGTAACATCAGCGGCGAGGTCCCTGCCGTGAAAGATAACCACGAAGCGGTGCTCCCTGACCGGATAGACCGCGATATCCACTCCGTCAATCGACATACCGTCGAGGCGCCCGCATAATTCCATGCATTTCTCCGTGGAGATGCGCCCCGCCCGGCGGTCGGTGATAATACCTTTATCATTAATGGTGCAGAAATTACCCCGCGCCGCCACGTCACCCGGCTGAAGCTCGATATCGATGCCGACCGCCTCCAGCACACCCCGCCCGATATTACATTCGACGGGGTCGTAGCCGAACAACGCCAGGTGGCCGGGTCCGCTGCCGGGGGTGATACCCGGCGCGATGGGGTCCGCCATGCCGCATATCCCTTTAGCCGCCAGGGCGTCGAGGTTGGGGAGGCGAGCCGTCTCCAGTTCCGTCCTGCCGGTAACGGGGTCGGGCAGTCCGCCCAGTCCGTCGATGACCAGCATCACGATTTTGGTCGGTGTTGATATAGCTATATCCTTAATTAGCCCCATATCGGTCATTTTTTAGCTTTCCCTTTATCTCGTAATGCTACCACACCCGGTAGTTCCTCGCCACCCAGGAATTTCAGCGAGGCGCCGCCGCCGGTGGAAACAAAGGTTACCTTATCGGCAAGTCCCATGACACCGATTACTTCCGCCGTTGAACCACCGCCCACGATGGTGGTGCCGTTCAATTTCGTGAGTACTTCAGCAAGCTTGCGTGTGCCCACGGCGAACTGGAGTATCTCCTCTACGCCCATAGGCCCGTTCCAGAACACCGTCCAGCTCTTCTTTAGCTCGGCGGTGAACAACTCAATCGTCTTGGGCCCGATGTCGACGATTTTTTTATTTTCAGGGACGGCGTCAACAGGGACGACCTCCCCTTTGGATTCATCTGTAATATCGTCGGCGACAACCACGTCCACCGGCAGGATAATGCGCGTATTGCGCTGTCTGGCTTCCTCGATTAACTCCTTGGCCGTGTCCACGCTCTCTTCTTCGACGAGTGACTTACCCACTTCATAGCCCATGGCTTTCAGGAACGTCGCCGCCATACCGCCGCCGATGAGCAGGCAGTCAACCTTCTCCATGATATTCTCCAGCATGGCGACCTTGTCGCTGACCTTGGCGCCGCCGAAAATCGAGGTAAACGGGTGAACGGGGTGCTCCAGCAAGTCGCCCAGCGTATTGATTTCCTTCTCCAGCAGCAGCCCGGCGACAGCGGGCAGGAACTGGCCGATTCCTCCGATGGAGGCGTGGGCGCGGTGCGACGTGCCGAAGGCATCGTTGACGAAGATATCGCCGAGACGCGACAGCTGCCTGGCAAACTCCAGGCTGCCCGTCTCCTCGTCGGAATGAAACCGGAGGTTTTCCAATAGAAGCACGTCCCCGGCCTTCAGCGTCTCCACGGACTTTTCCACTTCCGGCCCGATGCAATTGACCGCCACGCCCACCTGCTGCCCTAGAATCTGGGAAAGCCTCTGGGCGACCGGCGTCAGCCGCAGCGAGTCGACCACCTTGCCTTTGGGCCGCCCCAGGTGAGAAATCAGGATAACCCTGGCATGACGGTCGGTGAGATATTTAATAGTCGGCAAAGCTGCCCGGATACGGCTATCATCAACGATGGCTCCCGTTTTGGCATCAACAGGGACATTGAAGTCCACGCGTACCAGCACCCTTTTACCGGTAACCTCGATGTCCCTGACCGTCATCTTGTTCATGCATCGCTCCTGTATGTATTTGACCCTAATAAAAAAGCAGGCGCCGTTTCAGACGCCTGATATATTATTGAGCTTCCGGCTTTTATCAACCCGCTTGCCCGGACCTGAAGGACAGACCTTATATTCAGCTATCAGTTTCAGCCGCACTCCCCTATCCTTTTCAGGAAGCATTATAAAATTAACGCACTGTTTTAGCTTTGCCAGGCAGCTTTTCGGTTACGGAGCCGGGAAACATCTCTATGACCTGCCGCGCAATACCCCCGGCGTCCAGTCCGTACCTGGTGCGCAGGACAGCCTGGGTGCCGTGCTCGACGAACTCATCGGGGACGCCGATATTCCTTATCCGGAAATCACCCCCGCCCGATTCCTGTAACAGCTTATTGACGCTGCTGCCGAACCCGCCGGTGAGTACGTTCTCTTCAATGGTGACGATACGTTTAATACGACCGGAAAGGTCAGTAATCAATGTCTTATCCAGTGGCTTGGCAAAGCGAGCGTTGACCACCGTAGCCTCGATGCCCTTCTCCGCCAGAATGCCAGCCGCCCCCAGCGACGGAGCCACCGAGGCTCCCAGGGCGAAAATTACCACGTCTTCCCCGAACCGCAGCACTTCGGCTTCGCCAATGGGGATTTCATGGAGGTCTTCGTCCAGCTTTACTCCCAGTCCGGCGCTGCGGGGATAACGTACCGCCATGGGCCTGCCCGCCTTTACCGCGGTATAAAGCAGGTGCTGGAGCTCGTTCTCATCCCTGGGGGCGGCGACGATGAGCTCCGGAATCAGGGTCAAATAAGAAATATCGAACGTGCCCTGGTGCGTCTTACCGTCGTCGCCGACGATTCCGCCTCGGTCGATAGCAAAGACTACGGGTATCTTTTGCAGGCAGACGTCGTGTATTACCTGGTCGAAGGCGCGCTGCAGGAACGTAGAATAAATCGCCACGACGGGTATGAATCCCTGCGTCGCCATGCCGGCGGCGAAGGTCACGGCGTGCTGCTCGCAGATGCCGACGTCAAAAACGCGGTCGGGAAATTCGGCTGCGACGATACTCAGGCAGTTCCCCTCGGGCATGGCCGGCGTGACCACAGTCAGCTTCGGCTCTTGACGCGCCAGCCGGAGCATCGTCTGGGCAAACACCTCGCTGTAAGTCGGGATTTCCCCGTTGCCACCACCGCCTCTTTTAGCAGGTACGCCGTGGAAGTACACCGCGTTGCTCTCGGCGGGACGATAGCCCTTTCCCTTGGTGGTGACAACATGGATGAGGGTGGGTTTACTGGCGGAATCTCTTACCTGGCTGAGCACGATTTCAAGGTCGTGGAGATTGTGACCGTCGATGGGCCCGATATAGGTAAAGCCGAGTTCCTCCCAGATGGGGGTCGGCATGAACAGCTCTTTGAACCTGTCTTCCAGCTTTTGACCCAACTGCCAGAGGTTCGTGCCCCGGGGCAGCGCCGTAACGATTTTCTCACCGCGGTTCTTGACCCGGCGCAGATTGGGGTTGAACCGAACCCGGCTCAGCACCTTGGCAAGGGCGCCCACGGTAGGCGAGATGGACATGCCGTTATCATTGAGTATAACGATAAGTCTGGAGCCAAGGTGTCCCGCCTGATTAAGCGCCTCGAAGGACATCCCCGCCGTGATAGCCCCGTCTCCGATAACCGCCACGACCTGATAATCATCGCCGGAGAGGTCACGGGCGACGACCATGCCCAGGGCTGCGGAAATCGAAGTGCTGGCGTGCCCGGCGCCGAAGGGGTCATGCTCGCTTTCGTCGCGGCAGGTGAAGCCGGACAGTCCGCCGTACTGGCGCAGGGAATCGAACTCGTTCCGGCGTCCGGTCAGCAGCTTGTGGACGTAACTCTGATGGCCCACGTCCCAGATAATCTTGTCCCTGGGGCTGTTGAAAACGCGGTGGAGGGCAATAGTGAGTTCGACGACTCCCAGGTTGGAAGCCAGGTGACCGCCGGTGGTGGTGACGGTGGTAATGATTTCCTGTCTGAGCTCGGCAGCCAGTTCTTCCAGTTCCGCCAACGATAATCCTTTCAGGTCGGCGGGACTATCGATTTTATCCAGCAATCTCGGCATAGCCTTTATAATGAGAGGTATGGGGCACTAATATCAATAGTAACAATGTAAATGAATAATTGTCAAGCTGAAGGCACACCGTGACCCCGCCGACAAGTCAGCTTGACGGTATCGGCATACCTTTGCTACACTCGCAACGTGACAGGCGCCGAACAATGGATACTCGACTTCATCGCGGCTACCTATGATTTACTCCAGTGGCCGGGAGTGGTCGCCCTCATGGCTATCGAAAGCGCCTGTATCCCCTTCCCCAGCGAGCTTATCATGCCCCTTGCTGGCTGGATGCTCATCAAGAAGCAGGGCCATTCCGCCGTGTACGTGCTGGCGGCGGGCGGCTACGGCGCCCTGGGCAATACCATCGGCTCGGTCATCGCCTACCTCGTCGGTATGTGGGCAGGCCGCCCCCTGCTGGATAGATATGGAAAATACATCCTGATATCCCGCCACGACCTGGATACAGCGGACAGATGGTTCTCTAAAAGGGGCAACTGGATAGTCTTCGTCTCACGCCTGCTGCCGGTGATACGCACTTACATCAGCCTGCCGGCGGGCATCGCCAGGATGAATATTTACAGGTTCCTGGCCTATACGCTCATCGGCTCCTTTATCTGGAGCGCGGGACTGGCTTACGGCGGTTATATGATGGGAGAACACTGGGAGAAGCTGCGCGACGCCATGCGTCCGTTCGACCCGCTATTCATCGCGATAATACTGGCGCTCATCGTCTTCTATATCTACCGCCACGTTAAGCAATCTAAAAATGACCTGGCTTGATTACCGGCAAGCGTAATGTATTGACCTTAAACTGTATTCGTGTTAAATTTTTAATGATACATGGGCGTGCGTCCCTGTAGCTCAGTTGGATAGAGCGCCTGCCTTCTAAGCAGGATGTCGTGGGTTCGAATCCCTCCAGGGACGCCAGTTCAGACCGGTGTACTGAAAATCCTTGATAATTCATTTCATTCCTTCCCGATAATGCAATACATAATACCCCCCAGGGGTACTTGACAAAGATACAAAGTAGATACTATACTTTGCGCGGTATCAAACCATGAATCGAGCCTAGTAACCAGTTAACCTATATTTCTGGAATATGTATTCGCCCGGAACGGAGGTGGTCTATGGCAAGATGAAACACCAAAACGTTATGTTTTAATGCGATAAAGGAGTTATAAGACAACAATGAAGAGAATTTTAGTAGCGATTTTAGCAGTTATCCTATTAAGCACATTGATATTTGGCAGTTGTGCAGAACCGGAAGAAACAGAAACGCCTACACCTACTCCGGAGACGCCCACACCTACTCCAGAAGAGCCAACGCCCGAACCGGACGGACCGGTGTACGGCGGCGTCTTGAGGCAGCTTGATGACAGCGGCCCGCAGGTCCTGAGTTATTTACCCGAGATGGGGCCCTGGGACGAAGGTGATATGCTGCCGGCTACCGAAAAATTACTAGAATTTGACGACAGTCACAAGCTGGTTCCCCTCCTGGCCGAATCATATGAAGTCGATACAGAAAACCTGGTAGCGACTTTCAAACTGAAGAAAGGTATCAAGTTCACAGACGGGTCTGACTTCAACGCCGAAGTAGCCGCCTGGAACCTGCAGTTATATGTAGATAAACACAGGATTTTGTTCTCGGATAAAGTGAATGAAATTGAAATCGTCGACGATTACACCATCGCCGTTCATCTGGCTGACTACAATAACATGTTCGATTTCGCCATAGGATGGGTTCCCATGTTCTCCAAGGAGGCATGGGATAACGCCGGCACCACGGAGGAAGAGCGCATCGAATGGGCCAGAGTCAATGTTGTGGCGACAGGGCCGTTCAAGCTTAAAGAGTACAAGCGGGACGACCACATGACCTGGGTCAAGAACGAAGACTACTGGCAGGAAGGCAAGCCTTATCTCGACGGCATCGAGGTCCGTTACGTCCCGGACAGCGTGACCGCCAGGTCCCTGATGGAAGCGGGTGAGGCGGACATGTGGAATGCGGTCCCGGTGAAAGACCAGTATGAAATGGAGCAAGAGGGCTTTATCAGGCAAGAAGCGGCATTGGGAACTCCCCTGATACTCTACTTCGACCTGAACACCAACCCGGAATCCGTATTCCAGGACCTGAAGGTGCGTGAGGCTGTGGAGTACGCGCTCGACAGGCCCGCTATAGCCAAGGCGCTGGCGTTCGGCTACGGCATACCTCTACTTGCGCTACAAAGTGAGAAGGGCTGGGGCTACGACCCGAACTACGAAGGCCGCCCCTATAACCCGGATAAGGCTAAAGAGCTGCTGGCCGAAGCCGGTTACCCCGACGGTGTCAAGGTCAAGATGCTGTGCCAGGCGGGTAATACAGACCTGGCCGAAGCTGTGAAAAGCCAGCTGGACGCCGTGGGGATACAGATTGAACTGGATATGGCCGACCAGGGCAGGTTCATGTCTTCAGCCTGGTTCGACGGTTACGAAGACCTGCTGCTCTTCTCGGGCGGTTCAGACCCGGACCCCCTGATGGTCATCCTCGTCATGTACGGCCCGCACCCGATGAACCTCGTTCAGGGCTTTTACAGGTCGCCTGAACTGCTGGCACTTGGTGAAGACGCGCTGCATCAGTATGAACTGAACGGCAAGATGGAGTATGCCAAGAAACTGGTGAGGCAGATGGCTGACGAGGTAGCATTGGTGCCACTATATGAAATATCGGTCGGATATATCATACAGCCTTACGTCCACACCACTTACTTACAGCAGATGTCGGTGGCCCGACAGGTGTACAACGAGTGGATGGAGCCGCACTAGGAATATATCCGGTAGAAATAAACCAGTTTAACTAACAGCCGGGTGATTCGCCATTATCTCAAGCTTTTACTTGAGGGTGAATCACCCGGCTAAAAATTACCCGATCTTAACTTCTAAGCAGCGGATAGAGGACTAGAGTCTCTCCAGGGACGCCATTTCCGACTTAATTTGTGGACGTACTGAAGCAGGGGCTATTCCGTGGAATACGTATTCCCCGGAAAGCATGATTCTCTCTAGTGGACAGCCAGCGTAATTATTATCAATTGCAGGGTATCAACGGGCGGTACATACCAGCTCTCAATATGGCGTATCTTAACGTCAGGTTCCCGGCCAGTACGAAGACGGCGTTTAGACCCAGCAAATACGATGAACCGGCATCCGCAAGAGGTATGATAGCTAGCGGCACGACAATACCGATAAACACGACTATCGTCCAGAAGGCGGCTGCCAGTCCGTTCTGGACTATGGCCTTTACCGAATTTCTCGATGTGGGGCCGTTATAGCTGGAAATCCATAAATGCAAGGCGATGATTACTGCATAAACCAGCAAAACGGCCATAGCAAATACCTTTACAGTACTGAAGACTGCATGGTCGCTCAAGGACGTGACGACCAGCAAAATGGCAGACCCTCCGGCGAAACCGGCGATGATAAAAAGCACCGGCATGACGGTCGAATTCCAGATTTTTATACAATTTACGTAACTCAACACGAAGCCGCTGTACGTCGCCACACCGAGGGCAGCTATACCCGCGATTATCTTAAAGAATGTCTCCGCAGTTGTCCCCGGAGCCCAGCGGGTCAGCGCCATCTGGATGGCGGCGGAGCCGATAAAGAGTATTACGAGGAGAAATCCCCGGGATATCCAGGACGAACCGGGACGCAAAGCAATCCTCCAGACTATTTTCTTTTTCCCCAGATGGGCCATATCGAACAGCCCCATACCCAGGGCGAAAAGCCAGCCGATGAGCATACCCCAGAGGTTATTAAAGTACAGCGATACCAAATAAAGTCCGCCGGCGATACCCCCGCAGAAAAAGGCAACGGCGATGAGTTTCCCCATTCCCTCCGCCCAATCCCTGGAAGGCGTGTCTTTCACCATAAAGTCCCATGGTCTGGTCTGCATAATTTCCACTCCCCCATGTTACGTTCGTGTTAATTGTGGTTGCCCACACTTTCATTGTTAACACAGCGGAATCGACTCTACAATACAAAATGATTTATAGATGTATTAAGACTTTTAATACACCTATTCTGGATACTGTGTTATCATTAAAATATACGGACTAAATATAAAAATCTTTTGGACAGTCGGTAGATAAAATGAAGTTTTACGAGGAAGGCTGGAAACGGCACCGATGTTACCGAACCTTAATCCTAATGATTTAGTTATCTTCTATTTCGTCGCTAAAGAGAGGAGCCTGAGCGCTGCCGCCGACAAGGTATATCTTACCCAGCCCGCGGTAACTTACCACATACAGGCCCTGGAGGAGTTTACCGGGGTAAAGCTGCTCGAGTTTAAAAAGCGCCAGATTGTGCTTACGCCTCACGGGGAAGCGTTGTTCAAGTACGCCGAGGAGGTGTACCGGCAGTTGACCAATGCCGAAGGCTTCATCAAGTCGATAAGAGAGTCGTCTCTCCGCGCCGGCATCGCCAGCATGTACATTTCCACCATCGGACCCGTAATCAAGAGGATGCACGGAGAACACCCGGAAGTAAAACTGACCGTGAAAAGCGGCGACGCCAATGAAATGGTGCAGGGCGTCCTCGACGCTCAACTCGACCTGGCAATCGTTCCGCAATACGAATACGATAAGAGCAAGTTAAACAGCATCGTGGTTTCCCCTCCCCAGCAGATTGTTTGTTTTGCCTCCTTCAATCAGTTCATCCAGAAAGAACCGCTGTCATGGAAAGACCTTAGTAACTATCCTCTGGTATCCGGGCCAGAAAATACTATTATCAGGAAATTGATATCCGAAAAGCTCAAGGAGCAGGGGCTGGAAATGCAGAGGCTCGTGACCGAGGTAAACAGCACCGAATGGTGTAAAACGCTTGTCGAAGACGGCAAGGGTATCAGTTTTACCATCATCGGGGACATTGAGAACCAGATTGCACAGAAGCGACTGAAGATAGTGCAGATGGAGGAAAATCTCTACTTAACGGCGGAAGTAATTATGCGTACCGGCACCTTCATGAACCCCGCCATTAACGAATATATAGCTATGGTCAAGCAGGCTTTCGGTTATAAGGAAACAGAAAACCCCGGCTCTGACACCTAATCGGCAAGCAACGTCCCCGCCATATTCATCGCCTCGCAGGGTACTGCAATTGCCCTACTTACGGTTAATCGGCATCAGCGGTACCTTGGGGTCGGGAAAGCCCGGGCCCATGCACGCGAATACCAGCGACAGCACCATCTCATCGAGGCGCTGGAAATCAGTCTTCTGCACCGTCTCCGGCTTGGGGAACGGCCAGTCCATCTGCCGGAACGCCTGGTTTATCATTATCCCCGAGCCATGCAGCTCGGCCGCCCGGGTGATGCAGTAAGCCAGGGCAGCCCCTCCGTCCTCGGCCGGAATATTCCCTTCGTAGCCGGGCATACTGGGCATCTTGAAGTTTTTAAACTTTTCCATCACCTCGGGAGGTATAGGCCCGGCGCTACGGGGGAAGCCGACGCCCGCCGGGATAAAGGAGAAGACAGCCACACCGGATTTCTCCACGGGCCCCAGTTCCGCCGCCAGGGACATAATCATGGAGGTAGCCGCCGCTTTAGCCGCACAATAGCTGCTCGGTCCTACCGGAAAGCGAAAAGCCGTCGACATGAATGTTACCACGCCGTGATGTCTTTCCTGCATGCCGGGTACGAAAAGCTGTATCCCGATGAGCGTACCACGCGCCGCTATCTCGTACTGCCTGTCCAGCTGGTCAACCGTTGTACTCAAGATGGGCCGCCCGAGAGACATCGCCATGGCATTGTTAATCAGGATATCCACCTTGCCGAACTTAGCGAAAGCCTTTTCAGCCATGGCTTTCATGGAAGCCTCGTCGGAGACGTCCGTCTCGACGAACAGGGCAGTACCGGGGCCGTTCTCGCTGTCGATGAGTTCCTCGGCCGCCTTTCCCTGCTCCGGGGTGACATCGGCAATAACCACTTTCGCCCCCAACCACGCCAGGCTTCTGGCCGTGCCCAGTCCCACGTTGCCCGCCCCACCGGTAACCACCGCCACATCTCCGCAAAGTGCATCTCTCTTCAGGTTCGTCCTGTCCATTACGAGTGGACCAAACTCCAGGTTCTTAGCCATATGAATACCTCCGCTGTTACCAGACTTTATAAGCTAAATAAAACACTCAGATTCTAGCATTTTTAGAGAATGAACGCCAACCAGCGGGTGCTCACGAATCCGGAATTTGTGGTAAGATATTACAATGCCGGAGAATATTCTCACCAGCGTCGAGTTCCAGATGAGCCTGCTGATGTTCGTGGCCCTGGCCGGTTATCTGCTGGCCTACGGCATTAACCAGTCGGCGGTTGTCGGCATCATCATCGCCGGGGTCATCGTCGGGCCCAGCCTGCTCGGTTTCGTTACCTACACGGACTTCGTCTCAAGCCTGGCGCACCTCGGCGCCGTCGTGCTGCTTTTCACCATCGGGCTCGAATTCGAGCTAAAGGACATCACCAAACCCAGATACCTGGTAATTGCCCTGGCCGGCATAGTTATTCCCTGGGTGGGGGGGTATTTCCTGGCGGAGGCGTTCGGCTTCAGTTTCACTGCTTCGATATTCATCGGCACGGCCAGCACGGCTACCAGCATCGCCATTACCGCCAACGTACTGGAGGAAATGGGCAAATTAGACACTTCCGCAGCACGCGCCATCATGGGGGCCGCCATCATCGATGATATCCTCGCCCTGCTGGCGCTGACCGTCTCCGAACAACTGGTGACCGGCTCGCTGGAGTCCCTGACGATACTGGTCGGCCTGGGCAAGGCAGTGGCTTTCCTGGTAATCGGGGCTATCCCGGTGAGAATACTGCTGCGCCGCGTCATGCTCTGGTTCGACGACACCCGCGTCGCCAGGAAATTCCCGCAGTCGATTTTCATCTTCGCCATGATGATAGCCTTTTTATACAGCATCGGCGCGGAAGCCGCCGGGCTATCGCCGGTGGTCGGCTCCTTCCTGGCCGGGGTAGCCTTCGCCAGCATGGAGCTCAAACAGGGCGCGATATTCCACCGGGGCTCGGAACACCTGAAAATCATCTTTGCCTCGATATTCTTTATCTCCCTGGGCGTCCTGCTCGACGTTCATGTCATCGACGGACATATTCTCGTTTTCATACTGGCATTGACCGCCGTTGCCGCCGCCACGAAAATCATCGGCTGCGGGCTGCCGGCCAGATTGTTCGGAAATAAATTAAGGGACTCGGCAATAATCGGGGTCGGTATGATGCCCCGTGGAGAAGTAGCCATGATTGTCGCCCTCATCGGTCTCTCCAAGGGATGGATACAGCAGGACACTTATGCCGCCCTGGTAACGATGAGCTTGCTGACTACGATTATTCCGCCGCTTCTATTGAGAAACTGGCTTTACAAAAAGGATAAGAAGTAAATATATTGAGAGAAACGCATAAGGAGAGTAAAAATGGCTGAATCAAAATACAACCAGTATTTCTTCTCGGACTTCAAGGAGCCGTCCAACCTTTCCGCCGTCGCCGGACCGCAGGCTTACTTCCGCGGCGCCCGGCAGATACCCGGCGCCAACATGAACATGGGCTGGCAGGTTTTCGTCGAGCCCATCTACCTGGAGAGAGAGCCTCACACGCACGACGTGGACGAATATCTCATTTTCCTGGGCGGCAAGCTCCCTGACCTGTTCGAGAGTTTCCAGGCGGAGATAGACTTCTGCATCGGTGAAGAACAGGAACAGCACCTCATCGATAAACCTACGATTATCTTTATTCCCAAAGGCATGGTGCACTGCCCGCTCAATTTCAGGAAAATCGATAAGCCGTTATTGTTCCATGCCCTGCTGCTGGCGCCCCGGTTCACCAAGACCATGGGAGGCAAGGAACTCTCCTATGACGGTCCCACCGCGCCGGGAGCCAAGGGACCCGTGGTATTAGACATGTAACCGGCAGCTATGAATAACCCCGCCCCCAATGGTATAATAGCCCTCGGGCGACGGGAAATATCGGCATGAGAAAAGGAGGGAGTTGAAGGGACTCAAATACTGGTTTCTGGAGACCCGCCCGCAATTCCTGACGCTGACCGTCGTGCTGGCGTTTCTCGGCACCGTCATCGCCTGGTATTACGACTTTTTTCACCTCGGGCATGCCATACTCGCCGGGGTCGGGCTTTTGCTAGCCCATATCAGCGTGAACACGCTGAACGACTATTTCGATTACCGCAGCGGCATAGACCTGGTTACGAAACGCACCCCCTTCAGCGGGGGCAGCGGCATCCTCCCCGAGAAGCTGCTCAGTCCGCGGCAGGTGCTATGGCTGGGACTGGGCTCCCTGATACTGGCGATACCAATCGGCATCTACTTCAGCGTGGCCGTCGGCTGGCAACTGCTGCCGCTGCTCCTGGTAGCCGCGTTTTTCATATTGCTCTACTGCCCCTTAATCCTCAAGCGTCCCTGGCCGGAGTGGGCGGCGGGAGCCGGCATGGGCACGCTGCCGATTCTGGGCATGGCATTCGTGCAAATGGGCTCCTATACGTGGGAGGTTGTAATCGCCGCCATACCCTCCGGGTTCCTGGTGCACAACCTCCTGCTGCTCAACGAGTTCCCCGATGCCGAAGCCGACCGCCGGGCGAACCGCAAGACGATGGTAATTACCGCCGGCAAGAAAAGTGCCGCCTTCTTTTATACGGTTGTCGCCATCGCGGTATACCTATGGGTAATAGTTTGGGTAATCGCGGGCTTCATGCCCGTCTGGACGCTGCTCGCCCTGATTACCCTGCCGCTTACCATCAGGGCCATCAACGGCGCCTTCCACCCCGACGACCCTTCAAAACTCATACCGGGCATGGCGGCAAACGTCACGGCAATGCTGGTAACGCAGCTCCTGATAGGTATCGGCTTTATACTGGGTCGCGCATTATAATATGACCATGGAAAGCACCAATCCTTCCCCGAAGTCCGAGCCGCTGCACGGCGTATTCACGGCAGTACCACCCAGTTACGACCTGATAAACCACCTTGCCAGCCTGGGCATGGACATTCGGTGGCGGCGGCTGGCGGCGGAGGTCTGCCTGGCGGAGAGGCCCCGGCGTATCCTCGACCTCGGCTGCGGCACGGGCGATTTAACTATCAACATCGCCCGCCTGGCTGGTGAAGGCGTGGAAATAACGGGGCTGGACTACAGCCTGCCCATGCTGGAACGGGCGCGAAGGAAGGCGGCACACGCCCGGGTGGATAACAGGATAATATTCATTCACGGGGAGGCTACTAAATTACCTTTTCCCGATGGTGCTTTCGACTGCGTGGGCATATCGTTCGCCTTCCGCAACCTTACGTATAAGACCCCCCTGTGCCAGCCCCACCTCGCCGAGGTAAAGAGGGTGCTGAAGCCGGGCGGCAGGTATGTCATCGTGGAATCCAGCCAGCCGGAGAACCAGGTAATCAGGGCGCTGTTCCACCTGTACATGCGCGCCGTGACGCAGCCGCTGGGCACAATCATCTCCGCCAACCGGGGCGCCTACCGCTACCTGGCGGAGTCGATGATACGCTTCTATACTCCGGCGGAAGTTAAGGAAATGCTGCTGAAAGCTGGATTTAAATACGTCAGCTACCGTCCGCTGCTGCTGGGCGCCGTCGGGCTGCACGTGGCAGTTAAGTAAAGCTAAATCTGGTGCTCGATGCAGTGCTCGCGCAGGGTATTGAGCGCGGCAAAGAAGTCCCGCATCGCCACACTTACCGGGTACATTCCTTTATCGGTAACATGCAGCACACCGTTCCCGGAGACCAGCCCGAACGTCTTGAAAAAAGCGAGCTCCGTCCACAGCTTGCTCCGGGCACCATTGCCGAAGCGACGTTGCATCGCTTCCATGTCCAGCTTCATCCCGAAGAGTTTTGTCAAGAGGTAGTAGCGCAGGGTCTCCTTTTCCGATAGACTGCGCCAGCCCACAATCGGCAATTTGTCCGCTGCGGTAAACGCATGATAGCGGTCGAGGGAAAAGGAGTTGACGAAGAAGTCACCGCGCATGATACTCACGGAACCGGAGCCGATGCCGATATAGTCGTCATACTCGATGATATACTCGTCAATCATGCGTTCCCCGCGGGAAAAGCACCAGGCGGTCGATGCCTGATAATCGCCGTGATAAAGCTCCCGCAGGATAATGTCATAGAACTGCTTCTCCCGGGAGTTGTCCACCCGGTTGAACCTGCGTTCCATCTCGTCCTTCTTGTGGGGGGAAGCCATGAGGGGATAGAACGTCGCCTGGTCGATGTTCAGTTCCTTGAAGGCGGCGACATCGGCGGCGAACTGCCCGACCGTCTGGCCGGGGAAATTGAAGACGAAATCCACGTTCAGCGTATCGAACTGCCCCTCCGCCATGAGGAGCCGTTCCTTGACCTCGTCGGCGGGGCCGTTGACCCTTCCCATCGTTTTAAGTACCGGCTCCTCGAAGCTCTGCACGCCGATGGACAGGCGGTTGATGCCCATGTCTTTCAGGAGCCCGATATTCTCCCCGGTAAGTTCGCGGGGCGTTGTTTCCAGGGATATCTCGCGGACGTCGAAACGCGTACGCAGGTGCCCGACGAACGCGGCAAGCTCGTCCATGAGTACCGTGGGCGTTCCACCGCCGAAGTAGATGCTGGAGAAGTTGAAGCCGCGCTTTACGTATAACTCAAGCTCTTTCTTGAGGTCGATATAATAATGGCGTGCCAGCTCTTCATCGAACAGGTAGCGGTTGAAGCAGCAGAACGGGCAGAGCGAGCGGCAAAACGGTATGTGTACGTAGAGAGACACGCCGTCTTTAACGTTTGCTTCATCGTTGTGAAGAACTGAATCATCGACGTCGGGACTCAGGTTACGGAACTTGCGTCCCTCGCGCCGGGTAACAAAACTCACGAGTTCCGGTATCATCTCTGTCTCGGTATCGTCTCCTCTCAAAATCATACCATACGGCGGTAAGTTTGGCGAAAACGGGACGCAAACCGATACAGTCATGATGCCAGAAAAAGCGGGATAAGAGATAACGTAAGACTATTTCTTGGACAGACGGGTCCTGACGAACCCGGAGTTGAACGCCTTTACGGCAGCCGGGCAGAACTGGGTGCGCGCGTGCCTGTGCAGCTCGGCGAAAGCCTGCTGCCGGCTCATCGCCGGACGGTGATTATGCTCGGTGGTCATGTAGTCGAAGGCATCGGCTACGGCTATCAGCCTGGCGCCCATCGGTATGGCTTCACCCTTGATTCCCTGGGGGTATCCCTTTCCGTCATACCTCTCGTGGTGACAGAGAATCAGCCGGCTGGCCTCCTTGAGGAACGGGATTTCCTTCAGCAGATTGTAGCCGATTGCCGGGTGCTCCCTTATCATTTCCCATTCTTCCTCGGTAAGGTCACCGGTCTTATTCAGCACGCTGTCAGGTATGCTGAGCTTGCCGATATCATGAAGAATAGCAGCATACTCCAGGTTCTGTTTTTCTTCCTTGGAAAACGATAGTTCCCTGGCGCCCGTAAGGGAGTATTCGGTTACCCGGCGAGAATGCCCTCCCCCACTGGACTCCTTGGTATCCGCCAGTGACACCAGAGCGCCGACAGTACCACGGTAGGAATGAAGCAGGTTTGCGTTCATCCGGGTGGTCTCGATGGTCATGCCGATGGTTGCCGCCACACCCAGCATTATCCTCAGGTCCTTCTTGGTATATTGAGCGCCGTCCGCCTTATTAAGTACTTCGATAACACCGATTACTTTTTCGCCGATGATTATCGGTACTCCGATGATAGACTTCGTCTTAAAACCGGTGGCATTATCTATCAGCTTGTAGAAATTAGCATTCTTTTCAGCATCGTTGACGACCAGGGGCCTGGCGTTACGCACTATCCAGCCGGCGATTCCCGACTGACGGCTGATGTGCAACCGTTTCAACTGCTGTCCCACGGGACCGTCGGCGAACTTAAAATACAGTTCCTGGGTGTTATCGTCCAGCAAAAGCAGCGATGACGCCGAGGAATTCACGGCATCATGGGTCATGCGCATGATGCAGGTAATCAGTTCGTCTTCTTTGTCTTCCGGTTTAACCCTTGCCCAGAGTTTCTCGAGAAGGGCAACCTTGGATACACCGGCCTGCGATGGTAATTTTACAGGTGTAAGTGCCTTGTCTCCGCCGTTATCGCCGTACTTTTCTTTTTGAGTGATTACGCTGTCAGGCCTGGACATTATATCAGGCTGCGCTACCGTGATATTTCCCGGAGCAGCTTTTTCAGACGGCATTACCCTGGCAACAGGCTTAGGTGGTATTGCCCTGGCAACGCCTCCCGTTCTGACCTGAGCCATCCGGCGCTGCAGCCCGGGCATCTTGAGGACCTGCCCGGCTTTCACTCTAATCGGCTTTATTCGTGCAGGAAGCCGCCTCATTTACCCCTCCACTTATTAATGAAGTTATCGTTTCCTACAATATCACCCCTATTTTGACAATACAGAGATAAACCAATAATAAATTTCATGTGTGAAAAACTAAAATTTATGTAAACGTTTCCCCATAATTGAGAGTAATTAAATAAAAACAGCGGCTGTGTAGAGTTGAATCCGTTTACTCTTGCAGGCTTTCCGCCAGTTCCTCAAGACAGGTCATCCCGGCGACGGTATCCAGGAACTCTCTCAGGGAAGTGCTTCGCTTTCTAAGTTCCCGGAGGTCCACCCCGATGGGGCTTACGGAGGTGGGGCTGTCCGCATAGGCGCCGTGGAAGGCAAAATAAGCCTGGTTTAGCTTCCTGATATAATAGCCGTTTTCCGCCAGGTACAACCGCTTCTCTTCCATGAACTCCTCGGCTTGTTCTATCTCGCCCTTTGCCAGGTATTCGTCCACGACCTTCCTGATTTCCCTCATCTCTTTATTAAAGTCGAAGCCGGACTCCACAGTCCGGTTGGCGTCGTCATACTCTCCCGTTGCGCAATACTGTTCGTAGACGAGGGCGCCGATTTCCTTGCTGACTATTCCGGCGACGGCCTCGTTCATGGTGGCGATATCATAATCACGGCGGATACCGGCGAGGTCCAGCACGTAGCGAAATCCCAGCGGCGTGAAGGCAAGGTACTGGTGGAGCCATTCCTCGGCGGCGGTATTGAGCATAAAACGCACGTCCGCTTTATCCGTAACATAGCTCGGATAGGTCGCCATACCACCCAGGTTGACCACCAGCGACGAAACACCGAAGCTGTCTATTTCAGCCTCGATTTTCTCCATATCCTCCACGCTCATGTCCGGCAGGAGGATAATCTCCCTCATGCTTTCTATCCTGTCCCGGGGAGATATTACCAGCAAATGGGGCGGCGTGCCCAGATGAATGTTCAGCGGGGGGAAACCGATTTTAAAACTCGCGTATCTGTCCAGGGGATTGTAGATGCCCTGCCCGGAATACGCCTCTCTTACCTGCGTTTCCAGCAGTCTTTCGAGGGGTTCCAGCAGTGCTGCGTTTTGACTTTGCAGCTTGCCGAGTTCATCTTCCAGAGCCGCCAGGTCTCCCTGCCGCCTGCCCGCTTTGACGGCTGCTATCTCCGATTCCAGCCTCCTGATTCGTTCTACGTTGGAAAAAAAGACCGAGGTAACGTTATCCGCAATTTCCTCGCGGGGAACGAACAGCCTGCCGATTTCGCTTGAGATAGCCTGCAGCTCCCAGCCGGCGAGATTAAAGTGGTACGGCTCCGTGATTTCATGGAGACAGGCATCGAAGTCGCGCTCCGGGGCGGAGCAACCGGCGGCGGGCAATAGAAACGACGATAGAACAACGACCGACAGCAGCGCGAATATTAACCGGGATTTAATCAACTTAGTTCCCTGAAACGTCATCAAGACTTCCGGAAGAATACGCTATCCGGCGAGTTTTTCCTTTGCCCTGGCGATTATCCTGGTAAGAGTTTCGCCCGTTTTTTCGCCGATGACGACATCGGCGTGGTGGTCATGGGGCGTATTGCCGATATTGAGAATCACCAGCTTGGCGCCGCCGCGCTTGGCGATGAGCGGCATCTGCGCCGCAGGATAGACCACCAGCGAAGACCCGGCGGCAAGAAAAAGGTCACACCCGGCGGACCTTACTTCCGATTCGCGGGTCTCTCTCTCCGGCATCGATTGTCCGTAGGCGACCGTCGCCGGCTTGAGAATACCGTTGCAGGTATCGCAGCGGGGGACCACCTGACCGTTAAGCATTTTCTGGTGGACCTCCTCGCGGGGATAGCGGCGCTGGCAGTCCAGGCAGTCCACCCAGTGCATCGTGCCGTGCAGCTCCAGCACCTTTTCGTCCGGCACGCCGGCTTTCTGGTGCAGTCCGTCCGTATTCTGCGTTATAATGCAGTCCAGCTTGCCCATAACATGAAGCTCATTGACAGCATAATGGCCGCTGTTCGGCTGGGCTTCCCGGACCGTCTCCCAGAACATGCGGTGCACCTGCCAGTACTTCTCCCTGATTTCCTCGCTCCGCAGGAAATTCGGCAGGTTCAGTTCGCTGGGGTCGAACTGGCTCCAGACCCCCTGGGGTCCGCGGAAATCGGGCACGTCCGACTCCGTACTGAATCCGGCGCCGGTAAAAACGACTATTTTACTTGATTCCACGACCATATCCGCAACAACTTCAACGTGATCCATTATCAACCTCCGTAAAAAGTGCGGACTTAACAGTCCGGTTAACTTACTCTCAATACTGCTTTAGCCAGTTCCCAGGAATATTCGTAGAGATGCAGACCCTTGCTCATGGCTACCAGTTCGCCGTCTTCAACGCCTACCTCGCCCGCCATGTATTCCTTGAGGAGCTGAATCGCCGCCAGGTTCGAGGGGAAACCCGCCCATAAATCCCACGACCGGAAATAAGCGTAAAAATCCAGCCTGCCATCCCTTATCCTGGTGTCTATCATTCGCAGGCACGGCGGGTCAGGCAGATAGATGGATTGAGCATCGCCCACCGCCATGAAAGCCTGATTGGTGTTATGCCCGTCCTCACGGTACATCCGGATTACCTCGGCTATCTGCTTCTCCAGATACTGACCGTAGGTATACTGCTCCCCTTCCCGGCGATGCCCCGTCATGAGGTACGGCAGATAACTTTCCACGTAGTCCATGGTGCTGGGCGGGGGCACGCCCTGGGGGACGTCCGGTATCAGCGGTCTTGTCGCCGGATAACTTACCTGCACCACGGCCAGGTCCAGTTGCTTACGGTTCTGCCCCTCGTAGCTGCCGCGGTCGATTTTATACTCGCAGCCGTCATCAAGGACTTTACCCAGGCAGAGAAACCATGCTTCGGAAAGGTCTCTGGCTTCGATTACCGAGATTTTCATCATAAAATCCTTTCCGGCATGTAACTTTATTTTTTTCCCTTGACCAGCGTGAAGAACCTGTCCTGGTATTCCTCGAAGACGCCCCAGTGATTAAGCTCGCGTTCAAGCTCGTAGGCCTTGATTTCACCCAGGGCTACCTGCTGGAACATCTCCTCGATTTTCTGCCGGGCGCCGACGGGCACGCCGCCGTGACTCATGCCGAGCATGCCCCTGGAGCCGAGCTGGGCGATATTCTCCGGCATGGAACGGGTGGTAATCTCATAGATGAACTTCAGCAGGGACACGTCCCAGAGCTCGTCCTGCCCCCTAATGATGGAAGCCAGGGGGTCGCCTTTTTCATCGATTTCTTTGTTCAGCCTGTCCACGACGATAGGCCATTTGTCGGAGACGATATTGAGTCCCTTGGGCTCGTTTTTATAGGTGTAAAACAGTCCGGGGACATCCGGGCCATGCATCCTCATGAGCATCTCGAAATACTTACGGGCATCGTAGCTGAACCCTTCCAGCTGGGTCAGATAATACGGCGTGACTATTTTGGGTCGCTCGGCGATAACCCTTCCCTCCCGGATAACCGTCTCACTGACATCGCTGACGATTTCCCTGTAAATAGGCTCGGTGACGATATAGTAATAGACATTGGTAATCCCGAAGGTCGCCAAATGCTGCCGGGGATGCCTCAGTATTTCGGTATGGCGCGCCGCGTATTCGATTTTATCGCTATCAGCATCCATGCTCATTTTTAATCAATTGCCGCCAGTTCCTGTTTGTATTCGTCCAGTACCGAGACATACTGCGCCTCCATCTGGGACTGCACCCTCTGCCATTCTTCCAGGAACT
Organism: Dehalococcoidales bacterium; assembly: GCA_016926115.1. The sequence goes on along the minus strand of JAFGPF010000072.1, from coordinate 8,497 downwards.
GCGGCTGCTTTTCCACGTCGATATTCATCCTGGCGTTGCTGACGCCGGTCTGCTGCCGGATAGCCTGCTGTATCTTTTCTTCGAATTCCGCTTTCAGCGATGCGTACGCCTGTTTCTTCTGGTTGGCGCCTTCCTGGACATAGTGGTCGAAGATTTTTCTAATTTTGCTGAAAACGTTCTCCATGGCTGTTTTGTTGTTTTTCAGGGACTTCAACCCTTCCATCGCCTTATTGTTGGTGCGGCGGGCGGCTTCGTTCCGGGGGAGACCGATATTCCTTAACAGGATATCGCTGATGCCGTCGACGATGATTTTCCTCGTCTTGCCTTCGTATTTGTCCACCTCGCCGACAAGGTTGATATTGTCTTTTAGATAGCGAGCCGCCAGTTTATCGCCGACCGGTGCGTATTTCCACTTGAGGCGCTCTTCTTCAGTAGGCTCGCCGATGTTGGCGATTTTCTCCCTGGCTATTTCGGCGGCGCTTTTTATCTCGCCCATTTGACCCCTCCCACAAACGATTATTCAGCTTCAATTACCATTATACAACAACGGGGAAACATCAGAAAGGGACGTGTATTGCATACCTCACCCCCTTAATCCCCCTCTCCTGGCGAGGTTATCAGGAGAGGGGGGAATAAAGAAAGAGGGGCTGACGCCCCTCTTAAACACTCCGCTTTTATAAATCTCCCTTATTCCCTTTCCGATTTCATGCGGAATCCCGTATGAACGGATTGAATCGTGATCTTACGAAGGAGGAAGACAGATTGGACTAAAGCGTTTGATGTACGAATACGCAGGGTCATCCTCTCCCTTTGACAAAGGGAGAGTTAGAGAGGGATTTTTACTCTGGGCTAAGCCGTAGATGGTACGAGGGCGGCATGGGTGGGAATAGCTTAGATACGAGGGGTGGGGAGATATAAAACTACTTAACCCCCGTGCTTGAGCAGCCAGTATTCCAGTCCGTCGGCGAGGGCGAGCCAACTGGCCTCGATGATGTTGGTGGAGCCGCCGACCGTCCGCCATTCTTCGTTACCGTCCGAGGACTCGATAAGCACGCGCACCTGCGATTCCGTGCCGGTGCTCTCCTCCAGAATCCGCACTTTATAGTCGATGAGTTTGACCTGTTTCAGGCTGGGATAAAATTGTAACAGGGCTTTACGCAGCGCTAGGTCCAGCGCGTTAACGGGGCCGTCGCCTTCCGCGGCGGTGTGGATTATCTCCTTACCGACTTTAACCTTGACCATGGCTTCCGACAGCATCCCCTCGGCTTTGCGCGTGGAAGCGCGCCGCTTGGACTCCACCAACACCATGAAGTCGATGAGTTCGAAGGGGGACTTGTAGTCCGACTCGGCGCGGTGCAGCAGCAGTTCGAAAGACGCCTCGGCGTTATCGTACTGGAAACCGCGACTCTCCAGCAGCTTGATATGCGCGAGGAGGTCTTTGGTATCTTTTGCATCCGACGATAGGTCGATGCCCAGCTCCTTAGCCTTGGTGATGATGTTGCGCTTGCCGGACTGGTCGGACACGACCGTCCGCTGCTTGTTACCGACCTTCTCGGGGTCGATGTGCTGGTAGGCCTCGGGCCACTTGGTCATGCCGTCCATGTGGTAGCCCGCCTTGTGGCTGAAGGCGCTGGTGCCGACGTAGGGGGCATAAGGGTCGGGAGCCTTGTTGGCTATCTCGCTGACGGCGTGAGATATCTCCGTCACCTTAGCCAGCTGCCCGTCGGTAACGCAGTCGATACCCATTTTCAGCTTCAAAGCGGGTATGACCGCGCAGAGGTTCGTGTTACCGGTGCGTTCCCCGTAGCCGTTGATGGTGCCCTGCACCTGCAGGACGCCCGCCTGGACCGCCGCCAGCGTGTTCGCCAGCGCCAGCCCGCCGTCGTTATGGCAATGGATACCCAGCGGCACGTTCGTCGCCTTTGCCGCCGATTTCACCGCCTCCGTGATTTCGTCCGGCAGGGCCCCGCCGTTGGTATCGCAGAGCACCAGGCAAGCCGCCCCGGCGTCCGCCGCCGCCTCCAGCGTCTTGAGGGCGTATTTAGCGTCCGACTTATAGCCGTCGAAGTAGTGCTCGGCATCGAAAAAGACCTCGATTCCCTTCGACTTCAGATAACGTATGGAGTCGGCAATCATGCTAAGGTTCTCTTCCAGCGTGGCCTTGAGGACGCGCTCGACCTGCAGGTCCGAGCTCTTGGCGACCAGCGTGGCTATCGTCACGCCGGCTTCCACCAGCATGACGAGATTGTTGTCCTCTTCCGCCTTCTTATCGCGATGGCGCGTGCTGCCGAAAGCGACGATACGCGCGTTTTTCAGTGAGAGTTCATTAACTCGCTGGTAAAACTCGGCGTCCTTGGGATTGGAGCCGGGCCAGCCGCCCTCGATATAGTGGATGCCCTGCTCGTCTAGTTTTTCCGCGATATGCAGCTTATCCACGACGGAAAAGGATATACCCTCGCTCTGGGCACCATCGCGCAACGTGGTATCGTAAAGCTCAACCTTGACCAACTTCTAGCCTCCCGCCTTCCCGGCAATAAGGTCGCCCATCTGCCTGGTTCCGACCTTCTGCTTACCTTCACTCATTATATCATAGGTACGATAGCCTTCATTCAGCACGGCTTCGACGGCGTACTCCACCGCCTGAGCCTCTTTTTCCAGCGCAAATGAGTAGCGCAGCATCATAGCGACGCTCATGATGACGGCGATGGGATTAGCCATGTCCAGTCCCGCCCGCCGGGGCGCGCTGCCGTGAATCGGCTCGTACAGTCCGAAGATTCTCACGCCCGCCTCCGGCACGCCCGCCAGGCTCGCCGAGGGCAGCATGCCCATCGAACCCGCCAGCATGGAAGCCTCGTCGGTGAGGATATCACCGAAGGTGTTCTCCGTCACCAGCGTGTCCAGGTACCCGGGATTCTGGATAATCCGCATGGAGCAGGCGTCCACCAGCATGTGTTCCAGGGAGACGTCCGGGTAGTTTTCGGCGACCTCCACGGCGACCTGTCTCCAGAGTCGGGACGATTCCAGCACGTTGGCTTTATCCACTGATATCAGTTTTTTCTGGCGTCGCCGCGCCAGTTCGAAGCCGACCCGCACGATGCGCTCGATTTCCTGCTCGGAATACACCATGGAGTCCACGGCGCGCCTGCCTTTAGACGTCGTCCAGCGCCGCTTGGGCCTGCCGAAGTACAGTCCGCCGGTAAGCTCGCGTACGAAGATAAACTCGACGTCCCTGACCACGTCGGGCTTCAGATTGGTGGAGTCCACCAGCACCGGAAAGACCTTGACCGGGCGCAGGTTGGCGAACAGGGCCAGGTACTTGCGCATTTCCAGCAGGCCGTCCTCGGGTCGCACTTTATTTAAAGGGTCGTCCCACTTGGGTCCGCCCACGGCGCCGAGCAGCACGGCATCACTTTTCTTGCACAGCTTTAGAGTATCTTTAGAGACGGCCACGCCTTCGGCATCTATAGCCGCCCCGCCGACAAGCCTCTCGGTCATTTTGAAATTATGGCCGTATTTTTTACCGACCGACTGCAAGACCTTCACGGCCTCCGTGGTTACATCCGGTCCGACGCCGTCGCCGGGTAGTACTGTCAGGTTAAAGTTCACTTATGTCCTCCTCATATTTTTGGACCTCTCCCCCATACGGGTAGAGTCTATACTTGCATATTTGCCAGTCTATTCTTCGTATACTCGATGAGCCCTCCGGCGGCAATCAACTCCGCCATGAACTCCGGGTAAGGCTCGGCGGTAAATTCCATGTCCCTAGTTACGTTTTTTATCTTGCCGAGGGCGAGGTCTACTTCCAGAACGTCGCCGGATTCGGTGTTATCCACCGCTTCCGGGCATTCCAGGAGCGGCAGTCCGATGTTGATGGCGTTGCGGAAGAAGATGCGGGCGAAGCTTGCGGCGATAACGCAGGACACCCCGACAGTCTTGATGGCCAGCGGGGCGTGCTCCCGCGATGAGCCGCAGCCGAAGTTGGTGGCAGCCATGATGATATCGCCGGGCTTTACCGTGTGGATAAAGTCAGCATCTATATCTTCCATGCAGTGCGCGGCGAGTTCATCGGGGTCGGAGACGTTCAGGTAACGCGCCGGGATAATAACGTCCGTGTTAACGTCTGCGCCGTATTTATAGACCTTTCCTTTTAGTGTCATTTTAGCTCCTTGTTTATAGTTCACCCTCACCTAAACCCTCCCATCAAGGGAGAGTAAATAGTGTTTAAAGGGGCTCGCCCCTCATAATCCACTTTAAGCGCCGTTATCTTCATCTTTCGCCGCCCTTCCCATGACGTCGTCCGGGCTTGCGATTCTTCCCGCCACGGCGCTGGCGGCGGCCACCGCCGGATTAGCCAGGTAAACTTCCGACTTGGTGCTGCCCATGCGCCCGACGAAGTTACGGTTGGTCGTCGAGATGCAACGCTCGCCGTCGGCCAACACACCCATGTGCCCGCCGAGGCATGGCCCGCAGGTAGGCGTGCTGACCACCGCCCCCGCCTTGATAAACGTCTCGATGAGCCCTTCCGTCAGGGCGTCGAGGTACACCTGCTGCGTGCCGGGAATGATGATACAGCGTATCCTCTCATTAACCTTATGCTTTTTCAGTATCTGTGCAGCTAGGCGCAGGTCCTCGATTCGCCCGTTGGTGCAGCTGCCGATGACCGCCTGGTCGATTTCTATATCGCCTACCTCGCCGACCGGTCTGGCGTTGGCCGGCGAATGAGGCAGCGATACCTGCGGCTCGATGGCGGAGACATCGTATTCAATTATCTTTGAGTATTCGGCGTCGTTATCCGGTTCATAAACCAGGTAAGAACGAGGCGCCCTAGACTTTATGTAAAGCTGCGTCTTATTGTCCACGTGGAACAGTCCCGCCTTGCCGCCAGCCTCGATAGCCATGTTCGCCATGGTGAAACGCCCGTCCATGTTCAACTCTTCGATAGCTTCGCCGGTGAACTCCATAGCGGAATACAGGGCGCCGTCGACGCCGATATCCCCGATGGTATAGAGAATCAGGTCCTTCCCCCCTACCCACTTCCCGAGAGTACCGTTATAGATAATCTTGATAGTCGGCGGCACCTTCATCCAGATATCGCCGGTAGCCATCGCGGCAGCGATATCGGTGGAGCCCATGCCGGTGGCGAAAGCCCCCACCGCGCCGTAGGTACAGGTATGAGAGTCAGCCCCGATGACCACGTCCCCAGGCAATACCAGTCCCTGCTCCGGCAGTAGGACGTGCTCGATGCCCATCTGCCCCACTTCAAAGTACCGTATCCCCTGCTCGTAGCAGAACTCTTTCATCAGCTTCGCCTGCTCGGCGGACTGGATATCCTTGTTGGGCACAAAGTGGTCCGGCACCATGACGATTTTTGAAGGGTCGAACACCTTATCCACGCCGAGTCGACGGAACTCCCGTATGGCGATGGGCGCCGTGATGTCGTTGGACACAATCATGTCCACCCGGACGTTGATAAATTCGCCGGGGCCGACTTCTTTTTTATCGGCATGAGCCGCCAGTATCTGCTCGGCTAAGTTCAATTTTCTACCCCTTTATCACGTATTCTCGAACGCAATATACAGACTATACCAGATTATAACCATTTGTGGAAAAGCGCACAAGCTCACGGCTTCCGCAAAAGGAGAACCGGTGCCTGAAGCCCTGATTGCCCCTGAAAGGCTAGCTGTCTTTTTTCCCGGCGGCAATCAAGCGGTTAAGGGCGTTAATGTAGGCCTTGGCGCTGGAAACGATGATATCCGTATCGGCGCCGCGTCCCGTGTAGGTCACGCCGTCGCTCTCAATCCGTATCAGCACCTCGCCGATAGCGTCGATGCCCTCGGTAATCGATTTCACCGTGAACTCGGTGAGGGAATTGGGCACCTTAACGATACGGTTTATCGCTTTATAGACCGCGTCCACCGGTCCCGTGCCGAGGGCGGCGTCTTCCCGCATCTTGCCGTCCGGCCCGACGAGCCTCACCGCTGCCGTGGGCACGCCCTGGTCGCCGCAGGTAACCTGGAGGCGGCTAAGGTGGTACTCCTCGGAGGCAGTACGCTGCTCCTCGGCCACCAGCGACTCGATATCGCGGTCGGTGATGTCCTTCTTCTTATCCGCCAGCTCCTTGAAGGCGGCAAAAGCCTTGTTCAGGTCTTCATCCGACAGGGTGTAACCCAGTTCGGACAGCCTCTGCTTGAAGGCATGTCTTCCGCTTAACTTCCCCAGCACCAGACTGCTGGAAGGAACGCCGACGGTCCGGGGGTCGATGATTTCATAGGTTATCGGCATCTTGATGACGCCGTCCTGGTGAATACCCGATTCGTGGCTGAAGGCGTTGGCGCCGACGATTGCCTTGTTGGGCTGTACCAGGAATCCGGTCATATCGCTTACCAACCGGCTCGTCCGGTATATCTGCTTCGTGTCGATGTCTGTCGTCAGGTCGTACAGGTCTTTGCGGGTCTGGATAGCCATGACGATTTCTTCCAGCGAGGCGTTGCCCGCCCTCTCGCCGATGCCGTTGATGGTGCATTCAACCTGGCGCGCCCCGCGCCGCAAAGCCTCCAGGCTGTTGGCAACCGCCAGACCCAGGTCGTTATGGCAATGCACGCTGATGACGGCTTTATCGATATTTTTTACGTTCTCAATGATACCCGCGATTAACCCGCCGAACTCCTCCGGTATGGCGTAGCCGACCGTATCCGGAATATTGACCGTGGTGGCGCCGGCATCGATGACGGCTTCCAGAATCTGGTAGAGGTACCGCGGTTCCGTACGGCTGGCGTCCATCGGCGAGAACTCAATATCGCTGGTGTAGCCCTTAGCACGAGCTACGTTATCGCAAGCCATTTTCATGATTTCGTCCCGGCTCTTCTTCAACTGGTGAATGATATGGATATCCGAAGCCGAGAGGAAAATATGTATGCGCGGGCGCGCCGCCTCCTTGACCGCCTCCCAGGCGCGGTCGACGGCTTTGAAGTTGGCGTGCGTCAGCGCGCAGATGGCAGAGTCCCTGATTTCGCGAGAAATTAGGCTGACCGCCTCGAAGTCGCCGGGGCTGCTGGCAGGGAAGCCCGCCTCGATGATATCCACGCCCAGCTTTTCCAGCTGACGCGCGATTTCCAGCTTTTCCTGAACGTTTAGAGTGCCACCCGCCGCCTGCTCCCCGTCACGTAGTGTGGTGTCAAAGATTATAACCTTATCCATAAAAATATTCCTCCTCGGGAAAATTATTCAGAGATGCAACCGCCTGATCCCCTCTCTCTTAAATCAGAGAGGGGCCGGTAAGGATGAGTTTAATTCTCCCAATAAAGGAATATTTGTAGGTATCCATGGTTAATCAGATATATTATACACGTTTTATGTTAGGTTGTCCAGATCTTCGGTCGTAAATTTGAATAAGCGTGGATTTTTCAAGATTATCTTTACCTCGCCCCTCTTAAACTCCCCATATAAAGGAGAGGGGGCATAAGCCCCCTCTCCGTATTACTTATTAATATGTAAAAGCCTATTTTCTGGCGCGTTTTGCGGCGGCTTTTTCCTCACCCGGTACGCTGCCGATATTACCTCTGACCATGGCGACTCGGCCCGTCCGGGCAATCTCGCGTATGCCGAAGCCTTTCAGCAGCTTTAAGAGAGAATCGATTTTATCCTCGTCGCCGGTTATCTCAATAGTCAACGAGTCGGACGCCACGTCCACGATATTGGCACGGAAGATGTCCGCAATCTCGATAATCTCGCTGCGCGTGGCGGAGCTTGCCTTCACTTTTACGAGCGTCAGCTCGCGCATAGTGATATTATCCCCGGTTATATCGGACACCCTGACCACGTCGATGAGCTTGTCCAGCTGTTTCCTGACCTGTTCGACCATGGCGTTAGAGCCGTTGACGATGATGGTGACGCGGGAAAGATGAGCCACCTCACTGTGTCCCACGGCGATGCTGTCAATATTGAATCCCCGGCGGCGGAAAAGACTGGCGATACGATTGAGGACGCCGGGCTTGTCCTGAACGATAGCAACTAGCGTGTGCTGGTTCGTGGCCATGTCGACACCTCTTTCTTCGTTTGCTCGATGAACTCGATATTCAAGGCTCCGGGCGGCACCATGGGGAATACGTTCTCTTCCGGTTCCACCATAAAGTCGATTAAAAACGGACCGTCATATTCCATCGCCTGCTGGATAGCCCCGGTCACATCTTCGCGGCGGGTCACCCGCAGGCCGGGAATACCGTACGCATCGGCGACCTTGACGAAATCCGGGCAGGAAATCGGCGTGGCGACATACCTCTTCTCGTAGAACAGGTCCTGCCACTGTCTCACCATGCCCAGGTAGCCGTTGTTGAGAATGGCTATCTTGACGGCAATATCGTCCTGTACCAGCGTCGCCAGCTCCTGGATGGTCATCTGGAGACTACCGTCGCCGTCGATGCACCAGACGGTTTTATCGGGTCTGCCTACCCTGGCGCCCATCGCCGCCGGCAGGCCGAATCCCATCGTGCCCAGCCCC
>JAFGPF010000071.1 GCA_016926115.1 Dehalococcoidales bacterium | reverse complement strand
GTGGATAGAGCGCCGGCCTCCGGAGCCGGGTGCGAGCGTTCAAGTCGCTCCAGGGGCGTTTTTGGTACATGGAGTAAAAAATGACAAAAGCGAAAACTCTCATGGAAATCAGATGGCACGGACGGGGAGGACAGGGTGCGGTTACGTCCACCGAACTGCTGGCACAGGCAGCCATCAGCGAGGGTAAGTACGCGCAGGCCTTCCCCAGCTTCGGGCCGGAGCGCCGGGGTGCGCCGGTACAGGCATTCAACCGGGTGGACAGCCAGGCGCCGGTAAGAATCCGGGCGGATATCACCGAGCCGGACGCCGTCGTGGTGCTGGACCCCAGCCTGCTGGACAAGGTCAACGTGACCTCCGGGCTTAAGAAGGGCGGAAAGGTAATCATCAATACCCGCAAGACCGCCAAAGAAATCAAGTCCGAGTTCGGCATCAAGTATCCGGTCGCCACGGTCAACGCCACCAAGATTGCCCGCGAGGTGCTGGGCGTGCCCATCGTCAATACCACCATGCTTGGCGCCGTTATCAAGACCACGGGCATCATTAAGAAAGAGTCCGTACATGCGCCGCTGGAGAAACGTTTCGGGAGGCTGGGAGAACGCAATATTAACGCCATGGAAACAGCCTACAAAGAAGTAGTAATCGAGGAGCAGTAAATGGCTAAATCCGATAGTGAATATACCTGGAAAGACCTGGAAATCGGCACGATTATAGCCGACCCCGGCAGCGCCCGGCAGTACGAGAGCGGTACCTGGCGGTCGCAGCGACCGACCTACGATTTTACCAAATGTATTAAGTGCGGTCTCTGCGCCCTGTACTGCCCGGAAGGGTGTATCGGTCAGAACGAGGACGGGTATTTCGAAGCCGACCTTTTCTACTGCAAGGGCTGCGGTATCTGCGCCAGGGAATGCTGGCCCAGGGTGATAACGATGGTCGAGGAGGTGGAATAATGACGACAAGAGTAGGTATCGAGGTATCCATCGCGATTGCCGATGCGGTCAAGCTGGCTAATCCGGATGTCATCGCGGCTTACCCCATCACCCCCCAGACCCACATCGTCGAGCACCTGGCGGAACTGGTAGCCGACGGCGAGCTGGACGCGGAGTATATACCTGTAGAATCGGAGCACTCCGCCATGAGCGCCTGCCTCGGCTCTGCGGCGAGTGGCGCCCGCACTTTCACCGCCACGGCGAGCCAGGGGCTTTCCCTGATGAACGAGGTGGTGTACGTAGCCGCCCCGATGCGACTGCCCATAGTCATGGCGGTAGCCAACAGGGCGTTATCCGCGCCGCTGAGTATCTGGTGTGACCATTCCGATTTAATGTCCGTCAGGGACACCGGCTGGATACAGATAATCTCGGAGAACGGCCAGCAGTGCGTGGACAATATCATCTGCGCCTTCCGCATCGCCGAGGACAGGCGGGTGCTGCTGCCGGTGATGGTACACCTGGACGGCTTTAACCTGACCCACGTCATCGAGCCGATAGAGTTCCCGGAACAGGATGCGGTGGACAAGTTCCTGCCCCCCATCAAGTTCCCCCTGCCTCTGAATCCCGATAGTCCCGTAGCTATGGGGGACTTCGCCCCGCCGGTTATTTTCACAGAGACGAAGTGGGCGCAGGAAATGAATATAAAGGCCTCCAAGAAAGTAGTGAAGGAGGTCTGGGACAAGTACAGCAAAGCCTTCGGGCGGCAGTACTACCCGGTCGAGAAACACCACAGCGACGGCGCAAAAGTCGTCCTGATGACGATGGGAGCCATCGGTGAGACGGCCTCGGTAGCCGTCGACGAGATGGTGGACGAGGGACAGAGCGTGGGGCAGATAAGGCTGCGCCTGTGGCGTCCCTTCCCATTTGAAGAACTTAGAGAAGCACTCAAGGATACGGAAGTACTCATCGTACTGGACAGGGCTATCTCTTACGGCGGACCCGGGGGGCCGCTTGCCTCCGAAGTCAAGGCGGCTTTCTATGATCAGCCCAAGCGACCCAAGATAGTCAGCTATGTAGGCGGACTCGGCGGGCGGGATATCACCGTGGCGAACTTTAAGGATATCATTAAAAAAGGCACCGAGATTGCCACGCACGGAAGCAAGAACGAATACGAGATTTACGGGGTGAGGGAATAATGGAAAAATACGCGGTATATGTACCCAGACTGGTCAAGAAACGGGAGAATTTCGCGCCGGGTCACCGCGCCTGCATCGGCTGCGGCGAAGCCCTGGCGATGCGTCAGGCATTTAAAGCCCTCGATAATAACGTAATCGTCGTAAACGCGACCGGCTGTATGGAGATTTTCGCCTCACAGCTACCATTTACCTCGTGGGAACTGCCCTGGATACATACACTTTTCGAGAACGCGGCGGCAGTGGCATCCGGCATCGAGGCGGGCTATAAAGCCATGAAAAGGAAGGGCGTGGCGCTGCCGGAGAACACTAAAGTAGTGGCCATCGGGGGCGACGGCGCCACCAGCGATATCGGCCTGCAGGCGATATCCGGCGCCCTGGAAAGAGGGCACGATTTTACCTACATCTGCTTCGATAACGAGGCTTACATGAACACTGGTATCCAGAGGTCTTCGGCGACGCCCTTCGGGGCGATGACCACCACCTCACCGGTGGGCAAGAAGAGTACCGGACAGTTCAGCTGGAAGAAGAACATGCCGGAGATTGCTGCCGCCCACAACATACCTTACGTGGCTACCGCCACTCACGGCTACCCCTTCGACCTTATGGCGAAGGTCCGCAAGGCGGTGGACACGCCGGGGCCGGCTTACGTGCACATCCTCGCGGTATGTCCCACCGGCTGGCGCAGCGCCACGGACACGGTAAACCGGCAGGCGCGCCTGTCGGTACAGACGGGGGTATTCCCGCTGTACGAGGTAGAAAACGGCGTTTATAAAATGAGCATCGACCTGCCGAAGCGCAGGCCGATTACGGACTACCTGAAAATTCAGGGCAGGTTCCGCCACCTGAGCGATGATATTATCGAGCAGATACAGGAAAGAGTGGAACTGGAATATCAAAAACTACTGGAGAAGGCTAATGTCACCAAAACAGCTAAAGGCAAAAGCAAAAGAGGTACTGCAAAAGCATCAGCACGATAAAGCGCTGCTGGTGGACATCCTGCAGGATATCCAGGCGGAAGTGGGTTACCTCCCTAAAGAGGTACTGCAGGAGACCAGCACCGGTCTCGGCATCCCGCTGAGCCGGGTTTACAGCGTCGCTACCTTCTTCAAGGCGTTCAGCCTGACGCCACGGGGGCGCCATTTGATTAACGTCTGCATGGGCACCGCCTGCCACGTCCGCGGGGCGGTAAAGGTGCTGGATAAAATCGAGCAGGAACTGAAAGTCAAGAGGGGCGAAACTACCAAGGACCTCAAGTTTACACTTGAGACGGTCAACTGCGTGGGCGCCTGCGCCCTCGGCCCCATGGTAATCGTCGGAGAAGACTATCACGGAGAGATGACGCCCGAGGGTATCGTTTCCGTGCTGAAGGAATATAACTAACGAGTGGAGGACGTCACCAGTGGCTAAACTAAAATCCGTGGGTGAGCTGGAGGCTTTAAGAAAGTCGATAACGGGTAAGCGAGACCCCAAGAAGGCGGTTATCACCGTATGCAACGGCACGGGCTGTCATGCCCACGGCTGTAAAGCCGTTACCGCCGCCTTCAAGGAGGAGGTCAGGAAACGCAAGCTGGGAGGCAAGGTGGACATCCGGGCTACCGGGTGTCACGGTTTCTGCGAGCGTGGCCCCCTGGTGGTTGTCAAGCCCAAGGATATTTTCTACCAGCGCGTCAGGGTCAAGGACGTGCCGGAAATCCTTACCGAGACAATCGGCAAAGGCAACGTTATCGAACGGATGCTTTATTCAGACCGCACGTCCGGCAAGAAGATTACGTATGAGCACGACGTGCCTTTCTACAAACTCCAGAAACGCCTCGTTTTCGGAAACAACGGGCTGATCGACCCCACCTTTATCGAGGACTACCTGGCGGTCGGCGGCTACGCCGCTTTAGCCAAGGCGCTCCAGATGAAGCCGGAGGCGATTATCGACGAGGTGAAAAAGGCGGGGCTGAGGGGACGCGGGGGCGGCGGCTTCCCCACGGGCAACAAGTGGGAAAGCACCCGTAAAGCCAAAGGAAAAACGAAATACGTTATCTGCAACGCCGACGAAGGCGACCCCGGCGCCTACATGGACAGGAGCGTCGTGGAGGGCAACCCGCACAGCGTCCTGGAAGGCATGATTATCGGCGCGTACGCCATCGGCGCCAACCAAGGCTATATTTACATCCGCAACGAATACCCCCTGGCCGTCAGGCATGTTCAGACCGCCATCGAACAGGCGGAAGCCCGCGGACTGGTGGGCAAGAACATACTGGGGTCGGGATTCAACTTCGATATTAAAATACAGCGCGGCGGCGGCGCGTTCATCTGCGGCGAGTCCACCGCTCTGATGGCTTCGCTGGAAGGCCGGGTAGGGGAACCCAGAGCCAAGTACGTTCATACCTCCGAGCAGGGACTCTGGGGACAGCCGACCAATCTAAATAACGTCGAGACCTGGGCTAACGTGCCCCTGATTATCAACAACGGCGCCGAATGGTATGGCAAGATCGGCACCAAGAACAGCAAGGGCACCAAGATATTCTCGCTGGTGGGCAATATCGTCAATACCGGTCTCGTCGAGGTACCCATGGGCATTACGCTACGGGAGATTATCTACGACCTCGGCGGCGGCATCCCTAAGGGAAGGAAATTCAAGGCGGTGCAGACAGGCGGTCCGTCCGGGGGCGTTATCCCGGAGAGCCTGCTCGACCTGCCGGTGGACTTCGACGAACTTACCAAGGTAGGCTCGATGATGGGCTCCGGCGGCATGATTGTCATGGACGACAAGACCTGCATGGTCAACATCGCCAACTACTTCGTTTCCTTCCTGGAGGGAGAGTCCTGCGGGAAATGCCTGCCGTGTCGTGAAGGCCTGCAGCAGATGAAGCACATCCTGACCCGTATCACACAGGGACAGGGCAGGAAGGGCGACATCGAACTGCTGGAAGAACTGGCGGCTACGCTTGTTGATGCATCGCTCTGTGCGCTGGGACAGCAGGCGGCAAATCCCGTACTGAGCACGATCAAGCACTTCCGCGATGAGTACGAAGCCCATATCAACAAAAAGGAGTGCCCCGCCGGCGTCTGCAACTTCGAGGCGGTAAAAGTAAAGTAAGGATACGATGAAAATGGTGAATTTAACGATAAACGGACGTAAAATCACAGCGGAAGAGGGCACTACGATACTGTACGCCGCCCGCGATAATAACATTTATATTCCTACGCTCTGCGAGAACGAAGCCGTGGCTCCCTACGGAGCCTGCCGACTCTGCCTGGTGGAAATCAAGACCGCCAGCGGCAGAGAACGCCTGGTCACGTCCTGTATTTACCAGGTTGAGGAAGGACTGACCGTCCAGACCAACACCGAGCGTATTCAGAGAATCCGCAAAATGCTGCTCGAACTTCTGCTGGCAAGGTGCCCGGAATCCGAGGTAATCAAAGATTTAGCCGAGAAGATCGGCGTTACCAAAACACGCTTCGTGAAGCAGAAGGGTAATAACGACTGCATCCTCTGCGGCAACTGCGTACGCACCTGTGAAGAGGTGGTCGGCGTGGCGGCTATCAGCCTGGCAAAGCGCGGCGTAGAGAGGGAAATCACCACTCCGTTTAACGAGGATTTTACCGAGGCATGTATTGGCTGCGGCTCCTGCGCTTACAGCTGTCCCACGGGGGCCATCACCATGGAAGACAAGAGGGGCACGCGGGTCATCAGGTGGCCCCATAACAAGATGGAATTTAAGCTGAAGAAATGCTCCGTCTGCGGGCAGTACTGGGCGCCGGAGAAGCAGATTGAGTACATCGCAAAGACATCCGGCACGCCATTATCCGATTACGATGCCTGCCCCGACTGCCGGGATTAAATTATAACCAAGTAAAGTATAAGAGGGGCGAAAGCCCCTCTCTGTTTTTGGGTAACGGGGAATCAATGACAAGCACTAAGCCGACGATTATCTGGGACTTCGACGGCACGCTCGTCTATTTCGCCAGCTGGCGTATAGCCCTGATGGATGCACTGGACGAGTACGAACCCGGCCATGGTGTCGACGAGGAGCAAATCAGACCGTTCCTGAAAGACGGGTTCCCCTGGCATCGACCCGATGAACCGCACACTCACCTTAATACCCCCGAAGCCTGGTGGACGGCGCTGGAGCCGTTCTTTATCGGGGCTTACCGGGGGGTGGGATTGAAACACGAACGCTCCTGCGAAATTGCCGGACAGGTACGTAAACACATGTGCGACCCACAACGATATACCCTATACGAAGACACCATGCTTACCCTCGCCACTCTCAAAGAGAAAGGCTGGCGGCATATCATACTCTCCAACCACATGCCGGAGTTGCCGGATGTTATACGGTCGCTGGGGCTTACCCGTTATATCGATATGTGTTTCACATCCGCCGTCATCGGCTACGAAAAACCTAATCTACAAGCCTTCCGCATCGCTCTTGAGGGTGCGGATTATCCGGAGACGGTATGGATGATAGGGGACAATCCCGTATCGGACGTAAAGGGCGCCACGGCGGCCGGTATACCGGCGATACTCGTTCACAACCAGCCCGCCGCTGACACGCGGTATTATGTGGAAAATCTCCTCGATGTCGTGAAAATAATCGAAGAAAATACCAGGATTTGAACTATTGAATCGTTATTGGTGCTCGGTTATACTGTAAGCGTCGGGGTGTGGCGCAGTCCGGTTTAGCGCGCAGCGTTTGGGACGCTGAGGTCGGAGGTTCAAATCCTCTCACCCCGACCATTCTACAGGGTATAGTTTACATAATACTTGCCTTACGTATAATAAATTCTCGCTTTCTCATAACATCGCAACAGCCTGGCTATGTCTTTACAGACTAAATACCGCCGGTATCGAACGCAATTCCCGCATCTGTAAATAGTTTTTTCAGCTCCCTTCGGGCGAGTCGGGTAGGGTTGCCACCTTTATTTTCCCAACGCTGAATCGTGGAAAGACTGACGCCAATTTCCCGTGCGAGATCTTCCTGTGCCCACCCCTTCTTTTTCCTTAAAGACCGCACCTTTTCTCTTAATCCTTCCATTATCGCCTCCATGCTGTTGCAAGCAACGACTTACCTCAACTATTACATTAATGATAAATTATAAAATGAAAGAGGACAGTTGTCAAATATATGCCATATATATTGCCATCAGAATGCATCCTACGTGCCATATGTCACCGATAAATCGGGCTCAAAACACCTTGACAAAGTAACCTGTATCGTTATAAAATACGGAAAACGGTTTCCTATTTCCTTATAACGAAAATGCCTTTCGAATCACAAAGCGTCGAACGCAAGGAACTAGCGATATTAAAAATCCTGAGCGAGTCCACGGAAGCGCTCGGGGCCAGGGTTATCGCCAATCGACTTAAAGAGTACGGATTTGAGCTTGGTGAGAGAGCGGTAAGATACCACCTCAGGCTCATGGACGAACGCGGGTTGACCTATTTATTGGGCCAGCGAGACGGTCGAGTCCTCACCGATAAAGGCATGGAGGAAGTACAGTCCGCGCTGGTCCAGGACAAAGTAGGGTTCTCCATTTCCAAGATAGAAACGCTGGCTTTCCGTACGACCTTCGACACGGCAAAACGCACCGGATTATTGCCGATTAACGTCTCCCTTTTCAACAAAGGGGATTTCAAACGCGCCCTGCAAGCCATGAAACTGGCTTTCGATAACGATTTCTGCACCAGCGACCTGGTCGCTATAGCTACGGAAGGACAGCAAATCGGCGAGGTAACGGTACCCCCTGATAAAATAGGACTGGCAACGGTCTGCAGTATTATTTTCAATGGCGTACTGCTCAAGGCGGGCGTGCCTATAGAATCGCGTTTCGGCGGGATACTGCAGATGAGAAACCACCAGCCGCTGCGCTTCGTGGAGCTCGTAGATTATTCCGGCTGCTCGCTGGACCCGTCCAGTATCTTTCTCAAAGCCCGCATGACATCCGTCGCCGAGGTTATAAGTATCGGCGAGGGCAAGGTTCTGGCTAATTTCAGGGAAATCCCGGCGATATGTCGCAGCACGGCTGTCAAGGTCATCGCCGATTTACAGGAAGCGGGCTTCAGCGGACTGGTAACCATCGGGAATACCAGCGAATCGATATGCGAGATGCCGGTAGGGCTTAATAAAATCGGGCTGATATTGCTCGGGGGACTGAACCCGGTGGCTGTAGCCGAGGAAGCCGGCATCAGCGCTGAAAACCTGGGTATGAGCACGGTCATGGAATACGGAGACATGGTCAGGTTCCATGAAGCCGTCAACGATTACCGGGACCTGGAGAGGTTCCGGGAAGTATCTGTTTGAACGTATGAAGGGGTTTAACATAAATACACAACAATAACTTGAAAGGAGCATAGAAAAGAATGAATTTGCAGCGCCCCAATTCCAATGATGCCACACGTACCGCCAATCGCAGCCGCAGCGTCGTGCCGATGAGCGGACTCTGCACCCGCTGTATCGACGGGTGCACCGGTAACTGCGAGGTATTCAAAGCCACCTTCCGCGGCAGGGAACTGATTTACCCCGGACCGTTCGGCGAGATCACTGCCGGAGGCGATAAAGACTATCCGGTAGATTACTCACACCTGAACATCCAGGGGTACGCCCTGGGAGCCAGGGGCTTACCGGAGGGGGTCGAAGGCAATCCGGACACGGCTACGTTCCCGGCGGTCAACACGGAGACGGAATACGGCTGGGATATCAAGGTCAAGATGAAGGTACCCATCTTTACCGGCGCGCTAGGCTCCACCGAGATTGCCCGGAAGAACTGGGAGCACTTCTCCATCGGAGCGGCCATCAGCGGGGTGACACTGGTCTGCGGCGAGAATGTCTGCGGCATCGACCCGGAGCTTGTGCGCGATAAGAACGGCAAGGTAATGGCGGCGCCGGACATGGACCGCCGCATCGAGACATACCGGCGCTACCACCAGGGCTACGGCGAAATCCTGGTGCAGATGAACGTGGAAGACACCCGGCTGGGCGTGGACGAATACGTACACAAAAAGCACGGCCTGAATACAATCGAACTTAAGTGGGGACAGGGCGCCAAGTGCATCGGCGGCGAGATTAAAGTGAACAGCCTGGAAAGGGCGCTGGAGCTACAGAAACGCGGCTACGTCGTTACGCCTGACCCATCGGACCCGGTCAACCAGGCAGCCTTCAAGGATGGCGCCATCAAGGAGTTCGAGAGGCACAGTCGGCTAGGCTTCATCGAGGAAGAGGCATTTTACAAAGAGGTAGAACGACTGCGCAACATCGGCTTCAAGCGCATCACCCTGAAAACGGGCGCTTACGGACTGCGCGAGCTTGCCATGGCTATCAAGTGGGCCTCACGGGCGAAGATAGACCTGCTGACCATCGACGGCGCCCCGGGCGGCACGGGGATGAGTCCCTGGCGGATGATGGAGGAGTGGGGCATGCCCAGCCTCTACCTGCATGCCGCGGCGGCGGAGTTCTGCCAGAAGCTGGCGGACAGGGGCGAGAGGGTGCCGGATATCGCTTTCGCGGGGGCGTTCTCCAGCGAGGACGGCGTCTTCAAGGCGCTGGCGCTGGGCGCGCCGTTCACGAGGGCGGTCTGCATGGGGCGCGCCCTGATGATTCCGGGGATGGTCGGCAAGAACATCCAGGCCTGGCTGAAAGAGGGCAGGCTGCCCAATACCATCAGCCAGTACGGCTCGACTGCCGAGGAAATATTCGTGAACTACGAGGACGTGAAAAACATAGTAGGCACGAAGGAGATAGAGAACATCCCGCTGGGGGCAATCGGCTTTTACAGCTACAGCGAGAAGATACGCGTGGGACTTCAGCAGCTTATGGCGGGGGCGCGGTGCTTCAGCATCCCGGCGATTACCCGGAAAGAGCTGATGAGCCTGACGGAGGAATGCGCGAAAGTGACGGGGATACCGTACCTGATGGAGGCCTACCGCGACGAGGCTATGGAGATACTGAACAGCTAGTTTATTGGAGCATCAGGGTTTAACCGAAGGGGGGCTGGCCGAGAGACCAGCCCCTTGTTTTTGGGACGGGATTCGATATTCGTTTTTCGATTTTTTCCCGTTTTTCCGTAGCTAATCAGCTTCAGGGATTCGTTTTTCGTTATATGTTAAGTCAGCTTTAAAAAGCGGGTATTCGTTTTTCAATTTATGGTAAGCCGGGTAAACCGCCAACCATCTACGATTACATGATGTACCAAAAGGGGGAAACAAGCAAGGGGGGTTTGTCGCGATAGTTACGGAGAAAGGACAAGGAGAGATTCTCACGGTCGCTACGCTCCCTCAGAATGACACCATTTTCAGGTGTTGGTTACGAGTTATCAGGTAAAGAGAGGGGGGGTGACCGGGAGGTCAGCCTTCTTTTTTGGGGCGGGGTACTAAAAACCACCCTCTGTATCTCCCTCCTTTACAAAAGGAGGGAGACGGGAAAAGGGGAAGGATTTTGAGGGCGGAGTGCTATAGATAAAACACCGTTATTTGATACAAATTACTCTAATTACAAAAGAACAATGAACGAAATAATCACTGGTAGAAACCACACGATTGA
Source organism: Dehalococcoidales bacterium (assembly GCA_016926115.1). The sequence continues at coordinate 10,362 of JAFGPF010000071.1, read as the reverse complement.
AACTATTATTCCCAGCCCAAGCATATTCTTTGCCCTGTTCCTATTCTTGTTATGATTATCATTAACGAAGTATGCTATAACACCACCTAACAAACCGAAGAACACAGGAAGAATATAATATGAAGCCGAAACCTCGTTTGATTTATCCGTATATTTTGAAAATACCACGTTTGCACAAGGCTGACAGTACAGTTTCCCTCCTAGTTCCACTTTACAACTATAACACAGCCCTTTTCCGCAACTACTACAAACTCCAACCGCCTCAGATTCGGGATGAATCATACATTTCATATTCTTCTCCCTTTGTATATATGGCAAAGCCTATAGTAAAGCAGGGTCGATATCAATAAAGGACGCCTTTAACTCTAATGAGGGGAATCTTGTATTTGTCCCATGCTCCAGCCCTAATAATTCTGATATTGACAACATTACAAGGTAGGAGTATATTTCAACACATATTGATAGACTATTTCCCCACTTAAAGGAGGAGGAGTCATGTCAGACGATTACGAAAGGGGTTATCAGGACGGTCTTGAGGCTGGAAGAGAAGCAAGAAAGCATGGAAAATCTGATAATGTACTTGGAGAAATGATAGGCGATATTTTGGGAGTTGTAGAGGATATTGTTAATGAGAGTTGTAACTTTAACGAATCAGAAGAATATCAAGAAGGATTTCGTAAAGGTGTTGAAGACACTTGGTAATGAACAACTACGTTGCTCAGTCCCGGTTCTTAAAACTCAAACACGTTTCTAGCTTGATTTTCCCGCTGACTTTGGTGTAATATCTACCTTTAATCATTTCATTCAGGAGCACCCCACATGAAAAACATACTAATTCGCCCCTTTAAACTCGCAGATTATAATGGAATCCTCGCCCTGTGGGACGGGGCAGACCTGCCATACCGTCCCGCGGGCAGGGACTCTTACGATAATATAAAAAAGCAGCTGGATAACGGCACCACCGTATTCCTGGTGGCGGAGGCGGACGGCAAGCCGGTGGGCTGCGTGCTGGGCACGCATGACGGGCGCAAGGGCTGGATAAACCGCTTAGCCGTCGATGCCGAATACCGTAATCAGGGAATCGCCCGCAAGCTCGTCGGGGAGATGGAGGGGCAATTCGCCAGCCTGGGGTTGGAGGTAATAGCGTGCGTGATAGACGGGGACAACGAGATATCACAGGAGGTCTTTCAGAAACTCGGCTACGAATACTACGACGTCCATTACTACTCCAGGAGAAAGACCCCGGAATCGTAAGACGTTCCTTTGACTTATCACCCACGAGTCGTTATATTACCAGTAACAACGCAAGGAGGCTACCCGCATGACTTCACCGCACACCCGCGCTTCTCTGGAAGCGCTGATGAACGACTACCTGGAGGCGCTCGTCGCCCACGAGCCAGCGCGCCTGCCGCTGGCTAAAACGGTCAGGCATACGGAAAACACCATACTGCTGCCAGTTGGGGAGGCACTCTGGGCAACCGCCAGCGACCTGCCCACTTACCGGCTGTATGTATGCGACCCGCAGACGGGGCAGGTAGGACTGTTCGGGCTGATGCAGGAAAACGGCTTCCCCATCATCATCTCCACCCGCTTGAAAACGGAAAAAGGACTTATCACCGAGATTGAAACCATCGTCGTACGCGGCGGGGAACGCCCCATACCCATAGAGAACCTGGTCGAGCCCAAAGCCGTCTACCGGGAAGCCCTCAAGTCGGAGGAACGGGTCTCCCGCGAGGAAATGGTGCGCGTGTCCGACCTTTATTTTGAAGCGCTGGTGCGCGACGACGGCGATAGCGTACCGCTCTGGGACGAGTGCAATCGACTCGAAAACGGCATGCAGACGACGAACAATCCCGACCTTTTCCCGCCCGACCCCGGCAGGTCGCCCATGCCGCTCGACTGCCGTGGGCAAATCAGCTCCGGGACTTTCGCCTACATCAGCGAGATACAGCCGCGGCGTTATACCGTCATCGACGAAGAGCGCGGGATAACCTTCGGGACGTTCATGTTCCACCACAAAGGCACTATAAATTCCATCGAGGTTCCCGGCGTCGGCACCGTGGAAATGATACCAATCGCCCGCCGGCCCTTTACGGTTGTCGTGAGCGAGCTATTCAAGATAGTCAACGGGAAAATCAGGGAGATAGAAGCCATCATGACATCCCTGCCGTACGGGGCGAAATCCGGCTGGGACGATTAACCTGAAAAGTCAGCCTATTCTTTGACAAGCCGAATCTTTACGGCTAAAATTATAGATGCACCGAGCGGGAGTAACTCAGTGGTAGAGTTCCTGCCTTCCAAGCAGGCTGTCGCGGGTTCGAACCCCGTCTCCCGCTCCACACTCCAGAGCCCTACCAGGGCTCTTCTCTATTTTTCAGGGTATGAATGAGGTCGTCGATGCTTATGGCGGCAAGGGTAAGCGTCTGCGTGGTGCCCTTGGCGCTCAGGCGTATCGCCAACTTGGCAATCGCCTCATTATTGGGGGCTTCGACGAGATTAACGAAATCATACTGTCCCAGAAGCGCGTACTGGTTCAGTATTTTTACCCCCATGAACTCCACTTCTTTATTAATCTCTTTCAGTATTTCCGGGTCTTCTTGGAGGGCTTTCCTCCCCGCATCGGTAAGAGTCGTCAGCATAAGGTAGACAGACATCGCAACCTCCTTTCGGCATGGTATCCGGCTTTATTATGAAACCATAGCCACCCCGTTTGTCAACATGGATTTACAGTTATGCTATAATGTAGCAAAATCGATAAGGAAAACAAAGGGGACGATATGCCGGCAACCGACGGAGAAAAGAAAGATAACGTGGCTGAACTCAAGGTTATGGAAGCCAACGAACCAATCGCCTCCTTCCTCAATATGAAGCTGCTGGAACTGACGCCGGGCTACTCCAGGGTTTCCATGAAGCTGACGGACGACCATATGAATTTCAACGGGCTGGTCTTCGGGGGAATCGTCATGTCCATTGCCGACCAGGCCTTTGCCTATGCCACCAACTCGCTGGTGAGTCCCAGCATCGCCACGCAGTTCAATATCCACCTGATTTCCGGCGCCAGACCGGGCGACGAACTCATCGCCGAATGCCGGGTAATCAGGAGCGGACGGCGTATCGGCGTGTCCGAGATGACGGTGACCAACCAGGACGGCAAGCTCATCGCCAAAGCCACCGGCACCACGGTTACCACGGCGTGAGTGCGGGACAGCCTCACACCAGACTCGATTTAATTGACAGAAACACATTCCGTGTGGTAAGCTAATCCATCGTTTATCTCATAGGAAAACAATAAGCAAATGACAATCATTCAAGGCAAGCTGGAGAAACCGAAATTCGTCTTTACCAGGCGCACAGGAGGTGCGCGTGGGAGGTGAAATTTAGTAAGGTTGGCAGTCTTTTATAGACAATAATCGATGGATTTCAGATTACCTCCCCCGAGCGGGAGGTAATTCAATTTATAAGATGGAAAAACGAGAGACCATTCCACAGATAATCAAGAGCAACCGCGATAAGTGGGGCGACCGGATTGCCATGTCCATGAAGATGTTCGGCGTCTGGCACCGGTACAGCTGGGAGGACTACTATAATCATATTAAATACTTCTCGCTGGGGATGATTAGCCTGGGACTGGAACGGGGCGACGTTGCCTGCATCATCGGGGACAACGAACCGCAGTGGTTCTGGGGGGAGTTCGCCGTTCAGGCGGCGGGTGGCATCGCCACCGGCATCTTCGTCGATTCCATTCCCTCGGAAGTCAAGTACGTCGCCGAGCACTCGGACGCTAAATTCGCCATCGTCAACGACCAGGAGCAGTCAGACAAGTTCCTGGAAATAAAGGACGAGTTGCCGCTGCTGAAAAAGGTCATCTACTGGGACCCCAAGGGGCTGCGCAACTACGACGATGATATTCTCATCAGCTTCGACGAGGTAATAGAACTGGGCAGGGAATACGAGAAAGAGCACCCGGGACTTTTCGAGGAGAACCTGGAGGCGGGCAAGGGGGAGGATATCGCCTTCATCTACTACACGTCCGGGACGACCGGACTACCCAAGGGCGCCATGCTCAACCACCGCGCCCTGATAACCACCGCCATGGGATTCGTCGACCGCTATCCGATGAATGAAAACGACGACCTGATTTCTAACTTCCCGGCGGCATGGGTGGGGGACAGCTACTTCGCCACCATCCCGCACCTGCTTACCGGAGCCAAGCTCAACTTCCCCGAGGAACCGGAAACAATCGCCGAAGACACGCGGGAGGTAGGACCGAACTTCGTCATCTACGGTCCCCGCCAGTGGGAGGGGCTGGTCAGCGAGATACAGGTGAAGATGGTGGACGCCAACGCGCTGAAACGCTTTACCTACAACCTTTTCCTGCCGGTGGGGCATAAAATCGCCGACATACAATTCGAGGGTAAGACCCCGAACCTGTTCTGGCGCATCCTGCATCAAATAGCCTATTTAGCCCTGTTCCGGCCGCTCAAGGACCGGCTGGGACTGAGCAAGGTCAGGTTCGCCGTTACAGGAAGCTCGGTGCTCAGCCTGGATACCTTCCGGCTTATCCACGCCATCGGCGTGGAGCTGCGGCAGTGCTACGCCAGCACCGAGGCGGGACTGATATCGTCGCACGGCAAGGGCGAGATAAAGTTCGAGAGCGTTGGGCGACCGGCGCTGGGGACATCGCTCCGGATAACCGGAGAAGGTGAGTTACTGGTAAACAGCGACTGCATGTTCACCGGCTATCATAAGAACGAGGAGAAAACGGCGGAAACCCTCATCGACGGGTGGTGCCATACCGGGGACGCCGTTAATATCAACGAACAGGGACACCTGATATTCATGGACCGGCTGGAGCACATGGGACAGCTGAAGACCGGCGCCAAGTACGCGCCCCAGTACATCGAGGGCAGGCTGCGGTTCAGTCCCTATATTAAGGACGCCATGGTCATCGGGGGCAAGGACAAGGGATACGTCTCCGCCATCGTCAACATAGATTTCGCCATGGTGGGTAAGTGGGCAGAGCGCCACCGCATCCCTTATACCACCTTCGTCGACCTCTCCCAGAAGAAAGAAATAGCCGACCTCGTGCGGCAGGACCTGGAGAGAGTCAACGGATATTTACCGGAGCAGTCCCGCGTGCAGAAGTTCGTCCTGCTCCACAAGGAGTTCGACCCCGATGAAGCCGAACTCACCCGCACCAGGAAATTACGAAGGGAGTTCATGGAAGAAAGATATAAGGAATTAATCGAAGCATTATACGGTGACAAGGAGAAAGTGGACGTGCAGGCGGCGGTGACCTACAGGGACGGGCGGAAGGGACAGGTAACCACGGGAATACAGGTAAGGAGCATCTAGTAAATGGCAGAGTTACTCCAGTTCGTCATCACCGGCATATCGGTGGGCATGGTCTACGCCCTGATTGCCCTGGGATTCGTGCTGGTCTGGAAGTCCAGCAGCGTCGCTAACCTGGCGCTGGGACAGATAGTGCTTGTTTCCTCGTGGTTCACCTATTCGATGCTGGCGCAGGCGGAACTGCCGGTATACATCGCCTTTCCGATAGTCGTTGTCTTCGCCTTATTCCTGGGGTGGATAATCGAGCGGTTCGCCCTGCGTCCCCTCATCGCCCAGCCCATTCTGTCGCTCATCACGGTCACGCTGGGAATAGGCTACTTCATCGAGGGCGTAATCACGTTTATCTGGCCCTGGAGCGTGGACGCGCTACCCCGTCTTTTCCCCCGGGAAGTAGTCCACATCGGTCCGGCGGTCATTTCACAGGAATATATCTGGGTAATCGTCATCTGCATCGTAGTATTCGTCCTGCTGACCGTGTTCTTCCGCTACCACAAGATGGGTATCGCCATGCGAGCCACCGCCGACGACCAGATGGCGGTGCAGGCCTGCGGCATTCCGGTGACGCGGGTCTTTTCCACATCGTGGATGTTCGCCTGCTGCGTGGCAGCCATCGGCGGGATACTGATTTCCAGTATCGGCGGGATTACCCACGGACTGGTGGAGACCGGGCTTAAGGCATTCTCCGTGGTGATACTCGGCGGGCTGGACTCGTTCGCCGGAGCTATCGTCGCCGGGCCGATTATAGGACTCGCCGAGAGCCTCGGCGGCGGTTATTTGACGCCTTATATCTGGGCAGGCGTCAGGGATATCATACCCTTCGTTATCATTATCATCGTTATGGTTATCAAGCCCTACGGGCTGTTCGGAGAGGAGCGCATCGAGAGGATTTAAATGAGTTTACCTTGCGGGACCCGTAATTATAACTACGCCGAAGATATGGCGATAGTGCGCACCAAGACCCACTGGGTGCTGCTCATCGCCTTTCTCGCCGTTATCTTCACGGCGCCGCTGTATTTCGGCAACTACTGGCTGGGAGTAATGAACCTGATAGGGATTACCCTCATCGCCGCCATAGGCCTGAATATACTGGTGGGCTACTGCGGGCAGCTGTCCATCGGGCATGCCGGGTTCATCGCCGTGGGGGCGTATACCGCCGCCATACTTACCAACCGACTGGAGATGCCTTTCCTGGTGGGGCTTATAAGTGCCGGGGTTGTTTCCGGCTGTATCGGGCTTATCTTCGGCATACCGTCGGTACGCGTCAAGGGTTTTTACCTCGCCATTACCACTATCGCCGCCCAGTTCATCATCATCTGGGTTATCAACCACTGGGGCTACACGGGAGGCTTCCTCGGCATCAAGGTGCCGTATGCCTCCATCGGTGGGCTGGTCTTCCGCAGCGAAGCGAGCCAGTTTTACCTTATCATCACGATTGCCGCCTTGTGCGTATTCTTCGCCAAGAACCTCGCCCGTACCAAGGTAGGCAGGGCCTTCATCGCCATCCGGGATAACGACCTCGCCGCCGAGGTGATGGGCGTGAACCTCCTGTACTACAAGCTGCTGGCTTTCTTCATCGGGTGTTTCTTCGCGGGAATCGCCGGGGCGCTGCTCGCTCACTGGATAGGATTCCTCAACGCCGAGCAGTTCAGCTTCACGGAGTCCATTTTATACGTCGGCATGATAATCATCGGCGGCCTGGGCACCTCCATAGGACCCATATTGGGCGTCGTTTTCATCAGAATCCTCCAGCAGCTACTTACCATGGAGCTGGTCCCGTTCCTGGAGAGTACTTTTACCAATTTCCCCTCGGGTTTCGCCACCGGTGTTACGCCGATGCTCTTCGGACTGGTAATCGTACTTTTCCTGATACTGGAGCCGCGGGGACTCGCCCATCGCTGGGCGCTTTTTAAGTCGGCCTATCGTTTGTGGCCGTTTTCATATTAAATATAAAGTTAAAGGGGGAATGGATTATGTAGTTCACTGCCGACACAAGAACAGCGAACCGATAAATCCTAAAAGGAGGGAAAAATGAATAATAAGAGACTGGTCATTGCCGTCATCATCTGCCTGGCGCTGATTGTAACCGCGCTGCCTTTCCTGAGCGCCTGTGGTGGTGATAAAGAAGGCAAGACACTGAAAGTCGGCATCACCACGCCGACTACGGGAAAGGCCGCTGAAAAGGGCGCCCCGATGGGGCATGGCAACCTCGACTGTTTTGAATATATCAATACCGAGCTTGGCGGCGTGGAAGGATACGAGGTCGAGGTCGTCTGGCGCGATAATAGTTATGACGCCGCCAAGGTTGCTACTATCGTCAAGAGCTTCATGGATGAAGGGTGTTTAATGTTCACCACGTCTTCTTCAGCCATGATGACTGCTTCCATGGAGATTGCCAACCGCGCCGGATTCCCCGGAATGGCGGCATTCTCTTCACCGATTATCTACCGGCCCCCGCAGCATATCTACGGACAGATGCCCGACTACGGTGACGACTTCCTGGTATTCGCCAAATATTACATGGATAACATCTGGAAGGGCTCCGGGAAGCCCAAGATGGCGCTGCACCTGCTGAACAACTCAACCGGCGCCGGCGCCAGGGACGCCGCCAGGGCCTACGCCGCCGACCTGGGCATCGAGATTATCGCCACCGAAGAGCATGCCAGTACCACCACGTCCGAGATGGAATCCCTGACGCGAATTAAGGCGTTAAGTCCTGATGTCCTTTACATCTCCAGCACCCCGGCACCGACGGCGGTAGTCGTCAAGAACGCCTACGAACTGGGCATGTTCCCGGGTATCACCATCGGCTCGGGCCACGCCGGCTTCACCAGCGCCCTGGTTGATATCGCCGGCGCCGATATTACCGAGGGTGTTTACGGAGTATTCCCCACGGTAAACTGGGGCGACGACGTACCGTCCATGGCGAAGATGACCGAGTACATCCAGAAGAACCACTCCGAAGACTATGAAAAGAAGAACATGGACTACATCACCTGCTGGGCGCAGAGTCTCATCGTGGCGGAAATCCTTAGAGAAGCCGTGAAGAACGCCGGCTACGATGCCTTGGCCGCAGGCGATGCCGCTTCATGGAAAGCCCTGGAAGAGCAGGGTATCCAGAAGCTGAATGACTACGACGTCGGCGGGCTGCACGGTCCGGTAAGTTACACCGCTGGTGACAACCGCCTGTCGAAATCCGTGCGCGTCTTCCAGGTACAGGGCGGCGAAATCGTGCCGCTGACAGACTGGATCGATGCACCGGTAGTGAAATACGAAGAATTCGATTGGTTTGGCAAATAGAACAAAATAAACCATAATTGTCATTCTGAAGGAGCGAAGCGACTGAAGAATCTGTGTCGCTCGCGGTGATAACAGATTCTTCGCTTCGCTCAGAATGACATACAGGTAAAAACTAAGAACAGGTAACGGAATATGCTCAGGATAAACAACATTGAGGTTACCTATCTCAACGTCATACGCGTGCTGCACGGCGTCTCCATGACAGTGGAAGACGGCGCTATCATCGCCTTACTCGGCGCCAACGGTGCCGGCAAAAGCACCACCCTCAAGGCGATATCGGGTTTGCTACACGTAGAGGAAGGCGAGGTAACCGACGGCAGCATCGAGTGGAACGGCGAGAGAATCGATAAGAAGAACGCCGAGGAGATAGGCAAGCTGGGCATCATCCAGGCGCTGGAGGGACGCCACGTCTTCGAGCACCTCAATACCGAGGAAAACCTTATGGTAGGCGCCCATAACCGCCGCGACCGTTCCATGGTCAGGCAGGACCTGGAGATGGTCTACGACTACTTTCCGCGCCTGAAGGAACTGCGGCGGAATACGGCCGGCTACCTCTCCGGCGGTGAGCAGCAGATGCTCGTCATCGGGCGGGCGATGATGGCAACTCCCAAGCTGATGATGCTGGATGAGCCGTCGCTGGGGCTGGCACCACTGCTGGTCGAAGAGATATACGATATTATCCGGCGCTTCAACACCGAGCAGAAAACATCCGTCCTTCTGGTGGAGCAGAATGTCAGGATTGCCCTGAGCATCGCGCATTCCGGCTACGTCATGGAGAACGGCAGGGTCGTCCTCGACGGCACCGCCGACTTCCTGAAAAACAACGAGGACGTCAAAGAGTTCTACATGGGACTTTCGACGCTGGGCACCAAGAAGAGCTACCGCGAGGTGAAGCACTACAAGAGGAGAAAGAGATGGCTGTGAAGAAGGACGAGTACTTCGACGAACTGGAAACGATGTCGCCGGAGGCGCGTGAAAAACACCTCAACGGCAGGCTGGCGGAGCACGTAAAACATGCGTATAAACACTCCCCGGCTGTGAAAAAACTCTTCGACGGCGCCGGAGTCAGTCCCGACCAGATTCGCACGATAAAAGACCTGGAAAAGCTGCCAATTACCCGCAAGACTGACCTCGTGGAAATGCAGAAGGCGGACCCGCCTTATGGAGGCGTCGCCGGCATACCCAACGAGGACGTCGAGCGTGTCTTTATCTCGCCCGGACCCATCTACGAGATACAGCCGTCCCGCATCAAGTGGTTCGCCAAGTCCTTCTGGGCGGCGGGGTTCAGGAAGGGTGACGTGGCGATTAATACCTTCACCTACCACATGTCGCCGGCGGGCATTCTCTTTCACGAGGCTATCTGCGACTGCGGGGCGACGGTGGTCGTGGCGGGCACCGGCAATACCGACCTTCAGATACAGATAATGAAAGACCTCAAGGTCACCGGCTTCGTGGGCACGCCCAGCTTCCTGATGACGATTATCAATCGAGCCGGGGAAATGGGCTTGAACGTGAAAAAAGACTTCTCACTGGAGCGCGCCTGGTTCACCGGTGAGATGCTGCCGCCTTCGCTTAGAAAAACGTTTGAGGGAGATTATAACATCGATACCTACCAGACTTACGCCGTGACCGAACCGGGCAGCGCCATCGCTTACGAGTGCCCCGAGAAGAACGGCATGCACCTCATGGACGAATACGTCACGGAGATTGTCG
>JAFGPF010000070.1 GCA_016926115.1 Dehalococcoidales bacterium | reverse complement strand
CTGGATAGAGTTAGGTGGATGCGGCATGACCCATCCCGACGTGCTGCGGCGCGGCGGCATCGACCCCGAGGAATATACCAGCTTTGCCTTCGGCATGGGTATCGACCGCATGCCCATGTTACGTTACGGCATCGACGATATTCGTCTTTTTTACAATAACGACCTGAGATTTCTGAGGCAATTCTAGGAAAGATAAATGAGAGTACCGTTAGACTGGCTTAAAGACTACGTGGACGTGACCCTGCCACCGGCGGAACTTGCCGATAGGCTGACGATGGCCGGCTTCGAGGTTTCGGAAATAATCACTACGGGCGGCAGCTGGGATAACGTGGTCGTCGGGCAGATAAAAGCAGTCGACCCCCACCCCAACGCCGACCGGCTCCGGCTGGCGACGGTAGAACTGGGCGGCAGGGAGGAAACCGTGGTCTGCGGCGCGCCAAACCTGAATATCGGCGATAAGATTGCGTTCGCCAGCGTCGGCGCGCGCCTGATAAACCCCTATAACGGGGAAGTCGAAGAACTTAAACCCGCCAAGATACGCGGCGTCGTTTCCAGCGGTATGATATGCTCGGAGAAGGAACTCGGGATATCGGACAACCACGAAGGCATCATGGTCCTGGCGCCGGAGGCGACAACCGGGATGCCCCTTTCCGAACACATGGGCGATACCGTTTTTGACATCGACATCACGCCCAACCGGCCCGACTGTCTCTCGGTGGTGGGCATCGCACACGAGGTAGCTGCAATTTGCGGTCAGGAGATGCATATCCCGGAAATCAGCTATGAAGAGACCGGGGATGACATCAACAAGCAGGTCACCATAGAAATCGAAGACCCGGACCTGTGTCCCCGGTACTGCGCCAGCCTGATTACGGACGTAAAAATAACCGAGTCTCCCGCCTGGCTCCAGGAAAGGCTCATCGCCTGCGACCAGCGCCCCATTAACAATATCGTCGATATCACCAACTATATCATGATGGAATACGGCCAGCCGCTGCACTCATTCGATTACGATACACTCCGCAAAAAGAAGATAATCGTGCGGCGCGCCGCCGGTGGCGAGCACTTTTACACGCTGGACGAAGAAGAACGTGAACTCACCGGCGACATGCTAACGATTGCCGACGGCGAGGGGACGGTGGCTATCGCCGGCGTGATGGGGGGACTCAACAGCGAGGTCACCGGAGGCACGACCTCCATCCTGCTGGAAGCCGCCAGCTTCAAGGCAACCAGTATTCACTACACCGGCCGTCACCTGGGTCTATCCAGCGAAGCCTCGATGAGGTTCGAGCGGGGCATCAGCGCCGGCATGACCATACCCGCCCTGCGCCACGCCACGCAGTTGATTGCGGAACTGGGCGGGGGCAAAGTGGCCAGAGGCATCATCGACGAGTATCCCGGCAGGAAGGACCCGGAGCCGGTGACCGTTACCACGGAAAAAACAAAGCGCATTATCGGTATGCCCGTCAGCCGCGATAAAATCGTGAAAATTTTAACCTCGCTGGGCTTCGAGTGCGAACACGATGGCTCGAAGATAACGGCGACGGCGCCCTACTGGCGCAGTGATATCACTTACGACGTCGACCTCATCGAAGAGGTCGCCCGCATCATCGGCTATGATAAAATTCCTACCACCCTGCTGGCCGACCCCATACCCCAGCAGAACCCCGGCCCGCTCCTGGGACTGAAAAAAACGATAAGACAGGCGCTGGCGGGATACGGTTTCCAGGAAATTATTTCCTATTCGCTGACAAGCCTGGAGACGCTGAGCGACCTGCTGCCGGAACCGCGTCCCCCGGAACCGACGCCGCTGAGCGTAGTCAAGCCGCTGACGGTCGAACAGGAATACCTGCGTCCCAACCTGCGCGCCAACCTGCTGGCCACGCTGGCTGCCAACCGCCGGCACGAGGACGGCGGCATCCGGCTCTTCGAACTGGGCAAGGTTTACCTGCCCCGGGGCAACGACCTGCCGGATGAACCCGAGGTGCTGTGCGGCGTTATGAGCGGTTCCAGGGTCGACAGGACATGGCTGGGCGGCGGTGGCTCGTTCGATTTTTATGACGTCAAGGGCGTCATCGAAGGTTTGCTCGACCACCTGGGCGTAGCCGTCAGCTTCGAGAAGAACAAGGACGAGGGACTGCACCCCGCGCGGCAGGCAGCCGTCGTTATCCAAGACAGTGACATGAAGGTGAAGCTGGGCGTCATCGGCGAACTGCATCCCAAGGTAGCCGATGCCTTCGAGCTCGAAGGAACGGTGTGCCTGTTCGAGATGAATGTTTCGACGCTACTGCCCTTCGCGACCAGCCACGAGATGTACCAGTCGATACCGCGCTTCCCGGGCATTATCAGGGACCTGGCACTGGTGGTAGACGCCGACGTGACGCACCGGCAAATACTGGATATCATCAAAGGATTCTCGTTAATCAGCGAGGTCGTCCTCTTCGACGTATATTCAGGCAAGCAGGTAGCCGCGGGCAGGAAATCGCTCGCCTACCGGCTCGTCTACCAGTCGCCCACGCACACCCTGACCGACGAGGAAGTCAACAAGGTGGAAGAGCAGGTGCTGAAAAGGCTTACCGCGGAACTGGGCGCGACGCTGCGCGGATAACTATAGTCGGCAAATGACAATACGGGGACTCCTGAGAGGGGCGAAGCCCCTCTTTTTTTTTCTTCCTCCTCACTTCTCAAGGGAGGGGGATAGAGGGGGTGGGTTGTATAAATCTATTTACTCCCAGCGGAAGAAACGCGCCGCCAGCAACGCCGCCACGACCGTTATCCCCGCCACTATCAGGGAGGCGCTGGCGTGCCAGCCGAACCCCAGCCACGGGTCCTGAAGCATCAGTATTACGTGACGCAGAGGCATTATCTTCCCGATGATTTCCATGGCGCCGGTCAGGACTTCGGGGGGAGGGCCGGCGCCGCCGAGTATCAGCATGACGAAGAATAGTATCAGACCCAGTCCCTGCGCGGAGCGCGTCGACGGAAGCACCGCCCCCAGGAAGAAGCCCAGCGATACGAAACAGAGGTTCGCCAGCACGAACGCCCCCACCAGCTGACCCGGCAGTTCCGGGAGGTGCGTGGAGTGGACAATCATGGCGAGTACCATCACCAGCACGCTGCCCAGCACCGTGATAATAAAGCTGACTATTAGCTGAGAGCCCAGCACCGACCATACGGAAATCGACGAGGCGCGCAGACGGCGCAGCACGCCCCTCTCGCGATAGCCGGTCAGGTGTACCGGCAGGGCGATCAGGCCGATAGCCGAAATCACCAGAGCGAAGTAGGCGGGCACGTAGTAGTTCATGGCGCCGACACCGCGATAAAAACCGGTTTCGGGCGTATTGCCGAAGACGCCGCCCATCACGAACAGGAAGATAACCGGCAGGGCGAACGTGAAGACCATCGTGATAGGCTCACGGATAAAGAGCTTGATTTCCACCCAGGACAGCTTTATCAGCGTACGCATTCAATCCCCCACGCCGTGCCCGGTCAGTTTCAGGAAGACATCTTCGAGGGAGGGGCGTTCCGCGCGGAGGTCATCGGGGACGATGCCGTGCTCCACGAGCGCCGCCGCTACCAGCGCCAGCACCGGCCCGTTCCCTTCGACCTCAACTCTCGACCCCCGCCTGATAACCTTGTTCACTCCGGGAATATCGTCAAGGTAAGAAAGGTCTGCCTGCTCCGCGGTAAAGATGACACGTACCTCGCTGGCATGCCTGTCGACGAGTCCGTGCGGCGTATCGGAATCGACTATCCTGCCCCGGTCGACGACGGCGACGCGGTCGCATAGCTCCTCGGCTTCGTCCATAAAATGGGTCACCAGCACCACGGTGGCGCCGTTTTCCCGGATTGCCCGGATTAAGTCCCAGGCAACGTGACGGGCGGCGGGGTCGAGCCCGGTGGTCATTTCATCGAGGAAGACCACCCGGGGGTTGTTCACCAGCGCCAGGGCGACCAGGAGGCGCTGTCGCTGTCCGCCGGACAGACTGGAAAAACTGGCTTTCTGCTTCCCGGCGAGTCCCCACTGCTCGAGGAGGACACGCCAGTCCAGAGCGTTCGGGACTACCGATGCGAACAAATCGAGGGCTTCCCAGACTTTTATGCGGTCGGGCAGGGCCGATTCCTGAAGTTGCGAGCCGATGCGCCGTCGGAGCGCCCGTGCCTGGGTAAGCGGGTCGAGGCCCAGCACGCGGATATTACCGGAGTCCGGCTTCCTTAATGCCTGCAGGCATTCGACGGTGGTGGTCTTGCCGGCGCCGTTGGGACCCAGGAAACCGAAAATCTCGCCTTCTTTGACTTCAAAAGAGATATCGTCCACGGCAACGGTGCCGCCGTAGGTCTTGCGGAGATTTTCAACCGCTATAATTGAAGACATTGGTAGTATTATAACGATTTCTGAAGACGGCAACAATAGACACGAAAAATGTAAGTGTTCGGGCGCCCTCCAGCTTGATACTACAAGAATACGAGTGCTACACTGGACTATGGACAAACGTGTCCTGGCTGTCCTGGCTGCCTGCTTCGGCACGGTTTTCGTTTCTTACGCGATACGGTACGGTTACGGTATCTTCCTTCCCGAAATGCTCCCTGCCCTGGGTATCACCAAGACCGGTGCAGGACTTATCTATTCCTCGTATTTCATCGCCTATACCATCCTATCGCCGATACTCGGTCTCCTGGGGGACAGGTACGATACACGTGTTATAATAAGCGTGTTCACCGCGATACTGGGAATCGGGACATTCCTGATGGCTTACTCGTCATCGGTCGCGGAAGCCAGTCTCTACTTCACGCTGACAGGCATCGGCGCTTCCGCCTGCTGGGCGCCGGTGATAGCGCTGGCCCAGAGATGGTCCAGCGATAAGCGCCGCGGGATAACCCTGGGATTCATCGATGCCGGCAGCGCCCTCGGCGCCATTTGCTCCGGGGCATTGGTACCGCTGGCGGTAAATGCTTTCGGCTGGGGAGCCGGCTGGATGAGCCTTGGCTCGCTGGGACTCCTGATAGCCGTTATAAATTACACGGTCATAAGAAATCGCCCGATGGAACCGGGCAGCCAGATCACCTCGCAACCGGAACCTGCCACCGAACCACTGACAAAAATCTACGCGAAACTCATGCGCGATACCAGATTCTGGCTCTTCGGACTGGCTTACTTGCTCGTCAGTTTTTCCATCATCATCCCGTTCACCTTCGTCAGCACCTATGCCGTAGAGGAACTGACACTTTCCTATACTACCGCCGCCAGCCTGATAACGGTCATCGGAGTAACCGCCCTGGTAGGGAAACCTTTACTCGGGGCCCTCTCGGACAGGGTCGGCAGAATCAGGATGATATTGCTTTGCATGATACTGATTGCCGCGGGATGTCTGGGAATGGCTTACGCGACAGGCGCGCTGATACTGTTTGCTGCCGCCGCAGTTTTTGGAGTCGGGGAAGGGGCTATCTGGACATTGTACGCCGCGGCAGCTTCCGACTACTTCCCTAAAAAACATACCGGGAGTATCGTGGGACTGTGGACGGTATACCTGGGCATCGGCTCGCTGCTGTCCCCGATAATCGGCGGCTGGTTAGCCGATTCCACCGGCACGCTTCAATGGTCGTTCCTGCTGGCCGCGGCAGCCGCCGTGGTTTCGCTGATACTGCTAGTGCCGGTATGGAGGCAGCCGACTAGACCTCAATCAGTCCCTTGAGCTTCGCTACGATATCACCCAGCGGCACAAGTCCGGACTCTTTCTGCGAACGCGGCTTGAACTCCACGCTGTCCTTCTCCAGCGTGCGGGGGCTGACGGTTATCCGGTAAGGCATCCCCAGTAAATCGGCATCGTTGAACTTGACGCCGGGTGACTCCTCGCGGTCGTCGTAAAGGACTTCAATCCCGGCTGACTCCAGTTCGTCGTAGAGTTTTTCCACCGCACCGGCAACATCGATGCCCTCGCGGTACAGCGGACAGAGGTAGACGTGGTAAGGCGCCACGGACAGGGGCCAGATTATGCCCTTGTCGTCGTGGTTATGCTCGATGACCGCCGCCATCAGGCGACCCAGTCCCATGCCGTAACAGCCCATGACGACCGGTTTGGACTCGCCTTTCTCATCGATGAAGTAGACGTCGAACTTCTCACTGTAGACCGTGACCAGCTTGAAGATATGCCCGCATTCGATGCCTCGGGTGGAGGCGTACGTGCCGCCGCATGCCGGGCATTTATCGCCCTCATGGGCGCTGGCGATGTCCGCCACGATATCCGCCTTGAAATCACGCGGGTAGTTGACGTTCCTAATGTGGGTATCCGGCTTGTTGCCGCCGGCGACGAGGTTCGAAGCTGTATTGATGGAGTCGTCGGCGATGACCTTGAAGCCCTTCATGCCCACCGGCGAGGCGGCTCCGGCGACGATGCCCGCTTCGATAACCTCGGGTTCGGTAGCCATGCGCAGTTCGGAGCATTTAAGCTGGTTGCTCAGCTTCACTTCATTTACCTCTAGGTCGCCGCGGATAACCACGAAGATAAGCTTGCCGTCGGCGACGTAGAATACCGCCTTCAGCGTATGACTGCGGGGCACCTTGAGAAATCCGGCTACCTCTTCAATCGTCCCCATGCCGGGCGTGGCGACCTCTTCGATGGGAAGAGGCTTGCCGTTGTCTATTTTCTCCTTGACGCCGACGGCTTTCTCCACGTTGGCGGCGTAGTTGCAGCCGGGACAGTAGATAATCTCGTCCTCGCCGCTCTCGGAAACGGCCATGAACTCGTGGGAGTCCTTGCCGCCGATGGCGCCGCTGTCGGCTTCGACCAGCATCGTCTTCACACCGCAGCGGTCGAAGACATTCTGGTACGACTGCGCCATCTGCTGGTAGCTGACATCCAGCCCGGCTTCATCCGCATCAAAGCTGTAGAGGTCCTTCATGAGGAACTCGCGCACCCTTATCAGACCTCCCCGGGGACGCAGTTCGTCGCGGAACTTGACCTGAATCTGGTAAAGCTGGAGGGGCAAATCGCGGTAGCTCTGGATATAACGTCCCGCCAGCTGGGTCACCACTTCTTCATGCGTGTTACCTAAAACCATCTTGCGTTCCCGGCGGTCGTAAAGTGTAAATAGCGTATCCACCTTGTCCCGTCCGCTTTGCTCCCATATCTCGAAGGGGTGCAGGACCGGCATATTGATTTCCTGCCCCCCGGCTTTATTCATCTCGTCGCGGATGATGTTCTCTATTTTCCTCAACACCCGCCAGCCCAGCGGCAGGTAGGAGTAGATGCCGGCCGCCAGCTGGTTGACCATCCCGGCTCTCACCAGCAGCCGGTGACTTACCGTGTCCGCTTCGGCGGGGACTTCTCTTAACGTCTTCCCGAACAGCTTTGATATGCGCACTCTCGACTCCTCATACGTTTTCTTACAGTCTCTCTGCCAGGCTATCCAGTTCCGCCTTGACCTCCTGCAGCTTGGCGTCCTCTGCGTCGCGTAACTCTATCAGTTTTTCATAGACAGCCAGCAACTGGGCGGCAGCGGTCGGGTTGGTGGACGCGTCGTGTTGCGCGGCGACTGCCACGGCTTCGTTGTGTATGTCCAGGATAATCTCGACCCGCGTATTGTGTTCCTTGACGAGGTCGTTGTGCCGTTTTAACTCGGCGGGACTATCGAAGTACCACCCGTTGTAGTAATGGGCATTTTCACCCTTGGTAACGACATAGCCGCCGGTGGCTTCCAGCGCCAGGTATTCGCCGGGAGCTACCTCCGCCAGGACCCAGGCGTGCGTGCACTGGAGGATATCGGACACGATGTTACTGGTATCGCCGATGGCGATTACCGCGTTTATTCCCTGGGCTTTGAGCATGTTCCAGACCTCGCCCGCCATATCCGAGCAGATAAAAAGGTCGGTGGTGCTGTATTCATGGGTCTCGTAGTAGTACTTAACGATTTTCGCGGCGGTCTCGGCGGGCGTCGCCCCGGTGAGGTCACACTTCTCCCGGAGAGCGTTATACTCCTGCCGAAGTGCGTCGTAATCATCGCGGCACGTTTTCAGGTCGTCGATGCAGGCGGTTAAGTCCGTGTGCGCGGTTTCAACATTCGCATTCGCTTCCTCGATTTTCGCTTTACATTCGTTGAACGAAGCCAGCAGTGCGTCGTACGATTCCTGGGAGACACCGCCGCCGCATCCCGTCAGCGCCATCGAGAGCAGGAATACCCCCGCCACGAGCGCCAGTAATGCCTTCTTTTTCATTGTCTTCTCCTTGTCCTTCATCTGTTTCTCCACCGCCCCTGTACTCCCCGTATTATACCGTTATTCTCCGTGCACGTATATGAAACGTAACCTATCCCCCTTTATCCCCCTTCCCTTGGGTATCCATGAAGGGAAGGGGGAAATCTAAAAAGAGGGGCTGCGCCCCTCTTGGACTCCCTGTTCTATAACCCCTCCACCTCTTTCATCAGGGCCGTGAGGAAGTCCTTTTCCTCAACCGTGGCTACCTTCTTGCCTTTTTTAAAGATGACTCCCCTGCCCTTGCCGCAGGCGATGCCCACGTCGGCGTCTTTGGCCTCGCCGGGACCGTTGACCACACAGCCCATCACCGCCACCTTGATAGGCTTGTCTATCTTTTGCAGCCTCTCTTCGACCGCTTCCGCCAATTTTACCACGTCCGCCTCGGCGCGACCACAGGTCGGACAGCTTACGAGGACGGGCCCGCGCTGTCGCAGATTAAGGCTTTTTAATATCTCGTAAGCGGCGACTACTTCCTCGCGGGGGTGGGCGGTCAGCGAGACGCGTATCGTATCGCCGATGCCCAGCCAGAGCAGCGTGCCGATGCCCACCGTGCTGCGGATAACGCCCGTGCGGGGCGTGCCGGCCTCGGTGATGCCGATGTGCAGCGGATACGGAATCTTCTCCGCGATATTCTGGTATGCCTCGATGGTAGTGGGGACGTCGAAGGCCTTCAGCGAGACTTTTATTAAGTCGAAATCGAGACTTTCCAGCAGGTTTATCTGCTCCAGAGCCGACTCCACCATTCTCTCGGCGACGGATAATCCCGGCTTGGCGTTCTTCGGCAGGCTGCCGGCGTTCAGCCCGATGCGTATGGGCACTCCCCTCTCCTTAGCCGCCAGGGCTACCTTTTTAACCTTGTCCGCCTCCGCGATATTGCCCGGATTGAGGCGGAGTCCATCGACGCCGGACTCAAGGGCCTGCAGCGCCAGCCGGTAGTCGAAGTGTATATCGGCAACCAGGGGAATTTTTATCCCCTTCTTTATGTCAATTATCGCCGCGGCAGCCTGGGCGTCGGGCACCGCTACGCGCACCAGTTCGCAGCCGCATTCCTCGAGTTCCTTTATCTGGTCGACGGTCGCCCGCGCGTCACGCGTGTCGGTCTTGGTCATCGACTGCACGACGACGGGCGCGCCCCCGCCGACGGTCACGTTGCCGATTCGTATGGCCTTGCTCATCCGTCGCGTCTTCATCCCATCAGGCTCTCCCCGCTTATCCAGCGAACGATGTCCTGGTAAGTAATCAGCACCAGTAGCGCGAGTAAAATCATGAATCCGATGGAGTGCACGAATCCTTCTACGCGTGCCGATACACGCTTGCCACGTCTAATCCACTCCAGGACGATGAAGATAAGCCTGCCCCCGTCGAGGGCGGGGAACGGGATTATCTGCGTGATGGCGATGGCGATGCTGATGAAAGCCGCCAGTTCCAGCACCGGGCTGATTCCGGCATGGGCGACTTCCCCGGTAACCTGCACGATGCCCACCGGTCCTGCCGGAATGAACGGGACCGTGCCGATAATCATGCCGTATATCCCGTTCTTGTATAAAACCAGTGCCTCTATACAGTTGCGCGCCCCCACCGGAATCGCCTCCCAGGGGAGCAGGCTCTCGGAGCCGATGACTAAATCCTCGTTGTGTGAAAGGGTGCCGATGGTCCTCCCCGCCTCGGTGGGCCGCCACGGCACGGTGAGATAGACGTCTTCCGGCGTACCGTCGGCGCGTTCCAGCGAGATGGTGATTTCACTGCCCATGTTGAGCATGAGGGCCCGCGAGTAATCGCCCTTGTAGTTCAACGTCCTGCCGTTTACCGCAAGGAGCGTATCCCCCGGCAGCATGCCAGCCTCGGCGGCGGGAGTACCGGCTTCGATGTCATCCACCACAATCTTGCCGTACGCCATGTCGTGCGGGACCATATATGCCGCCGCCAGCAGCACAAAAGGCAGAAGTAAATTCATTATAATGCCGCCGCTGATTACCAGCAGCCTCACGCCGTACCCCCTCGCCGCCAGCGCCCGCGGCGCCTCCGGGTCCACTTCCCCGGATATCCGGTTGAATCCCCCGAAGGGTATCCAGTTGATGGAATATATCGTATCGCCCCACTTTTTACCGTAGAGACGCGGCGGGAAACCGATGCCGAATTCCTCCACCCAGCAGCCCGTAGCCTTGGACGCGATGAAATGCCCCAGCTCGTGGACGATGATAAGCACGGAAAGGACGATGATTCCCACGACTATGGTTAGTATCATTTACCGGCACCCCCGGCGAGTTTGAAAAACGCTTCACGCGCCCATGTATCCGCCGCCATAATCTCTTCCAGCGAGGGATTAGATACATTTTGATGTTGCTCCAGCACGCGCTCGACTAGCATGGGAATATCAGTGAATTTTATGCGCCGCGACAGGAAAAGCTCGACGGCGGCATCGTCGGCGGCGCAGAGCGCCGCCGGGCATGTCCCCCCTTCACTGCCCGCCTCTACGGCGAGACGTAGACAGGGGAACCTGTCCATATCCGGCTGCTCGAAGGCAAGTCCCGAAAAATCCGACCAGTCGATTGAAGGCAGGGTGTCGTTGGTAAGACGGTCGGGATAGGTAAGCGCGTACTGGATGGGCAGACGCATGTCGGGCCGACTCAACTGCGCCTTGACCGAGCCGTCCACGAACTCCACCATGGAGTGAACGATGCTCTGGGGATGCACCAGCACCGTAATACCGTCGATTGGTACACTGAAAAGCCAGTGCGCCTCGATGATTTCCAGTCCTTTATTCATCAGCGTCGCCGAATCTACCGTCACCTTTTTACCCATCCGCCAGGAAGGGTGTGCCAGCGCCCGCTCCACGGTGATGGTTTCCATCTGTTCTTTAGAATATTCTCGGAAAGGCCCGCCGGACGCGGTGAGGATAATCCGGCGCGGCGCCTGCTTTTCCCCGTTGAGGCACTGCCAGATGGCGCTGTGCTCGCTATCGACGGGCAGGAGTCGAGCGCTGCTTTTCTTGACCTCGGCGGTGATTATCTCACCGGCGGCGACCAGCGACTCTTTATTCGACAAAGCGATTGCCTTGCCCGCTTTCGCCGCGGCGATTACCGCCCCCAGACCAGCCGTTCCCGAGGTAGCCATGACGACTATGTCCACATCGCGATGGCAGGCGATTTCTTCCAGTGATAGTATTTCACATCCCGCCTCATGCAGGCGTTTTAACGTGCCTTCATCACCGCCGGAATCCGTATAGCTGACGCACTGTGGGTGGAACTCGCTGACCTGCTCCGCCAGTAAATCAACGTTTCTGCCCCCCGCCAGCGCCACCACCGTAAAATGTTCCGGCAGAGCCCGTACGACCTCCAGCGTCTGCCGCCCGATGGAACCGGTCGAGCCCAGGACAGCCAGCCTCCT
This sequence comes from Dehalococcoidales bacterium, assembly GCA_016926115.1. The sequence continues at coordinate 4,403 of JAFGPF010000070.1, read as the reverse complement.
GACAGCGCTTCCCATAATACCTATATCTTACAACAAAAGCAGCGTTGAAGCTATTGACGACGTCTAAAAATACGCGTTCTCTTGACAGAAAGCCCCGGAAAACAGTATATTAGTTGTAATAATTAACTATTTATAATATGAACTAAGTCGGTAACAGCGAGGCATGAAATGAACAAAAACGTGCTCGACAGCGTTGTCAACGACCTGCTTTCCATCACGCCCCTGGTACGCCGCAGCATCCAGAGAAAAGTGGTGCGGACCGCCTTTGCTCAAATTGAAGAGGACATCACCCTGCCCCACCTGGAAATAATGAAGATATTGAAGGAAGAGGGCAATAAACACATCGCCGAGATAGGCGAGAGACTGCTGATTCCCAAACCGCAGATGACCCACCTCATCGACAGACTGGAAAGCCTGGGGACCGCCGTCAGACAGGCGGACACCTCCGACCGCCGTATCACCAATATCATGCTGACCGATAAAGGCAGGCGGATTATCGAGGAACTGGACCAGGTCCTGACGGAGAGTATCCGGGGAAAGCTGTCCTGCCTCTCCGAAAAGGAGCTGCAGGAACTGTCTGCCTCGCTGAAAAAACTCCGCGATATCCTCAACAAACTTTAGAATTCAATCGAACAGGGACAAATCCTTTGGAAATCAAAGAAACGCCGTCATATCAAAGCTCGTTGCCCAGGCGTCAGGTAATCGCCGCCCTGATAGGCACGATGCTCTCCATGTTCCTGGGCTCGATATTCATGACAATTGCCGCGACGGCGATGCCCAGGATTATTACCGACCTGGGAGGCTTCAGCCAGTATACGTGGGTATTTACTTCCTATATCATCACCGAGACCATCGCCGTGCCGCTGACCGGCAAACTCACCGACATGTACGGTCGCAAATGGTTCTTCGTGGTGGGTATGGCTATCTTCACCGTGGGTTCCTTCCTCTGCGGCATCAGCCAGACGATGACCCAGCTTATTATCTTCCGCGCGTTCCAGGGGATAGGATTCGGCGTCATGTCCGCGCTGGGATTCATCGTTATCGCGGACATATTCGCGCCGGAGGAACGGGGCAAATACATGGGTCTGATGTCCGGCGTCTTCGGCCTATCGACGATTATCGGGCCGACCCTGGGCGGCTACCTGACCGATACCCTTTCCTGGCGCTGGTGCTTCTTCGCCCCCATACCCATCGGAGTAATCATCATCATTATCTTCATCTTCATGTTCCCGCAGCTTAAGGTCGGCGAAGTAAGACATCGCATAGACTACGGGGGTGTGGTGACGATGACCCTGTTCGTCGCCACGCTGATACTGGCGCTGACCTGGGGCGGCGTTGATTATGCCTGGGGTTCCGCCATGATAATCGGCATGCTGGCTTTCTCGGTGGTAATGCTGGTTTTATTTATCCTGAACGAAAGCCGCGCGCAGGAACCCATCATACCACTGACGCTCTTCAAGAACCGGGTAATGGTGGTATCGGCCATCGTCAGCCTGTTCATGGGGGCATCTTTCTTTCCGGTGGTCAACTTTATCCCCCTGTTTTTCCAGGGAGTCCTGGGGACCTCCGCGACGGCGAGCGGCGGTTTTCTGACGCCGATGATGCTGGGGGCTTCCGTAGGCAGCTTTTTCAGCGGGCAGCTGCTCTCGCGGGCCGGCGGGCGTTACCGCCTGCAGGGCACAATCGGCTTCGGCATGACGGTGGTGGGATTTTTCCTGCTTTCCAGAATGACCCCGGAGACGAGTTACGCGGTAGCTATAATCAATATAGTAATCATCGGCCTAGGTAATGGACTGGTTATGCCGATTCACACGCTGGCGGTGCAGAATACCGTCCCCTACTCCGTCATGGGCACGGCGACTTCCATGATATCTCTGCTCCGTCCGCTGGGCGGCGTGCTCGGACTGGCAATGGTCGGCACCATTCTGAACAATACCTTCACCTCTTCATTCATCAAGAACCTCTCGCCGGAGATAAAAGCCGTGGTATCGCCGGAACAGCTGGCGTCGATAGTGGATAATCCCCAGGCGCTGGTGAATCCGGAAGCCCATGCGCAATTACAGGCCATGTTCGATGGTATGGGCAGTCAGGGCGCGGTGCTCTTCGACCAGTTATTGGTCACTTTGCGGAACGCGTTGAATTCAGCCCTGGTACAGGTCTTCTTCGTTTTCATGATTGTGACCGTCCTGGGGCTGATAGCCAACTTCTTCCTCAAGGGGGTCCCGCCGAACCGACCTAAAGAGGAAAGGCCGGTTCCGGCGACTAAAGAATAAATAAACAGAGGGAGCCCGCGATTTACGGACTCCCCCTCTGTTAATCACTCAATAATATTATGTATTTACTTGGAAAGAGGTATGTCTCCCAGGTTGACGTCCTTTTCCGTGCTTAATTTATCGAAGGTCCTGGCGGCGAACCCTTTCGCCTCTATCTTTAGATTGTAAACGCCTTCATCGAGTCCCTCGAACCAGAAATCGCCGAACCCGTCGGTAGTAGCCGTCATATTCTTGCCTCCGCTGAGGGTGCAGGTAGCGCCGATGACGACCTCTTTTTCCACGGGGTCGTAAACGGTGCCGGCGATGAACTTCCTAGGGATGTTCAGGTAATATACCCGCGGCTTGGCGCCGAGTTCCGGTTTAAGTACTTCGGCTTTGGCAATAAGGTCTTTAAATTCCGACTCCTCCCCGAACTTGATTGCTTCGGTGGGGCAGGCATCGGCACAGCGTGGTATCGTCCACTCGCCGCTGTCGAGCAGGTGGGCGCAGCCGGTGCACTTCTGGGCGATGTTGAGGTCTTCATTGAAGAAGATGGCGTCGTACGGACAGGCGTCGACACAGGCTTTGCAGCCGGTGCACTTCTCCGGGTCGATGATGACCAGGCCGTCGTCCCTCCTGTAAATAACGCCTTCGATGGGACAGGCGGGTATGCACGGCGCCTCGTCGCAGTGCTGGCAGGGAATCGGGATATAGTGCATCTTTACCTTGGGTACGGTGCCCCGGATATGCTCGGTCTGCCTCATCCAGAACTGGCCGGTATCCGGCTGGGGCTTGGCATAGGGCGTCCAGTCGTTGCCGACATGTTCGTCCTTGCAGGCTATCTGGCAGCTGTAGCAGCCATTGCAGATTCCAACGTCAATTACGAAAACCTTCATTTAGTCCATACCTCCTTCAACCCAGGCGTTAAAGCGCAGGCCTGCCGCCTGGTCGTATACCCTTTTGTAGGCATTATCGAAAGCCTCGGGGTCCATCTTGCGCCATTCCTCGTAGTCCTTTTCGGTGACCTTCTGCACGTCAACCAGGTAACCGCTGGTTGCCTGACCGACGGCATTGCGTGAAGATACGCCGTACGGCGCGATAGTATTGATGGCGCCGCCGCGGTCTACCCAGCCCGGCACCAGCGGGTCGTGGCGGGCGCCGTGGTCAACGTAAGCAACGCCCGGCATTACCCTCTCCCATACGCGGGCGCCGCAGAGGACGATTCCCCGTTCGTTGAATACCTTGGCGATATCTCCGTCTTTGATGCCCCTCTTTTCAGCGTCCTTGGGGTTAATCCAGACAGGCTCGTATTTATAGCCGTCGGACCCCAGCACCTTACAGGTCGGGGCTTCTCTCGTCCAGGTAATGTCATCGCCCTGGGCGTGGGTGCGCCAGCGGCCGTGGTTGGACATAAGGAGCATCGGGAACATGGCGGCTCTTTCGCTGGATATCCTCTCGTCGTGGGTCTCGCTCTTTTCAATCCACTTCGGAATGGGCGGCCTTTCCTTGTCGTCCGGGAAGTGCTCCGCCAGCCTGGCCGAGTAGAACTCCAGCTTGCCGGTAGGAGTCTTGAGGGGATTATTCTCCGGGTCTTCGTAGAACTTCCGGAAGCCGGGCGGGTCGCTCTCCCAGTCTTTGGCGACCGGGAAGACGTAGTATTTCTTGTCCAGGAAGTCTTCCCACTTGATGAGATGTTCGATTTCCATATCGTCGAAGACCTGTTTCTGCAGGTCGCGGGTGGTTTTGCGCTCGCTGAACTGGTCGCCGTAGCCGAGTTTCTCGGCAATCTCAAGGACTACTTCGTAGTCGCTCTTGGACTCGCCGACCGGCTGGACGGCCTGTTCCATGATAGCTATGCTATGGAAGTTTACGCCTTGCCGGACGTTGGTGACGATGTCCTCGACCTCCAGCGTAGTGTTGGAGGGCAGGACGACATCGGCGATGAGGCAGTCATTTTCCAGCCAGGGGTGCTGGGCGACAACGGTCTCAATCTTGGGATTGCGGAAGGCTTCGATTGTCCAGTTGCCGTGGTTCCAGCAGGTGATGCGGCAGGGGGTGTCCGTCCATATCATGTGTATTTCATAGCCGCCCTCTTTGAGCGGATAATTGTACTCGATGAACTGGTCTTCCGTGGGCGTTTCGATGGCGCCG
>JAFGPF010000069.1 GCA_016926115.1 Dehalococcoidales bacterium | reverse complement strand
GGGGAAGTGCCGGAACTGGCAGACGGGCCAGACTTAGGATCTGGTGCAGCGATGCGTGGGGGTTCGAGTCCCCCCTTCCCCACCACGTACCAATATAAACACAAGGAGGATGGGGAGAAATGTATAAGAAAGTAGTGGTGCCGCTGGATGGTTCCAGGCTGGCGGAAACCGCGCTGCCGCACCTTGAGAAAATAGCCGTGGGATGCAATATCCCGGAAGTCATGCTGGTGTCCGTTACCGAGAAAGTAAAGGGTACGATGCCCCGGAGCCAGGCGTTCGAGGACCCTTCTGGAAAAGCTTACGATACGCCCCGTACCCGGTTAGAAGCAGTGCAGACGGGACTCCTAATTTCCCGGAATTTCGTCGGGGTGCAGGAAGTGCCGGTAACGCTGGGCAAAATGGCGAAGACCGCCTTCAACTACCTGTGTAAAATAGCAGCAAAGCTGGAAAAGAAGGGGTTTTCCATCAACATCAGCGTCCTAGTGGGCAATCCCGCGGAGGAGATAGTCAAGTTCGTGGAAGCGCAGAAAGCAGACTTAATCATCATGGCGAGCCGGGGCAAATCCGGGTTCAGTCGGTGGGAGATGGGCAATATCGCCGAGAAAGTAATGCGGGCAACCAGAGCTTCGGTGATGCTGGTGAAGCCGGGGACGGACTTCAAGGAAACCAGGCCGAAACGCAAGGGTAAATCAACCTAAAATAAGTAGATATGGAGTTAATGATATGGCAGGAACACACTATCAGCAGAACCTGGTAAAAAATCCCCACTATGAGGTCGGCGGCAACCAGGATATCAAGGGACGTCAGAACCCCACGATGACTTACTTGAGCAACGACCTCGTCCCGGGGAGCAACACATATATAGAAATCGGCTGGATATACGAGATGCCGGAGCCGAACCCTCACATTCTAAACCACGACCACGATTATGATGAAATCGTCCTGCATATCGGGGCCGACCCGGATAACCCGGAATACCTCGGGGCGGAAATAGAATTCATGGTCGGTGGCGAGAAAATCGTCATCGATAAGACCTCCGCGCTGTTCATCCCCAGGGGTGTCGAACACGGTCCCCTGACTTGGAAGAAGGTGGAAAAACCCCACCTCCAGATGGTGGTCATGCCGGGTGCCGGGACGCTGAAAGAGTCCAATCCCGCCGGTTATCTCCCCGAAGAGGAATAAAGGGATTTACCCATTTTTATAATAATATCGTCACGCGTATTACCGCTACCATAAATACATAAGAGTTGCTGGGATTCCCCCGGCAAACGTGTTGTTTCATCGTATCTACGGGTATATCGACGGCAGGAGGTGGATTTCATGGATACGGAAGAACTCGGCAGGAAAGTCCAGTATCTACTCGACCTCGAAGAAATCAAGAAGCTGCAGCGCAAGTACCAGTACTGGCTTTTCAAGCAGGACTACGAGAAAATCGTGGAGTGCTTCGCTAAGAAGACTCCCGGCATACGCATGGAGGCATCGGACAGCGGTGTCTTCAAAGGGCGCGAGGGCGTGGAGCGCTTCTTCTACAAGATGGTGGGACAGCAGAAAACGCGACCGGGCGGGTTTACCATGCACCTGGCGGTAGGACCGGTAATCGAGATAGCTCAAGACGGCCAGACGGCGCAGAGCATCTGGTTTACGCCGGGCTGCGCCGGCAACCTGTGGATATGGGGCGTCTATTTGGTGGACTATGTGAAAGAGGACGGCGAATGGCGGTTCTGGCATATGCTGATGACGCCTTTCTTCAGGACTCCCTATGATAAAGGCTGGATGGAAATGCCCGTTTCCGGGACACTGAGTTCCGGACTGGAAGACGGGCCGCCGTCACGCTGGAACCCTTATGATAAAACGAAAACGGGGCAGGAGCTCTTCGAGCATTTACCGGAAGCCCCGGAACCTTACGACAGCATGCCGGTCGAATGACCTGCCTTGACACGAATTGTCTCCGGTACTTTAATGTGGATATCTGACAAATGAAAGGATACAGGGGTAAATTTCTCCGGGTGGACCTCACGGCGGGGACGGCGGTAGACGAGCCTCTGCCGCCGGAGGTGGCGCGCGACTTTATCGCCGGGCGCGGCCTCGGGGTAAAGTACCTCTACGACGAACTCGCCCCGAATATCGACCCCCTCGGCGAGGAGAACAAGATACTCTTCGTTCCCGGCGTGCTGGCGGGCACGTCGGCGCAGAGTGTTTCCCGCTGGGTCGCCTGCACCAAGAGCCCCCTGACCGGCTGTATCGCCCGCTCGTGCAGCGGCGGCGACCTCGGGGCGTGGATGAAGTTCGCCGGCTACGACTTTATTTTAATCGAAGGGATATCGGAAAATCCCGTTTATCTCTATATTTCAACGGATGGCGCCCGGCTGGAAAGCGCCGCCGGACTCTGGGGAAAGGACACGGCGTACACGCAGGACTGGCTAATCAATGAGTACGGCAGGGATGTCCGCACCGCCTGCATCGGTCCCGCCGCGGAGAAACTCGTCAGGTTCTGCGCCATCGTGTCCGGTCGGCGCACGGCGAGTCGCTGCGGCGTGGGCACGGTGCTGGGCTCCAAGCGTCTCAAGGCGATAGCTATTAAAGCTAAGAGGAATCTAGACCTTTACGACCCCGGGGGCTTCGATAAGCTGGCTAGGGAACAGATTAAAATAATGCGTGCCAGCAAGGATTATGACTATAACCGCGAGTACGGCACCACCGAGGGGGCGATTACCCGTAACGTACTCGGCGTATACCCGGTGAAGAACTTCCGCTACGGCCAGCTTGAAGACTACCAGAAGCTGGGCCCGGAGGAATACCGTAAGATGAGGGTCGGGGAGTTCGGTTGTTACAGCTGCTCGATTCGCTGCGGCAAGATACACGTTGTCACGGACGGGCCGTATAAAGGGGCCAGGAGCGAGGGGCCGGAATACGAGAGCTACTGGGCTTTTACAGGACCCATCGCCAACACCAATATAGAGTCGACGGTCGCCGCCGACCAGATTTGCGACGACCTCGGGCTGGATACCATTAGCACCGGCAACACCATCGGCTTCGCCTACGAGCTTTACGAGAAGGGGATTATCACAAAAGCCGACACCGACGGGCTCGAGCTTACCTACGGCAATCACGCCGCCATGGTTGAGCTTGTCAGGAAAATAGGCAATCGGGAGGGCTTCGGTGACGTACTCGCCGAGGGCACGGTGCGCGCCGCACAGAAAATCGGCAGGGGCGCCGCATATTACGCCATGCAGTCCAAGGAACTTGAGTTCCCCGCCTACGAGCCGCGCGGACTCAAGGCTACGGGGTTCGGCTACGCCACCTCGACCATCGGGGGGAGCCACGGCAACGGCTCGCTGGCTTTTCAGGAATGGGGCACGCCGGGCTCGGGGGCGGTCGACCGTTTTGCCGAGGACGGCAAGGCGTCGATAGTCATCGGCAACCAGAATGGCGCTGGTTTAGAAGTGGGCATCGTCTGTGCCTTCGCCTTCGAATGTGGCAACTGGTTCCGGCCCCTCTTCCC
>JAFGPF010000068.1 GCA_016926115.1 Dehalococcoidales bacterium | reverse complement strand
GGCTTACCAGCTGGTGCAGCGCCCTGGCTGCAGCTTCGATGGCTTCGTCTCCGGCAACGTCGGCAGCTACGGCTTTCTTGCGAGTCCTGCCGGCGGTCAAAAAGCCGGTAGCGGCGACTTGTTTCGCTTCTCTGCCCGCTTCATCGACTCTTCCCGCCAGTATTCCCGAGACCCGGGTAGCCGCACTGATGGCGTCGTCTCCGGCTATTGCCGCCGCCTCGGATTTACGGTCGGTCTCTTCCGCCGCCTGGTAGGCGGTTGCGGCAGCCCTCTTGGCTTTTCTCCCGGATTCGTCCGACTCAGTAGCAGTATCAGGCGTTATGCGTTTTTCCAGCGCGGCACGGGCGGCACCGGCGGCTTTGGCGCTCTCGTCGGCTTCTTTACCGGCGGCGTTGGCTTTTTCAATAGATTCTTCTACGGCTTTCTTGGCGGAAACCGCCAGTTCTTCGGCGCGGGAAGCCGCTTCCTCGGCAGATTGTATGGCGAGTGCCGCGGCTTCCTTGGCGGCGAGACTTACCTCTTCTGCTTTCTGGGTGGCTTCCTCGGCGGCGTATTTAGCTTCATTAGCCGTCTGTTCGGCTCTTAACGCCGCTTCTTCCGCGCGCCGCGCCGCTTCATTGGCGGCTTTCAGGGCGTCTTCGGCGGCTTTCCTGGCTATAGCGCTGGCTTCCTCGGCGCGCCGGGCGGCTTCTTCCGAGACCCGCCTGGCTTCAGCGGCGGCCTTAATGGCTGCCTCGCCTTCTTTCATCGCTTTAGCAGCCGCTTCCTGAGAACCTTTAGTAGCAGCTTCGGCATCCTTCTTAAAGGCGGCAGCGGCTTCTCTAGCTTGTCTGGCGGCTTCTTCTGCCTTACGTCCGGCTTCCTCGGCGGCATCTTTAGCCGCGTTGGCGATTGCCTCGGCTTTAGAAGCGGCGTCGTTGGCTGACTTGGTGGCTTTGGCGGCGGCGCTTTCACCAGCTAAGCGGGCTTCCTCTGCCCTCTTGGCGGCTTCCGTAGACGCCGTGGTGGCGGCTCCGGCGGCTCCCCGAGCAGCTCTGGCGGCTTCCTCGGCCTTTTTTGCCGCGGCGGCGGCAGCTAGGATATTCGCTTCCATCTCGTCGAGAATTTGCGGAAGCGGCTTGGTCATTATTTCGGGTGTTTCTTCAGGCTTTTCCTCCTGATGTGTACGTGAACGTTTAGTAACCATTTTGTTCCCCCTTCCTAAAAGACTGGATACCAACCTCGTAAGTTATCTAGCTATAAAAAAAGACACTAACCTGTAAAAACAGGGCAGCGTCTTGTGACATATTATTCCAAGATGTGTTCAAGGGTTAATGCCTTCTGGCATTCCATTATGTACCCGGACAGGTCTGATGTGAACACATCTAACTCCCAAAACGGGTTAAAACTGGCTTACAATTACCATGATATTATGCATAATATGGCTTGTCAATAGGTTATTACCCAAAATAGCATAAATATTATTCATGAAATAAAATTCATGAATAAATTATACTTTTAGACCTGGCTGGCAGGACCCGGATGCAACTTGGCTATCTCTTCTCTGAGTCCTTCTACCTCCTTAATCAGTTGAGTCATTTCCGTGGCTTCCTTGTCTTTATCCTTACGCTTTATCAGGAAGGACGCCAGGTTGGCGGTTACGCCGCTGAAGAAGGCGATTCCTCCCAGCATCAGTACCACGGCGACGGCTCTGCCTCCCCATGTTACCGGCACCATGTCTCCATAGCCGACGGTGGTGATGGTGACGATTGCCCAGTACACGGCATCGGCAAAGGTGCGGATAGTAACGTAGGGGCCGCGTTCAACAGTGGCGACGATGGTAGCGGCGATGATAACCAGTCCTATCCCGTAGACAAGCAGGAAGTCCACGTTGATGAGGCGTCTCATGCCTACCCAGGCGCGGGAACCGAAGATGAATACGCGAAGGATGCGGAGCGGGCGGACAAGGGGAAAGACAACCACAAGTACCTCAAGCCAGTGATGGCGCAGGTATTGGAGTCGGTGTGGGGAAATGGCGACTTTAATTATCAGGTCGATGGCGAATATCGCCCAGATAAGCAGGTCGAAGGCGTGAAAGAGGCTCTCCTGCTGCGAGGGAAGTTTCCACAACCAGGGACCTATCAGCAGGGGAATCATGAGAAACGCGAGAATCAGGAGGGGTAGCTCCGTATAACGTTCCACGCGGTGGAGCAGTTCCTCGCGTTGGGTCGCATCCTGTGATTTATCCTTCGTTTTCTTGGGCATCATCCTTCTCCTTGTTTGTCGTTTGACCCGGACTCTTTATCAACCGATTTACTGTCATGGTGTTTCGGGGTGGGGACAAGATAACCCCGGATTTTTTTGGTTTCTACCACGAACGGCTTTGCCCAGGACATCTTCCGCCTGCCCCAGGCGAACCAGCCGCTTGCCCAGAACCGCCATACCAGTACCAGAATGACAAATGCGATAATCCCCAGCACCATGAAATACCCCCACCGCCATTTCAGTTCCGGCATGTATTCGAAGTTCATGCCGTAAATACCGGCGAGGAGCGTCAAAGGCAGGAAGATGGTGGCGACTACCGAGAGGACTTTCATGGTCTCGTTCTGGCGGTTGGCGACGGAGGACAGGTAAGTCGCCAGGGCATTATCGGCGCGGTCGAGTACCGTCTGGTTGAGGTCTTCGATGCGCACGACGTGGTCGTAAACGTCGCGGTAAAATATATGTGCCTCGGTCTTTATCAAAGGGAAATCGCCGCGACTGAGACGGTTAAGCACCTCGCGCTGTGGAGCCATGACTCGGTGCACTCTAAGCGTGGAACGTTTGAGTTTCAGGATGCCGTCAAGGACGTTTTGCTGGGGATTGTGGATTACCTGCATCTCGATTTCTTCGGCAACATCAGTCATGCGGTCGATAGTAGGCATAACGTTATCGACAAGGGCATCAAGAATGGCGTGTGCGAGGAAATCTGAGCCACGTTTCATCAGGTGGTCATTTTCTTGAATAGATTGTTGTACGGCTTGGATGCTGAACAACGGGACAGTGTGACCGCTGATGACGAAATTTTCACCGAGAAAGATACATAACTCGGCTGTTTCAACGATGTCTGTTTCCACCGCATGGTTGACGCCGTGAGCGGTGATAAACAGGTATTCTCCGAAGTTATCAATCTTCGGTGGGTGAATCCGGGGGCTAACGAAGTCCTCGACTGCGAGATGGTGGAGGCCGAAGTGTTTTTCTATAAATTGCCCATCCGCTTCCGTCGTATCGGGTAAATCCAGCCAGAGCAGCCCCTGTTTGGGTTCTCTGGCTTTGACAATATCGCTTACAGATAAATCACGCTGCAATTGTCCATCCGGAGTCAGGTAGTATGCTTTAATCGACATGATATACCTCCCGGCAGTCGTTATAACGGGTAAATTCTGGCACCTGAACGCCAATACGTCAAGTCCCCCAACTGCGGGAAGGTTTTAGTCTCGACCGGATAGGCTAATGAGCGGGCGGCGGTTCCGGTGGCCAGAGTTCTTCCGCCACGTCGTCGAGCCCCAGTTCCAGAAGTTTTTTCTTGCTGGGCCGGGTGGTGCTACGACTCCAGTCGAGCGCGCCGAGACCCCAGTACGCCTGCGCTTCGATATCGGCGGAGGCGCCCGCTAGCGGTCCCGCCGTAAGCGGCGGCCTGCCGATAATCCGGGGGTGTACTTTATGCTTCAGCGGATTGATGCCCTCGCGCAGGTTGAATACATGCCGCATATTGAGAATTCTCTCGCCGCATTTCAGCAGTTCGTCTTCGGAGCGGTCCCAGCCGGTCACGGCTCGCATGAAGCCGGTGAGGTATGACAGGGTGTTACCGCCGACGAGGTCGCTGAACATGCACCAACCGGCGGCGTTGACCAGCTGCATGGTGAAACTGTCCGGACCGAAACTCATCTGGGTATGGCGGCCAGGGGTGGGGTCCATCAGGTAACGCGCCGCAGACGTGGCGTCGGGGAAGTTAGCTAACCGGGGGTCGTGCATCCCAAGTTCCTGCCCGCCGATGTGAACCGCGAACTCCTCGGCGCCCTTGCCGATTTTCCCGGCGGCATATTTAACGCCGTTAGCCAGTACCGCCCCGATGCCTTCCCCTTTGACCATCTTTTCCGTCATGGCAACTATCGCCCGGTGGTTGCCCCAGGTAAGCTCTATGCCGTCCGTATCCGCCTTGGTGAGAATGCCGTTCTCGTAGCACTCGATGGCGAAAGCCATGACCGTGCCGCCCGATATGGTATCCAGACCGTGGCTGTTGCACAGGTGGTTAATCATATTCAGTGCTTCCGTATTGGCGTTAAGGCACATCGTCCCGAAGGAAGCCTGGGTTTCATATTCCACGCGTCTGGTTCCCGCCGGGTACTTATACTCGCCCTCTCCAGCTCTAAGCCTGCCTTCACATCCGATAGGGCAGTGCCAGCAGCCGGTACGCGTTTCGACGTTGGCAATGGCAGCGTCGCCGGAAAGACCGGAAGCGTCCGGTAAATCGATGACGCCGACCCCTCCCCAGTTTTTCACCGGGGTATTACCGCTGTGGGCAAAACCCTCGGCGACGTGGGAGGTGCCGTACTTGTGAAATCCCTCCAGTGTTTCCATGCCGCTGAAATTTTTCATGGCGGATACGTGTTCTCTTCTTAATCGGTTCGCCTCTGCGATATCATAAACGGGGATTTCCTGCTTGCCCCTCGCCGCCACCGCCTTGAGTTTCTTGGAGCCCATCACCGCTCCCAATCCAGAGCGTCCCGCGGCGGCGCCACGCCGGGTAATTATGCAGGAAATCAGGGACTGACTCTCGCCGGCGGGGCCGATGCAGGTGCTTTCTACCCCTTTACCCACTTCCTCAACCAGCGTGTCCTCCGTCTCGAAGCAGTCTTTGCCCCACAGATGACTCGCGTCCCTCAGTTCAGCTTTACCATCGTCGAGGAGGAGGTAGACAGGCTTATCCGATATTCCGGTAAGGAAAACGGCGTCATACCCGGCGAACTTGATTTGAGGCGCGAAGTGACCTCCACCGTTGGAATCTCCCCACCCCCCGGTCAGCGGCGACTTAGCCACCACGCCATATCTGCCTGCGAAAGTAGAAGGGGTGCCGGTGAGAGGTCCCGTGAGAAATCCCAGCGTGTTTTCCGGACCCAGCGGGTCTACTCCGGCTTTCTGGCGATTGTAAAGAATCCTGGCGCCCAGCCCGTACCCGCCGATGAAGTCGTGATACAGCCTTTCTTCCGGCTGTTCTTCTTTCATTTTACCCGTGGAAAGGTCTACGAAGAGTATTTTACCCATATAGCCTCTGGTCATGTTGCGCCCCTTTCAATTACAGTTACTAGTTTTTATTATCTCACTTCACGGAGTATTAACCCAGTAGCCCGATGATTTCCGTGGCGTCGTCCAGTTCTTCGAGGTGCGATATCATCTCGATGACTTTTTCTACTACATCGGCGGGAAGCGGCCTGACGGAACTGGGGGCGCATTCCCTGAATTTCACCGCACAGTCCTCGAACGTCATCGGTCTTTCCACACTGCCCAGACAGTGCTCCACCTCCTCGGTGTACTCAGTGCCATCGTTCATAACGATAATCACCCCGCCCGGACCCACGCCGTGGCGGTTCATGGAGGTATCCAGCACGGCGGTCACCTTGCGGGAGATGTTCAGGACTTCCTGCCTTTTCAGGGCTTCATCCGTAAAATCGTCCACGGTGACCTTGCCCTTAGCTAGGGCGGTGGCAACTGTCCAGGGCACGCTGAACTGGGCGTCGGTAATCGTACGAGGATTACGCTTGACCTCAGGGGGATTGGACAGCCCGTACACCGTGTCGCCGCCGTAAGCCGTTATCTCCTTGATATCGTCGGGCTTGATGTCATGCTGCGAGATTAATGCCAGAGTGGCGTCGATGCAGGCGTGGGTGAGTCCGCAGCAGGGGTACGGCTTGTCCCCGATATTAGCGCCTTCAAACCTCTTACCCAAATCCGAGGTGAGTATATCGATATCGTAGTCGCCGCCCATGTAGGTATTGAACAGACCGGTGCGTCCTTCCAGCGGGTCTCTATCGCCGGTAATACCTCTCTCCGCCATCAGGGCGGAGGTGATACCCGCACTTGCCGCCAGTCCGGGTCCCATCCTCTTAGCCAAAGCTCCGTCACTAACACCGGAGCCGGCGCCACCGCACTGATGGTAGGCGAGTCCCAGGGCGTTTACCATTTTTTCTTCGTCGAGTCCCATTAATTTCCCCGCCATGGCGGCAGCACCGAGGAAGCCGAACAGGGTAGTGGGGTGCCAGCCGGAGGCAAGGGCGCTGCTGCCGGGTTTACTCGCCAGTCCCAGCCTCGCCAGGAAGTCGCCGCCCAGCGCCAGGCCCGTAATGAGTTCCTTGCCGCTGACCTTGCCCATCCGCTCCGCCACCGCGAAACAGGTGGACACCGCCACACAGCCGATATGCACCAGCGCCACCTGGTGGCCGTCGTCATAATCCAGGGCGTGTATCATGGTGCCGTTGACCCGGGCAGCGCTCGGGGCGGGGCACTTGAGACCGTATGCTATAATGGTGCTTTGAGGGCTGCCTCCCCATTCCTTGACCATGTCCACCAGCTCGCCGACGCCTGCATTTGTAGAACCACCAAGCGCGGTAGCCAGGCTGTCCAGTACCTCACGCTTGGCGGACGCCGCGGCGTCGGCAGGGAGGTCTTCATACTTTGTACCGGTAAGGTGTTTAACGACTTTAGTTATGGCGGACATTTATTATGCCTCCTGTTAAGTAACGCCCCCGCCCAGTGCCACCACCTCGCCGGTGATGTAGTCCGAGAGGTTGGAGACGAGGAAATAAGCAAGGTCGGCGGCTTCCCCGGGCGTGCCCAGCCGGCCCCACGGTATACGTGTGGAAAGCATATCGTGGTCTTTCTGGCGGGCTTCGTCCCAGGTAATGCCCTCCGCCTCTGCCATTCTGGTGAAGGAATCGTCCCTGAGGTTAGTGACTATCATGCCCGGATTAATGCCGTTGACGTTGATTTTATGCTGCGCCAGTTCCAGGGCCAGGCTCTTGGTCAGCCCGATGGTGCCGTATTTAGCCGCGGAGTACGCGGCGCTCCCCGGCACGCCGTGGGTGCCCGCCAGCGAGCAGAAAATCACTATCTTGCCGCCTTTTCCTCCGGCTATCATTGCCTTAGCGGCCGCCTTGCAGATTAAAAACGAGCCTACTAGGTCGACATCAATAATTGACCGGATATCTTTTTCCGCAAGATCGACTACCGGCACGCCCACCGGACCGCGGATGGCGGCGGCGTGCACCAGTATATCCAGCTTGCCGAATTTCTTCAAGATTTTATCCATGATAGCATCGATTTCTTTACTGACATTGATATCAACAGTAGCCGCCAGTGACTGCCTGCCAAGAGCTTCGATTTCCTTGACGATTGCGTCCAGTCCGCCCCATCCCTCGTCACCAGGGAAAAGGCTTTTAGGCGTGGCTATCTTATCGACGACTATTACGTCGGCTCCTTCATTGGCAAGGCGCACGGCGATGGAATGTCCCATGCCCCTCTTGCTGGCTGCTCCGGTAACTAAGGCAACCTTTCCTTCGAGACTGCTCATGGTGTGTATTATCTCCTTACGATGGTTATTCGCCTGCTTCAGCTTAAGTACCTATCCTTTAACCGCTTTAAAGATATCCCGGCATAGATTATAGAAAAGCATCTGGTCTAAAGAGTATAACAGTATTTTAGTGCCCCTGGCTATGGTTTCCTTAGCGCCCTCGGGCGAAAAAGCCATGTCCATTATCGGCACGCCGGTCTTCTCCGAAAGCGCCGCTACTTTATCTGCGGCTTCTTTGATGTAAGGGTGCTGCCTGTCCGCCTTCTCTCCCGGCTTTCTAAGCGAGAACCGCAGGTCGCCCATGCCTGTGCCGATGGCGTCCGTCTCCGGTTTCAGCAGGGCGAATATCTCCTCCGCGTTCTCGAAACCTGTTTTATCTTCAAGCAGGGGGATAATCATGTTGTTCCGGTTGGAGTATTCTATATATTCCTCGTATGCGTTATCCGCGTAATTGGCGGCGCGTACCAGGGGACAGACTCCGCATTTACCTTCCGGTCCGTAGCGGTATGCCTCGATGATTTTCCGTACGTCCCCGGGGGTTTTCACGCGAGGGACCACCACTCCCTGGGCTCCCGCCTCCTGGGTATGGCGGATAAGACCGGGGTCGTTTTCGGTTACCCTGACTATGGTGGTGATTCCGGCGGCGTCGGCGGCACGGACACAGTGCTCCATCGTCTCGCGATTTATCCGGGTATGCTCCATGTCGAGCATATAGAAGTCGAACCCGGTATAAGCGAGAATCTCGATGATGCTGGGATTACCCGTGTTGACTTCCATACCCAGCGGGACCTTGCCCTTTTTCAGGGCTTCCAGGATGCGGTTCGGTTTAGGTCTGAAATTCATCTTTCTCACTATCGATTATACTTTATCCAGGTCGGGTATAAGATGGGCAAGTCCCACTTTTTTAAGCGTTTCCGGCAGGGGTCGGCCTGTTTCCGGGTCCCAGCCCATTTTCTCGTAATAATTACGGCGCAGGGCGTCCCAGTGCGGCATGATAGCCTTGCCCTGTGCAGGGCCGTCCACGGGCGTGGAGCCGTAGCGTACGGACGGGGCTTCTATCTCCTTGGTCAAACCGTGGCGGACGTTGAATACACGTAGCTGATTCACAATACGCTTGCCGATATCCATCGCCTTGCTGACATCGAATTCCCAGCCGGTGACTGCGCTCAGGGTATCCGTCAACTGTTGCAGGTCCTGCCCGCAGAAGAAACAGATAACCAGCGAATCCTCGAACAGGCGCCGTCCGCATGCCATGGCGTTGAAGGACGACACTTCTATGGCGTCGAAGGGGTCTTTCGGAGGGGACATTCCCAGTTCTTTGACGGCGGGCATGCCGGGACCCACTTCGATGGTACCGGTATTGGAAAGGCAGGTATCAATCATCTCCGACCAGCGCGCCCGGTGGTCGTGACCGCGGGGCGAGGCGCCCTTCAATGTATACACGGCACAGTCCTGCGCTTCTCCGCCGTATTTTTCCGCGGTCCTTTTCACACCCTCCGCCCAGAGATTGCCGTTGCCCTCGCGGTAGGCAACCTTTTTTAATATTGCCAGCGTCGCCTCGGCGTTGCCCCAGGTGATATCGATGCCGTCGAGGTCGTCCTTTTTCAGGAGACCCTTGTTGTAACACTCCATGAGCCAGCCGATTAACCAGCCGCTTTCGTTGATATCGATGCCGAGTCTGTCTATCTGGTTGCCTAGCATTATCGTGGCGCCGGGGTCGGTCTGCCCGATGACGGAGCTCATGGCGGCGACACCTTCATATTCGGGTTCCTCGCCGACGAAACCTGTGTACGGTCCCTCGGTAACCTCGGTGGTACGGCAGTGGCTGATGCGGCAGGCCCAGCAGGTGGTGGGGGTCACGTTAAAGGTCGAGCGGAGGGACTCTCCGCCGAATTTCTCGAATTCCGGGAAAATGCTGGTGGTATAATTTCTCACCGGCAGCTGGCCAATGCGGTGTAAAAAGGGTAATGCCCCGCTCGTGCCGAGCGAGGACAGGGTGGGCATGGCTTGCTTGGCGCTTTCGAACAGGGCATCAGCAAGTCCTTTCATTTCTTCAGGGCGGGCAACGGCTACCTTGCTGCGTCCGCGTGCGGCGACTATCGCCTTGAGTTTCTTCGACCCCATAACCGCCCCCAGCCCGTTATGCGCCGCCACATGACCGTGGTCGCCGACGATAGAGGCGAAGCAAACCATATTTTCCCCGCCGGGACCGATAGTGTAAACACTACTCTGTCCGGTTATCTCTTTTTTAATGGTGTCTTCCGTCTCCCATGTGTCTTTGCCATGCAGGTGTTCGGCATCGCGGAGTTCGGCGGTGCCGTCGTGGACATAGAGGTAAACCCAGCCGTCCGCTTTTCCCTGGACGACGATGCCGTCATACCCGGAGAACTTCAGGAAGGCGGCGAAATAACCGTTAGCCTGGCTCGTCCCCGCCAGATTGGTCATGGGGCCCTTGCTGACTATCGAGAAGATGCCGGTACCGCCGATTGTCGTCCCGCTCATGGGACCGGCGAAGAACATGATACGGTTCTCGGCGTCGAAGCAGTCTACTCCGGGGGGTACTTCTTCGTAGAGGTATTTTACTCCCAGTCCTGTCCCACCGATATATGTACGGAGCGTTTCTTCGCCCAGCGACTCCTCGCTTAGTTCCCTTTTAGATAAATTGACCCTGAGAATTTTACCCATGTAGCCGCCGGTCATAATTACCTCCTCGCAATACCACTGTATCGCTTACATTATATATTGCCGTATTTTGGATGCTCCATGCAACCTTATAATTGTAAACGGGTGGGAAAATCGGTTATATTGATAACTGAATATATTTCAGGAGTATATTGATTTCAAGGAGGCAGAAAGTGTTGCTTGAAAACAGGGTCGCTCTGGTTACCGGAGGGGCCAAAGGAATAGGGAGGGCTATTTGCTTGAAGTTTGCCGAGGAAGGCTGCGACGTAGTCGTCAACGCCATGCACCTGGAGGGTTGCGTAAAGGTCGCGGATGAAGTCAAAGCCCTGGGACGCGAGTCTCTGGCGATAGCCGATGACGTTGCCGATAGTGCCCAGGTAAACGACATGGTGGAGCAGACCGTTAAGAAGTTCGGCAAGATAGATATCCTGGTCAATAGTGCGGGCGGGATTTCCGAGGGGAAAGGCGGACCGATAGAAAATACCACCGACGCGGACTGGGATAGGATTGTCGGCATCAACCTGAAGGGACAGTTTTACACCTGCCGGGCAGTGGTGCCGCACATGAGGAAGAATAAGTACGGCAAGATAATCAACGTATCGTCCATGGGCGCCATCCATCCGCCCGCGCCCATCGTGCATTACCACGCAGCCAAGGGAGGCGTAATCTCACTGACCAGCAACCTGGCTTTTGAACTGGCGCGCGAGAATATCACCGTCAATGCTATTCTGCCGGGTCCGATACGCTCGGAGTTCTTCAACAATATGCTGGATATATTGTCTGAGGAAGAAGGGAAAGCCTTTTTCAAGATGCTGGACAACCGGGTACCGATGCTGCGGATGGGCATGCCGGAGGAAATCGCCGGAGTAGCCCTGTTCCTGGCTTCCGACCTTTCCTCCTACGTTACCGGCGAGGCTATCAACGCCGGCGGTGGACTGCCCTTAACTCCACGCGACGACTAAGGTGTTATCTGGGTGACCACCTCACCGTCCTGGGTAAAAGTGTACTGGCAGTCGGACGCTACCTTGCCGTCGACAAGTCCGTTGATATACATATCCAGGCTCAGCACGCCGCTGTCGGTGGTGATGGTGCTCATATCGTTGGTGGGTGTATCATAGTCATCGTCCAGCAACTTGCTATCACTGTCAGCCAGCAGTGCCAGCGTAGCGACCCGGATATTGTATAATTCGGTGGCATATGATTCATCCTGGCCGCGTTCTATAAATCTGCCGACATTTGGTACGGCTACCGCGGCCAGAACTCCCAGAATAGCGACTGCTACGAGAAGTTCAATTAAAGTAAATCCATTGTCATTGCGTAAAAATGGTTCCAGTATTCTTCGTATTGTCTTCACATCGTTTCTCGGCCTTTACCGGGTAAAAATTGACATAAATATAGCATACTTTGTATTTTCACAAAAGGGAACCCCTATTTAGTCATGTACATGATAGTACTTAGGTAGAGAGACAGCAGTATGGATGAAATATGGAGGGAACGTGTTTTTACGGGGTATTTCTGGTGAGCCGCGGAGGACTCGAACCTCCAACCGGATGATTAAGAGTCATCTGCTCTACCAATTGAGCTAGCGGCCCACGTGGTGATACCGTTCAACATTCTATCATCATGAGGTGTGTCGTGGCAAGCATGTCGAGGCTGGCGGGTAGGGGGAGAAGGTACAATATGAAGCTCTCCCACGCAAAGAGGATGGGAGAGCTTTCATCATATCCTGAATATTTACTAATCGACGAAGTAGAGTACGAGTTTTAGTTCTGTATATGCTCGGCAAGCTTTACCTTGTCCACCGGCGCCAGCAGGTTGCCGTCCGCTGTCACGATGTCCTTGGCATTGATGAGGCTCGTGTCCGGGTGTTCCAGGCGGAACTGCTTCATAACCTCGTCGTGTTTCTGGAAGGACTCCTTACTATCCTTTACCGGGTTGTCCGTCTCCTGGTTCTTTTTCTTACGTATCCAGAGTATTATCATTCCATTACCTCCTGTGTCGGTTGATTTTGCCTTAATAAAAACTAATATCCGGTTTATCACGTCGATGTCAGGTAAAACTTTGGGATGGCGGCGGTTCCACCATCATCGACTCCATAGCAGTAAAAACAACCGCTATCGATTGTTATTTTGTAGCTGGCGTATCCCGGCAGAATGAACTCCGTCATACCGCTCTGCATCGTTAAAAAAACCTCACGGTTTTCTTCCTCGGCACCCCAGGTCACTTCCTCCCACCGGTCGGCATACGTCTGCTTGTAGATGCCGATTTTCAGGTTCATGTAGCGGTACTGGTTGGCGAGTTCGTCGGTGTTGGTGATATACAGCGTGTAATGCGTGTCGGCGGTCATATTATCCGAATCGACATAGAAAAGGTCACCCGCGGTAATCCCACCGATAGCGTGCCCGAACACGTTCATCTTCGGCGCGGCAGCTTCTTCGGCAGGCTCTATGTTTGCCGGCGAGTTCATCGCCAGAGCATCGTCATGAGCATATGCTACAGGCCAGGGTGCAAGCAGCAGAGCCGCAACAAAAGCAAACAATATCTTCCTTTTCATTTCATCGTGCCTTCCGCATCAGCGGTTTTAATCTCACAGTCTCAGCTTATCGTTGAAACGGGAAATAAATCATAAATAGGGGGGGTGGGGCTATAAACAATGCATAAACGTTTGGAGATACGGTGACGGGTAAAAAAACAGAGAGGGCCCGGCGTTTTGCCAGGCCCTGCTATTTATTGGTACGTTACCAAGCCGGGGAACGACTTGCAGTTATTCAGTTGGTGGTATTCGCCAGCGGATCGACCATGGCGGCGTTGCGCTTCAGTGTCTCTTCAATCCGTACTTTTAATACGTCAACTCCAAAAGGCTCGGTCAGGTAGCTGTCGGAACCGAGGTTCAGTCCCCTCACGGTGTCATCGCCGGTGCCCCAGGTACTGAGCATCATAATGGGCAGATGGGTCCATTGGCGTAGCTGCAGGCAGGTGCCTATTCCGTCCAGCGTGGGCATCATGATATCCAGGACGATGAACTCCGGGTCTTCCGAATCTATCACGTCTTTAAGGCGGATTCCGGTGTGGCGGGTGCTGATTACCTCGTACTCGCCGTTGTTCAATTCCTGCTGCAGAAAAGTGATCAGTACCGGGTCGGTGCTGATGGTCAGGATTTTAGTTTTTGCCAGCATGTTAGCCTCCTTGGAGTCTTTGTTTTATCTTCTTGTATAAGACTAACATCGGGGTAATAAACATAGCATAAACGGGTATGGGAATAAGATAAATATCCCATTAATGATTGGGTGGGGCGTAGTAGACAAACAACACAATGGTGTCAAACGTAAACCGTTTGACATAAAGTGTTTATAGTCGGATATATGTCACTCGGACTTATCGTAAACGCTCTTGGGACCGGTGCTGAAATAAAATATGGGCCTGTCCACGCGATGGAAGATGACAGGACAGTGCATGAGGCCGCTGGGGATAAACACGGCACTGCTTTTAGTGATGATATGCTTTTCACCGCCAAGGTGAAATTCTACCTCGCCGCATAAATCATGCGGGTCTTCCGGATTGCTGCCGAAGAATCCGATGTACTCGGGCCAGTCGTGCGCGTGGCTGCCGTCCGGAGTCCCCCTGCCGGAGGCTTTCCATATCAGGGCACAGTTAAGATAAAATGCCCCTTCGATGACCTCATCGTCCACGAGGACGACCAGTTCACCGGTACGTTCGCCATCCGGAGGCGGGGGAGGTGGCACCTTGGGAGGCTTTGCCGTGCTTATTATGTATTTACCGTATTTGGATTCTGCCATTTTACCCTCCTTATTGCGCCTGTTTTTTCAACGGTTTTTTATCCGGCGGCGGTCCGACCGGTTTCCAGATGCGCGTCAGGGATATCTCCAGGAATATCATCGGCTTGTACACTCTCTTGAAAACGATAGGGCAGTGTTCCACGTTGGAAGGGATGGAAACGACGGAGGTTTGATTAATGGTGTGCGTTTCGCCGCCGATGGTGAAATCTATCTCCGCGCCGAGGTCGGTAATATCCTCCGGGTTGCCGCCGATGAAACAGAGCATCTCCGGGAAGTCGTGCGAGTGGGGATGGTCGAAGGACATGGGCTTGGAGATGCAGTGGTAGCCGATACTGCAGTCCGCGTCCAGCTCGCCGTTGTGCGCCAGCACAGATTTGCCGGTGTAATGGTCAATGTCGATGATAAGCCCGGTTTTAATACAATCGCCGTATTTGGATTTTGCCATTTTCAACCTCCCGTTATTTCTTGCTTTCTAGAAGACGCGTGTTCTTATTATTTTCAGAAGTCGGCTTGCCGGTGACCGGGTGGTTGTAGTGGAAGGGGAAAATATAGCCGGATACGAAACGCGGGTCGTCCGGGGTGGGCTTGATATCAGGCACGGTTATCTCGAAATCCAGGACCGACTTGCCTATCATTTCTGCCGTAGTCCAGGCGTCTTCCGGGACTCTGACGGTATACGGGATAATCCACTTAATGGTCAGGAACTTCCAGACTCCGTTTTCCTTGATGTACTCGATTTCATAGATGCCGCCGACCATCGAGCCGCGCAGCTTGCCGTCCTTATCGGGCACACAGACGCCGCCAAAGGCGTACCAGCGGCCTTTAGCTCTTTTACCTTCGTCGTCAACGTCGACGACTCCCGCGATGGGCATGACCTGGTGCAGGAAGCCGGGCGGCGGTTCTGGGCGGTCCGAGCCGACCCCGAAATAGCGTTTCACGCCTTCCTTGCCGAGCCAGGTGCCTTCCAGCCAGTACAGGGCGACATCCGGGTGGTCGGCGAAACAATCGTATATCTCGTCGCGCATCATGTGCTGGACATAGTAGCTATAGACCCTCTGCAGTCGCTTGACCTCGTTGATGTCGTCCAGGATGCCGACCTTCTTTTCCAGCGCCTCCAGTCTGGCTGCCATTTCTTCCGCGTTCATAAACAACTCCTTCTGAAATTATTGTTTTTAGCGGTGTTTCTCCAGGTATTGTATAATTTCCTCTCTGGCGTAATCCACAATATCATGGAGAATATCATCGCCAGGATGTTCGATATCTTCAGCACCTATATAGATAGCGAGCGCCCGACTGATAGTATCATGGAATTTAGCAGGAAGATAAGTCAGTGCCCATTCGCCGCCTTCTTTCTTAGACATGAATCTACCTTCACTGAGAAAGGCGAGGGCACGGCAAGGATTAAGGACGATGTACGTTACCGGGAGAGTGTTAAACCTTTCATTAATCCATCTCAGTTCGTTGTTAAGTGAGGCAATGCATAGCTCTCTAGATACCTCCGGAAATACTTCGTCAATTGACTTGCCGTAAAGACATATACCACGTTGCCGTAGAACTTCGAAATGCAGTGCCATGTCCTTGTCATATCGTTTGACTGTCAAGTCAACCATTCCGTTTCTATACTGTTCACGATGGTCATGGTTGTAATGAAGCTCGAATGGAGTGGGGTACTCCATGTTTTTAATACTTTCTATGGTTACAATGCTCATTTCAGTATGTAAGTCGCAATTGTGAAGAAGGTAATCTATTATCGCTTTCTTTTCATCTATGGGTAGATTACGCTGGACAACCGCAAGAAAATCTAAATCACTTGAACTGGGATTGAAGCAGCCCATGGACAGCGAACCATGCAGGTAAAAACCAACTAGGTTTTTTCCCAGGGTCTGCCGATAATACGTGATAATATCGTTTAGTGTCCTCCGCACCGACTCCGGACAGTTTTGCCAGCCGTATATAGTAGATAATTGATGCTTGTTCATGGGTATATCTTCATGGATTTGTTCGCAATGGCAATATTTTACCTGATTTTACTCCCAAACGTACGGAATAGACAAATAAAAAAGGGGAGCCTTTAAGACTCCCCTCGTTATTTAAGATTTGGGGTACGGGACTTACGAAACCGCTGCCAGGTGGTATCCCACGCCGGGGATGGTCTGGATATACCTCGGGTTCTTGGGGTCGGGCTCCAGCTTGCGGCGCAGACGTCCCACGAACACGCGCAGGTATTCCTTCTCCGATGAGTACTCGTTGCCCCAGACGCTTTGCAGGAGCATGCTGTGGGTGAGGACTTTATCCGAGTTCACCGCTAGGTGCTGCAGCAGGGCGTACTCGGTGGGGGTGAGGGTTATCTCCTTACCGTCGACGGTGACGCGCCGCTTGGCGAAGTTGATTTCCATGCCGTCGCAGGTGAAGTTCGATTGCGCCGGCGACACGGTGGGGTCGCCGCGGTGGCGGAATGCCGTCTTGATTCTCGCCATCAGTTCGGCAATGCCGAATGGCTTGGTAAGATAATCGTCGGCGCCCAGTTCCAGGCATTTCACCTTGTCGTTCTCGTCGCCGCGGGCGCTGAGGATAATGATAGGCACGTCCGACCACTCCCGGATACGACGCACCACCTCCACGCCGTCCACCTTGGGCATCATGAGGTCGAGTATTATCAGGTCGACGAAGTCTCTCTGCACCGCTTCCAGTGATTCCTCACCGTCGGTAGCGGTAATCACCTCGTAGCCGCGCGCCTTGAGATTCGTGCTAAGCAATCTCAGGATTGCCGGGTCGTCGTCCACGATGAGTATATGTTTCTTGTCCATTAGCTGTTCCCCCTTAATCCACCGGCAGGCTGAAGCTGAACCTGGTCCATTTAGACGGTTCGCTTTCCACCCAGATTCTGCCACCATGTGCCTCGATGATGCCGCGGCAGATGGCAAGTCCCAGTCCGGTTCCCTTTCTCTTGCCGGTCTTATGACCGTCTCCCTGGAAAAATCTTTCGAATATCTTATGGTGAAGCTCCGCAGGTATGCCGCAGCCCTCATCGGCGACGCTTAAAACCACTTCCTTGCCGTTGGGATGCGCCTCGATGCGGATAGTCGTGTTTTCTTCCGAGAACTTCACCGCGTTCTCCACCAGATTAGTCAGGACCTCGCCGATACGTCCTTCGTCGATGGCTACCGGCGGTGCCGTATCAGGTATCTCGATTTGTAAACGGTGTCTGGCGGTCATTTTATCCAGCCTGTCCTTCACCGAATCGATTACCTCGGTGAGTCTGTGGGGCTTCTTCTTGACCTCCAGCGCCTCCGCCTCCAGCCGCGACATCATGAGCAGGTCTTCCACCAGGCGGGTAAGCGTATCCGCGTCCTTATCAATAGATGTCAGAAAGTCACGTCGTGTCTGCTCGTCAAAGATAACATCCGGCTGCAGGAGGCTGTTAGCGGAGCCTTTGATTACCGCCAGCGGCGTACGCAGTTCATGGGACACATTAGCGAAGAACTCGGTACGCATGGCATCCAGTTCTCTAAGCGCCCGGGCACTCGAAGCCTCTTCGTAAAGCTGGGCGTTGCGCACGGCGATGGCTATCTCGCGGCTTATCCCCGTGAGGAGCTCGATGTTGTTATCGCTGAAATAGTGGGCGAAGCTGGTAGCCGCGCCCAGCACGCCGATGCTTTCCCCCAGGATGGTCAGAGGGACGCCGGCGAAGGAGTGATAACCCGCCTTGCTGAGAAAGGCTAGGTCTGGTTCACTATAAGCCTTAAGCTCTTTTATAACTTCGTGCCTGGCTTCCCCAAAGATACGACCGATAACGCCTTCGTCCTTACCCAGTTCCACGGGCATGGTCTGGACAATTCTCCTGGAAAAACCATGATGTCCTTTTAGCACCAGATTTTCATTATCGATGAGATAGAGAAAATTGGCTTCCAGTCCGGTGGACTGAGTGACCTTGTCCAGCGCTGCGTTGATAATCTCCTGCAGATCCAGCGACTGTGATACCGCCTGGGACACGTTGAGCAGGGTATCGGTGACGTGGTTGTGCCGTTCCAGTTCTTCCACCAGCTGGCGATTTTCAATGACCAGGCGCTGCTTCTCCAGACCGCGGCTTATGACGGAAAGCAGGTTCTCCGGGTCCAGCGGCTTTTCCAGGTAGGCGAAGGCGCCGCGATTAAGCGATTCCACGGCGTTCTTTACCGAGGAATGACCCGTCAGCATGATAGCGATGATGTCCGGGTGAATTTCCATGATTCCGGAAAGCAGTTCAGTGCCGTGGGCATCGGGCAGACTGATATCCAGGATAGCGGCGTTATAGAAACGCTCTTTTAGCCGGGACATTGCTTCGCCGGCGGAAGGAGCCGTTGCTACCTCGTAGCCCTTGCTTCCCAGTATCTTGCTGATGATTTTCAAGAAATCGAGGTCATCATCGACTACCAATATGCTGTCACTTGCTTTCATCTACTCTCCCGGAATCATGTTTCTTCTTAGCGTTTTTCTTGACGATATCGGCAGCTTCGGCGGGGTCGAACGGCTTGTAAAGGCAGGTTATCGCCGAGGCTTCCTGTGCCTTGTCCAGGGCATCTTTCACTTCGTTTCGGAATCCGGTCATCATGATGGTGAGGATGTCCGGGTTGATTTCCTTGAGGCGCAGTAGTGTTTCCAGACCGTCTATATTCGGCAGCTTGACGTCTATAAAAGCCATCTGGAAGTCCTTGTCCTGCGCGATGACCACAGCATCTTCGCCGCTGCCCGCCGTCATTACCTCGTGTCCCTGCTGTTTCAGGACTCTGGTCAGCGTATCGCAGATATCGGCATCGTCGTCGATGACGAGAATCGGCTGGCTGCCCGCCGCTTCGTTAATCATTTCTATCAGCTTGTCTATCCTTATCGGCTTGTTGATAATACGTCGAGCGCCCTGGTCTTTAGCCGTCTTAATCAGGTCTTCATCGGAGTATGCCGTCATTAAAATAACAGATGCTTCCGGCTGCATCTCCTTAATTTTCCGGAAGGCTTCCACGCCGTTCATCTCCGGCATAACGATATCCATCAGCGTGACATCGTATTCCTGGTCTTTAAACTTGTCCACAGCGGCTGCTCCGTTGTCCGCTGTTTCCACGCTGAACCCCCGCCTCTTCAAAATCATGGCAAATGTCTCTAACAGGTCTTCGTTATCGTCCACGACGAGGATTGTCGGTTCGTCTTTCATTTACGTTCTAACTCCTTTTCTCCAGTGGTAGCTTTATAGTAAAGGTCGTGCCCTGACCCGCCTGGCTGGCGAGTTCTATCTTCCCGCCGTTTTGTTCGACGAGCCGCTTGGTGATTGCCAGCCCCAGGCCGATGCCCTTGGGTTTGGTTGTAAAGAGAGGCTCGAATATCTTGTTCAGGTTTTCTTCCGGTATGCCGCACCCGTTGTCCCGGAACGTAACCCAGACGTTTTCATCTTCAGTCCCGGTATCTATGTTCAACTCTCCGTCTTTCCCGTTCATCGACTGTATGGCATTGGAAATAATGTTGGTGAAAACACGGCTTATCTGCTCGGCATCCGTTCTCACCTTCATCACGTGGCCGTTGAAGTTGGTATTTATGGTGACGTACTCCGGCACGGTTATCCAGGACAGGCTTTCGTTGACTAAAGCCTTGAGGTCGACCCTGTCCGGCGAGGGGGGCGTGATGCGGGTGAAGTCCAGAAGGTCGGTGACGATTTTATTGGCAATGTCTATCTGCTTGTCCAGCACTTTCAGGGTGTTCGCCGCTTCCTCGTCGCCTTTTTCAGTAACTGATTCGTTGAGCAGATAGGCGCAGTTTCTTATCACGTTAAGGGGGTTACGCAGTTCGTGCCCTACGCCCGATGCCAGTTCGCCCACGGCGGCAAGCCTCTCGGAGCGGATGAGCTTCTCCTGTACCTGTTCCAGGTCCTTGGTGCGGCTCTCTACCTCATCCTCGAGTTGTTCGTAGTAGCCCTGTAAAGACAGTTCCAGTTCAACCTGACGTATAGCGCCGCCGATTCTTTCAACCAGCGTCTTGGTCAGGTGGTTTCTCTTTTTGAGGTAGGGATTGTCTCGGTTCGAATATATCTCCACCAGCCCCATGGTTTCGCCGCCGACAACCAGATTCTGGGTTATCTTGCTGGAGGATTTCTGGAAGCTCTCGCTTTTAAAGACCTGGTCGTGAAAGGTGATTCTCACCTTTGTTTCTTCCGGATACCGCATAGCCTGGGGGATAATCCCCACGACCTGCACCAGGAATTGGTCCACGGTGCTGCTTTCATCCGCCGCTTTGCCGATGTCGTAAAGGCATTTCATCTCTTTCATCCGCTGGCGTTGTTCCTGATCGCTCCTCTGGAGGAGGGCAACCGCCGAGCCAACGGCACTGAGGATAATGACGAAAGCTGTGGGTTTGAACATGGCGTTGGGGTAGGTGTCTATCAGTATGGCGTGCGGAAGCAGGACTATCATAGCAACAAGGGCGGACATCACAGCCGGAATCACGCCGAGTACATAGGCGGCGTAAACTACCGGGGCGAAGAATATCAGCCCCAGAAAGTCGATTCCGTAAAAATCATGCAGGCTAATAAGTGAATTTTCCAGGGACGTCCAGCCAAATAGTCCCCCGATTACAGGTAGATAGTAGATGATGGAACAAAATACCATGATAATAACGATGTATTTCAGGTGTTTGTTCGACCACCAGCTTTTCTTAATCCGTTTGTTGCTCATCTCCGGCCTCCCTGATAGAGATAGGGTACGGTCGCTTTTTCCATCATGGCCTGATTGATTACAGCAGTAATCGCGGGCAATATTTCACACCTGCCCCGCATTCTCAGGCTACTACTGCGCTGCCACGTGAAGCAACCATGATAACCCCCTATTTTATCGGGGTATTCCCTAAGTCCTGAAAATAGGAATCCCCGCACGGTTCGATACATATGATTTAGCCTTTCTGCCATTCCTTGATTATCCCCTGTATTTCCTCTAAATCGTCCACCAGTTCGCTGGCGGTGACATCGGGCATTGCCTTGATGAGGTTAGCCAGCGGGTTTTCCTCCTCCTCTTCATCGGTGAAGAGGCTGTTGATGGAATCGTCACCGAGTTCCTCTGTCTTCGGTTCGCTCTCTTCTTTCACCGTGGGTTCGCTCTCTCCTTCCGCCACTGGCTCAGTACCCGCTTTTACCTCGACCACCTTTATTTCGCCAGCACCATCTGGAGTGGCGGAATCCAAGTCGTCTTCATCGATTTCAGCCAGTTTATCTTCAGGTACTATTGATAACTCATCCATTGGCCCGTGAGGCTTGGCTAGAATTTCTTCGTCATCGGACGATTCGTCCTCCGGTTCTATCTTCAGTTCGTCCAGCGGTCCATGGGGTCCGACCGGCGTTTCTTCATTCTCAGGCGTCTCTTCGGAGAGTTCTTTAAGTTCCTGTGCCGTTTCTTCCAGGTTTTTAGTCTTGCCGTTAAGCTTATCTTCCATCTCCACTATTTGTTCGGCAGTTGTCTCTTCCACCGCGGCAACATCCTTTTCAGGCTCATTCTTTGATTTGCCTATCTTAAATCCTTTAATCCTCATTTGTGGCCTCCTTTAGGGCAAGCTCAGGTAAGCCTGCCGGATGTTCTTTGTAATTAACGGAAATATCCGTCGCGATAAGCCTTGGATAATATCGCGTAGACATCGTAAAAATTCGTTTTTCCTTGCTCGGACATACGTTTCAGGATGTCCGACCTTTGTTTTAATACCTTGTATATCTGACGTCTCTTTTCTTCCGGCAGACCGCGCCTGGGGGCGATTTTGTTTTCCAATAAATACGAGTTCTGGAAACCGCGGAACAGGAAAGTATCATCCAGCGGGTTCCAGCTGAAAGTCTCGATAAAGGAAAACGAGTCGGCTATCGAATCATAGCTGACGATTTCATTTACACTGGTAAGTTTTCGGGCAAGGCTACCGTTTGGCAGGCGGACCTGCTGGCAGATGACGACCACATTCAGGTTGTCCACGTACGTCTTGGGCACGTTGATGGGATTGCCGGTAACACGCTGTATCAGCTTGGATACCGACGCAGCGTGGAAAGTGCTCATGCAGGCGTGGCCGGTCTGCATCGCCTGGAAGGCGATGGCTCCCTCGACACCACGAATCTCACCGACGATTATCAGGTTGGGTCTCTGTCGCAGGGCAGCCTTGAGGAGGTCGAACATTGATACCTCGGAGGAATCGCCCTCTTTATCCGAGCCGCGCGTGCAGCCGCGTATCCAGTTATGGTGCGGTACCTGGACTTCCGGCGTGTCCTCGATGCTGACGATTTTCGCTTCCGGCGGTATAAACGTGGTCAGGGCGTTCAAAAGGGTAGTCTTACCGGAAGCCGTTTCCCCGGACACCCAGACGTTCATTCCTTCCTGGAGGATTATGGAGAGATAGGCGGCCATATCGAAGCTCAGCGCGCCGAACTGGATTAACTCCAGTATACTAAGCGGCGTATCGCTGAATTTCCTGATGGTGAAGTTGCTGCCCCGCTTGGAAACATCCATCCCATAGACGATATTGATACGGGAGCCGTCGGGCAGGGTAGCATCAACGACCGGTTCACGGAAGGTGACCGGGTGCTGAATGCCCTCGGCCAGCTCGATGACGAATTTATCCAGGGCCTCATTGGTCTCGAATCCGATGCTGGCGCGGAGACCACCGAATACTTTATGCTCCACGAAGATATTACCGAGGCCGGAACATGATATATCTTCAATATTAGGGTCAAGAATCATGGGGTCCAGGAGTCCCATACCTTCCAGTTTACGCCTTAGCAGGTAGCGGAGGCTGATGTACTGAATTCTCGATACATGTATCTTCCCCTTGGAACCTCCTTTGACTTTGGGAGATTTAGCTTTCTTTCCTTTTACCTTCTTGCCGCCCTTCTCTTCCTTGACCTCCGTATCGGTATTTTTTACTTCCTGGGGTGGACTCGGGGCTTTATAGCCGTCGACAGAGACTATCCTGTCAACAATGTTCATGATAATCTCGAGCCTTTTTACAGAGTCGGCGACGCCTTCCAGTTCTTTCACGTAGTCGGCAAGCTTAAGCTCAATCTCGTCAAGGGTGCTGTCCTGGGCGTCGATGAGACTCGGCTCTATAGCGACATAGTAGTCCCTGATATCCTCAGGATTAGCTAGAATATGCACGAACACGCCTCCACCGACGTTATAAATCAGGTTAGGGTCTTTGGTACCCTTAAGAGCTCGTGTAACCTTTTCATAGTACTGCGGTATGTCCATTTTATCCTCAGGGAGCATGCGCAGGTACTGGAGGAGGTGAGGATTTTCCTTGCACATCTCCTGTAACTCCTCGGAAAGCTTGGAGAATATCGGGCACTTTTCTGTGGCAGTCCCGCATTCCTTTCCGCATTCCCCGGGGCAGGGTTTTATTTCAAAGGGCAGTCGCAGCATTTAATCTCCTATACTCTGGCTTTGGCAAGCGGGATAATCCGCATGCCAAGCTTGGGTTCGATATCGAAACTCACCACGTCTCCGGTGGGGCGCTCGGCGCCGCGTACTTTAAGTACTTCCATCAGCTTTATCATGCTATCACCGACCTGCTCCAGGCGCATCCTGAAACGCGCGTCGCAAAGCGAACGGGTACGGGCGAGCATATCTTCTTCAAAAGCATAGGAATGGGCGACGACTATTATCGTCTTGCCATCGTCGCATAAACCTTTGCATCTAGAGAAGAAGTCGATGATGGCCACCGGATTGCTGTGTGCCACCAGTAGTGTTATGGAATCGACTATTATCAGCTTGAAGTCCTGTGGCTGGTTGGAGAAATGGTGTGTCAGGACGTAGAAAGGTTTCTGGCCGCCCTGCATACCGCTGTGGAAAGTCAGCGGGTAGATACGCAGGTGGTCCGCCAGGAAATGATCCTCCACTTGCATTGCCAGCGAGTCCATCTGACTGATGAGGCTCCTGACGTTATTTTCCGTGGTATAGTAAGCCACCGATATTTCACCGGTGACGAGCGTGCCATTGGTCAGGTGCTGGCACAATACGCTTTTCCCGGCATCTGAGTGACCTTCGATAAGGCACAAAGAACCCAGCGGAATACCGCCGCCCAGCTTCTCATCCACCTCCGGTACGCCGGTTACGATAAACTCCTTCTTTTTCTGTGTTGCCATGATGAATCACCTCTCTCGTGCCGGTATTATTTCTTTTTCTTCTTCTTGTTTTTATTGCCGTTTTTATTGTTTGAAGAGTTGTCGGTATTCTCCTCGGGATTGAGGTCGATGCAGAACTCCTTGTTCTTACCGTCGCCGTTGGGGAATACCAGCTTAAGTTTTACCGGCGATTCCCTGGCTTTATCGACTTCTATTATTTCTTCTTCCTGCGGCTCCTCTTCGCTCTCGGCTTCGCTCAAAGACGGAATAACCGGATGAAGGGGCGCGTCGCCGCCGGTCAGTATGCCATGCAGGGACAACATTGACTGTCCCCAGACCTCAGCGGCGTTGACACCATCGGAACGGTCAGCGGATATTTCCGCAAGATGCAGGATAATCTCCTTGAGCTCGGGGGACAGATGCCCGCTGATGCCGTAGACCTCCAGGAATACGGGCAGCTGCTCGGTACCGATTTCTTTCTTGGCCCGGGAAATCCAGGTTATTAAGTTAGCCAGCATATTGACCTTCGGTATGGCGTCTTTCTCTTCTTCGGCGGTAGCGGTGCCTGTCCTTTCGTAATCCACGGGGTGTTCCTCCTCTTCTGGTGTTTCCGAATCGTCTTCGGTGAGCTCATCGTCCACTTCGTCCTGTTCATCAAGTCCTTCAAGTTCGTCGATTCCTTCGGATTCTTCTATGTCTTCAGACCCGTCCAGTCCTTCGAATTCCCCGAGGTTGTCCGGCTCGTTGAATGCTTCTTCTTCGAGCGCTTCTTCCTGGCTGGCTACCGAACCATCGCCGTGACTTCCACCTTGCTCCTGGTCATGGTCATCTTCCGTAATCGTTTCGGTCTCCTCTTCGTCTGGTTCTTCAACGTCGATCAGGTCATCGTCTTCGGCGGGTTGTTCCAGCTCATCTTCGAAGGTTTCCTCGGTGGTCTCGACATCTTCTCCACCGGCTACGGCTTCGGCAGCTTTATTACCCAGGGCGTTGGCGATACTGCCGTCAATGGTCACTTTCTGAGTGCCGTCACCGCCCAGAGCCGCCAGAATGGTGGAGAACTCCGAAGAAGGGAGTTCCATATTCAACAGGTAATCACGGACACTTGCCAGCGACTGCTTTACTTCCCCCTTCAGCAGCCTTATTTCATCTTGAATAGCTTCCAGTCTTTTTTCTTCTGCCATGGTCTATTACCCCCTCTCCGTGTCGAGTTCTTCGCGGAGCCTTTCTCTATCCAGGTCATTGGGAATCGGCGTCTGCGCTTCCATGATGTAAGTGCGAATATCAAAGAGTATATCTTTTAATTCATCTCTTACTTCCTGAAGTTCAGCTTCGACCTGGTCTATGCCGGATGCTGTCTCTTCACTCGTTTTAGTTTCCATGTTACCTCCTTATATTTGAGCAACGGATGTAAATAATGAGCTGGCCAGCGCCGGCAGTACCATAAGGCATACGCCGGATATAGCCGCTGTAATTCCTAGGTTGCTTAAAATCTTATATCTGCTGCCCCCGTCCGCTACGCTGGGTACGATGGCGTTGGCGAACGTAAATATCAGCACCAGGGGCAATACCAGTTGGTGCATAAGCTCAAGTCCGGAGAGATTGAAGCTGGAGAGTGTGCTCATGGACGGGGCACCGGGCACCGATGGCATCGTTTCCTGTGCCTGCGATACCATGCTGCCGAAAGCCACGATAACCTCTGTGATGAAGACCAGGATAATGACCACGGCGGTATGCATCGTGATACACAACCAGCGGAACGGCCCCGTTATTGTCCGGCGCTTGGCTCGCAGCCGCGCCACGCGGTTGGCGAATGCGGCGGCGTGTTGACCTGCCTGTCCCGCCGAGCCGCCTACCTCGATGGCGTCATAGAACATGCCAACGCTGCGATGGGCCAGTTCGCTGCCGGTTTCATCGATGAATATCTTCCATGACAGCCTGCTCTTGATACCGGCGGTGAGTCTGGTATGCAGGTTCTTTACCGAAGCCCTCAGTACGTTGATAGCATCGAGGTCCAGGCGTCCCAGTGCCGCGTTTACCGTTGTCCCCAGGGCGGTACAAACGCCGCCCAGTGAGCGTAAAAACGTGCCTACTTCGTCGTCTCTCTTGTATACCTTATGGTCGTCACGTGTGACTATGAAGCCGATGGGGAATATCAGGGCGGCGATGATAAGGAGAGCCAGGCCCAGGTTTTGACCGGTCAGCATGAACAGCGCGCCGACGACTACGGCGACCGGCAGGGTGAATTTAAAGAGCTTGCGGACCAGTTTTTGCTCCTTGGAGCCTGCCCAGCGCAGTACCATTGTCTCCTTGGGCGATACCAGCCATATCAGCCAGACGCCGATGGCAGTGGTGGCGACGGATATAAAAGCCATGGCGATAATCAACATGGTTTCGATTTTCCATATCATGGTGGACACTATCCCGATGACGACCACCAGGACCGCGGAAAGGATGAGAGATACATAGGCATCCGTCCACATCTTCAGAGCTTCCAGGTTTCTGCCGTATTCGTTTTCATAATCCTCAGCACGGGCATCGGCTTCTCTGGTGAGGAAGTCCGCTTCCGGTTCGCCGGAAATCAGCGAACTGGAAAAACGGAGAAGGAGTCCCTTGACATCCTCTTCCTTAAGCGGCTCGCCGACGGCACGGCAGGCACGCGCATAGTCATATTTCAGGCGTGTACGCGCCAGCTCAACCCGTTTGAAATATTCGGCGGAGGTGCACTGCAACTCGGCGGAACGCTCGAAAATCTGGTCGCGAGGGACACCGGCGGCAGCGATGGTGGACATGTAGGAGAGCTGGTAGAACATGTCGAAGCTCATCAGCGACTTGCCGCCGTACTTGTGCTTGCCGCTCT
Source organism: Dehalococcoidales bacterium (assembly GCA_016926115.1). Next base: position 191 of record JAFGPF010000068.1, on the reverse strand, counting down.
TGCCGAACAGCCTGGCTTTCAGTTGGCTAATCAGGTTCTTTATCATAATGCTTCAATCCGGGTCTGGTCGTTTTCGTCCAGGGTGCCGTCGTCTATTCTTATCTGCAAATAGCCGGGACGGCTGGAGCCGTTGCCCCACAGCTCTCCGTAGTAGACAATCTCGAGGTAATCGCTGTCGTCGACTACCGCAT
>JAFGPF010000067.1 GCA_016926115.1 Dehalococcoidales bacterium | reverse complement strand
CGAGGTGGTGGAATCGGTAGACACGCCATCTTGAGGGGGTGGTGCGCGTAAGCGCGTGGGAGTTCAAATCTCCCCCTCGGCACCATATGGAAATACGCGGGCTGGCGCCCTTTACTTTTTAGCTGATTATCCCTTAAAATAACTCACCCGTTACCATTACTCCCGCAAAACAGATTTACATAAAATAATAATCAAATCCAGGAAATCAAATGACGCAACAGGCAAGACTAATCGATATCTATATCATGGGCAGGCACTGCCAGGTCCCGGAAGGACTTACCATCCTGACGGCGCTGGAGTACAGCGGCTACCGCCTGCTGCGGGGCTGCGGCTGCCGCGCCGGATTCTGCGGCGCCTGCGCTACCATTTATAACTTCAAGAACGACCCACAGCTCCGCTATGACCTTGCCTGTCAGAAGTCCGTCGAGCCGGATATGTGCCTGGTACAGATACCCTTCTTCCCTGCCGCTAAAACCACGTATGACCTGGAAAAAATAACGGCGGAAGGAGATATAATCAAAGTCCTGTACCCTGACATCGTCAAGTGCTTCGGCTGCAATACCTGCACCAAGGCCTGCCCCCAGGAGCTCGAGGTGATGTGGTTCATGACCGATGCCCTCCGGGGCGATATCCGGGCGGTGGCGGACAGGTCTTTCGACTGCGTGATGTGCGGGCTGTGCGCGGCGAGGTGCCCGCAGGGGCTGGTGCCGTATAATATCGGCCTGCTGGCGCGCCGGTTATACGGTCGTTACCTTTCCTCGCCCTCCGAACACCTGGAAAAAAGGATAGAAGAAATCGAGTCCGGCGAGTTCGATGCGGAAATAGAAGAATTGAAAAAAGCCGGTGAAAAGGAGCTGCGCCGGCGTTATGCGGAGCGGGACATGGAACCGGCCCTGGAACAGCAATGGGAGTAGAGGCAACATAGATGTACCCCGGTTATCTGGAAGAATATATACACCTCGTGGAAGATACCCGCGTGAGGCGGCTTATAGAAACCGTCCCGCGCCTGGAAGCTGACGAAAAGTCCGACCTGCTCCGGCAGTACCATCCCGACTATATCACGGAGACGATGCGCAAGTTGCGGGTAGGCATAAACAAGGGCGACTCCGCCCCCGTTGAGCTTGCCGACTTGCTGGAAGGGAACAGCCGCATCGACCCCGATGGAATCGATCCCTCCATACCCGACTATAACGTGGATGTCCTGGTAATCGGCTGCGGGGGAGCTGGGGCTTCCGCCGCGCTGCTGGCGAACGAGGCCGGTGCCAGGGTCCTCGTGACCACCAAACTGCGACTGGGCGACGCCAACACGGTCGGGGCACAGGCGGGCACGCAAGCCGCCGACAGGCCCAGCGATTCCCCGTCGATTCATTACCTGGATACCATGGGCGGCGGGCACTTCGAGAATATCCCCGAGCTCGTGGAAGTCCTCGTCAAGGACGCCCCCTCGGCGATCAAGTGGCTGGAGAAGCTGGGCGTGAACTGGGACAAGACCCAGGACGGTGCCATGCATGAGCTTTCCGGCGGCGGCACGTCACGGCGAAGGCTTCACTCGGCGCGGGACTATACCGGACTCGAAGAGATGCGCGTACTGCGCGACGAGCTTCTCAACCGGAAAATAGACTACCTGGAGTTCGCCCCGGCCGTCGAACTGATACTCGACGATAAAGGGCAGATAGCCGGCGCCATCCTGCTTAACCTGGAGACGGAAGAACTGATAATCGTCAGGTCGAGGGCGGTAATCCTGGCCACGGGCGGCATCGGCAGGCTGCATATCCAGGGCTTTCCCACCACCAACCATTACGGCGCCACCGCCGACGGACTGGTGCTGGCCTACCGCGCCGGAGCCGGATTGATTTTCATCGATACGATGCAGTACCATCCCACCGGAGCTGTCTATCCGCTGCAGATTCTCGGGCAGCTCGTCACCGAGAAGGTCAGGACGCTGGGGGCGCAGCTGGTCAACTCCAACGGGGAGCAGTTCATCATGCCCCTGGAACCCCGGGATGTCGTCGCTTCCGCTATTATCCGCGAGTGCCGGGAACATCAGCGGGGGCTGCGCACGCCCAACGGGGAGGTCGGGGTCTGGCTGGACTCGCCGATGATTGATATTCTCCGCGGCGATGGCACCATTGCCCGGGAGTTGCCCGCCATGGTGCGGCAGTACCGCCGCTTCAACATCGATATTACCCGCGAACCGATTCTGGTCTATCCCACGCTGCATTACCAGAACGGCGGCATCAAGATTAACACCGAGGGCGCTACCAGTGTGCCCGGACTTTACGCCGCCGGCGAGTGCACGGGCGGTGTGCACGGGAGGAACCGGCTTATCGGCAACTCTACTCTGGAGTTGTTCGTCTTCGGGCGGAGGGCAGGAACGGCGGCGGCGAGGTATGCAAAAGGGGTAAAGAGGGGCGGCCCGACACTTGAGCACGTGCGACGGTGGCAGAAGGAACTGGAGGGGGCCGGGCTGACAGGAGAACGCCCGGTTTCGCCGCGCCTGCTGCCGGACTATGTAAGGCGTGGTCACGCATATACCGGAAAAGTATTATAATAAGTAGAGAACACCATTATGGAGTAACAATATGCCGCTACCCGTGCAGAGGGATATAAAAGAAATAGAGGGGATTCTGAATGAGGTCCTCAATACCCACTGTCCGCCGGTGGGCAGGTGCCGCCTGCTTTCCAGCGGGTTCGGCACGGCGCACTCATTGAATATCATCGAGGACATCAGCGGACACAAGGAATGCCTGGGCTGCGGCAACTGCGTCGATATCTGCCCTTTCCTCTCCCGCGAGCCTTCCCGACGCGACAGGACGGAACAGCGCACCTCCATGGCGCTGGAAAGCATCGTCGGGGAGGACTGCGACCTCTGCAACGCCTGCGTCCTCGTGTGCCCCCAGGTAGATACCACTATTAAGAATTACGTCGTCAACAACCGCATGGTGGAAGTGATGTCTTACCTCGGGAGACGAATCGGCGATGAAGACGAGCCGGATTTAGACCTCTTCCTCGAGGAAGTCGTCAGTTCCGGCTGATTTTACAGGGTGAAATAAAGATGGATTTCGAGCTGACCGAAGAACAAAAGATGATACAGAGCCTGGCTCGCGACTTTGTCAACGAGCGACTCAAGCCCCTTGAGCGGGATATCCTGGGTCGGTCTGCCGACCTTTCCGATGCCCATGTTTCCCTGCCACCGGAAAAGGAAGCGGAACTGATTAAGATGGCCAAAGATATAGGATTGTGGGGCATCGGCGTGCCGGTAGAACTGGGCGGCGCCGGGCTGGACTCTTTCACGGTCTGCTTGGTGGAAGAAGAACTGGCGCAGACGGTCGTACCGTTTCATTTCGGCGACATAACCCCCCTGCTTTTCGACTGTTCGGAAGGGCAACGCGAGAAATTTCTCAAACCTGCGCTCGACTACGAGAAGAAACCCTACCTGGCGCTGATGGAATCGGACGGCAGCACCGACCCTTCAAGCATGAAAATGACGGCGGAGAAGGAAAAAGACCGTTACGTGCTCAACGGCAGAAAATTGTCTCTCTCCCGAGCCAGTGACGACTATTTTGCGGTCGTCTTCGCCCGTACCGAAGATGGCATAACGTGTTTCCTGGTGGATAAAGACACGGAGGGCTTCAGCGTTTCCGGCGGGGAGGAAAATACGGGGTGGCTGACGCGCGTACGGGAACCGATGTCTCTGCTCTTTGAAAAGTGCTGGGTGCCTGTGGAGAATGTCCTGGGCAAGGAGGGCATGGCGTTCCAGTTGGGGAGCAAGTGGCTGCCACAGCGGCGGCTGGTGCGGGGGGCGAGATGTGTCGGGGTTGCCCGCCGCCTACTCGACGAAGCATCCGTCCAGGCACAGTCGCTGGTAACATTCGGCAAGCCCATTTTCGAACGCATCAATATCCAGGCGGCGCTGGCGGATATCGCCATGAACATCAACGCCGCCAGGCTCATGGTATACGAGGCGGCCTGGGACTCGGATATCGGTAAAACCTTGAGGAATAAAGCCGCCATGGTGAAGCTGTACACCACCGAGATGGTCCAGACCGTCGCCGACCGCGTGGCGCATATTTTCAACGGACCCGCCTATACGGAAGGACTGCCCATGGCGAGGCTGTGCCGACGCGCCCTGGAGTCCGCCGCCGTCGAGCTTACCCTGGAAAAACAGCGACGTATCATCGCCGGCGATATTCTAAAGGGACTGAAGTTCTAGGATGGACCGGTACGACTACATCGTCGTGGGCAGCGGCATCGGCGGGCTGTATACCGCCCTGCTGGCCCGCGAACAGGGCAGCGTGCTGGTCATCACCAAGGGGAGCATCGACGACTGCAATACCAAGTACGCCCAGGGGGGCATCGCCGCCGCTATCAGCAAGGAAGATTCTCCAGAGCTGCACATACGGGACACCATCAACGCCGGCGACGGGCTTTCCGACGAGGAAACGGTGCGGATACTGGCGAACGAAGCCCCGGCACGCATCGCCGACCTGGTCGGCTACCGGGTGCCGTTCGATACCCTCGACGGCGAGATTGCCCTGACCATGGAGGCGGCGCATAGCGTGCCCCGCGTCCTCCATGCCGGCGGAGACGCCACGGGCGAATATATCGAGGTTACTTTAAGCCAGCAGGTGCGCGCTGCCGGTATTCAGGTACTGGAGAATTTCCTGGCGACCGAAATCCTGGTGGAAAAGGGAGAGGTGGCTGGCATCAGGGCACTGGAATGCCGTACCGGCACCATCGAGGAGTTTGCCTGCCGCTACCTTATCCTGGCTACCGGCGGTTCCGGGCAGCTTTTTAAATACAATACCAACTCGGATATAGCCACCGGCGATGGGATAGCACTGGCCTATCACGCCGGCGCCGAGATTGCGGACATGGAGTTCTTCCAGTTTCATCCCACCGCCCTCCGCATGCCCGGCGTCATACCTTTCCTGGTATCGGAAGCCGTGCGCGGGGAGGGGGGCATCCTGCGTAACGCGGATTATCAACCCTTCATGGCGAAATATCATAAAAGTGAGGACATGGCGCCGCGCGATGTCGTCGCCCGCAGCATCGTGGACGAGATGAAGAAGTCCGGTTCCGACAGGGTCTTCCTGGATGTCACCCATCTGCCTCCCAACACGATTACCGCCCGTTTCCCGCATATCTACCGTTTCTGCCTCGACCACGGACTTGATATTACCCGGAACCTGATTCCGGTGGCGCCGGCGGCGCACTACATGATTGGCGGTATCAAGACCAACAGCTGGGGAGAGACCAATATCGTCGGGTTGTTCGCCACCGGGGAGGTCGCCTGCACGGGAGTCCACGGGGCGAACCGTCTCGCTTCGAACTCGCTGCTGGAAGCCATCGTCTTCAGCAAGAGGATAATCGAGCGCACCCGGGATAAATCAAAGGAAAAAAGTCCCGATGGGAAAAAAACTAATGATACGTACCCGTCACTGGAAAAGTGGAACGTTCCCGCCGACTTACCGCAGGCGGGACCTGCCGCGCTACAGAAGCTGCACTGGGATAAGGTGGGCATTATCCGGGAAAAAGCAGGACTGGAACAGGCGGCGGGTATCCTGGCGGCGTGGCAGCAGTCCCTGGCCCCGCCCACCGAACAGCCTTCCTACGAGTTGAGCAACCTGATTTTAACCGGGCGGCTGCTGACGGAGGCGGCGCTCATCAGGGAGGAGAGCCGGGGCGCCCATTTCCGGTCGGACTTCCCCCGGAGCAGTCCCGAGTGGCGGCGCCGCATTATATGGCGGAAGTGAGGGTTTTTAGGCAGGGTGCGCATGTGTTCTGTTGCATATTGGTGTCAACGTGGTAAAATAGAGCTATGGTTAAGGAACCATCTAAACCACCTAAGTTACCACCAAAGCCCGCCCCTGAAGTTGAACTTAGGGACATAGGTAGACCCCCAAAGAGTAAATAGTTATTAGGCTAAGTGCCTCTATTGATAAAAATGTATAGGCTACTCTTAGGCAAATAGCTTTAATCCTTAGTGGTCTCTTGTTATTAGCAACTGCATCTGACATCCATTTAGCAGACCAGAGAACGAGTGCTTCATTCTCATATTCTAAGGACTCTATATGCCCAGCCAATTCTGACAAGTTAGGTTGGAATTCCCAATTTCTCAACCATAGTCCGAAGACTGTCGATACTGCTATAGCTATAAAAGCAATACAAATTGTGATAATAGGATAGATTGAATAATCTGACCACTTGGAAGCTACAAATGGAGTTAGACTAAGCAATACACCCGAAAAACCAAGAACTCCTACAGCTACAGTATCAAAATGTTGCCTAGTCTTGTACTGCTCTTCCGTTCTTCTGCAAACCTCTGAATAAAATAATTCTGCCTGATTCATGCTCCACCTCCAGATGCTTCAAAGGGAGTATAAAATAACCTACCCCACAACGCAACAGAACCGCGCAGTTCAGGGCGTTGACATCCGATATCAGCCGTTATATAATCAGGCTATCCGTTTGATAAAAGGAAGAGAGATATTGGCACGTATGAACCGCAAGATACAACAGGAACTGAATAACAGCCAGGCTACTACTACGCCCCGGCGGGCTCGTTGTGTCTCCGGTTCGGAACGCGCTGTAAACTAAACGTTCACCAGGAGATGCATGATGAGCCCGGGAGAGATGCCCGGGTTTTTTTATATGCAAATTCATAGCTGCCATTTGAAATAGCAACGGCTTTTGCATTATAAATATAACAGCAGTAAGTCAAATTTATCATGGAAGGGAAATACCTTGGCTAAGAAAAAGAAAACAGAAAAACCCAAGCGCGAATATACCCGCCGCCAGCTATCCAGCCTTCAGAAGCAAAGGCGGCGCCAACGCATTATCTTCTTCGGGGGGATTGCGGTCATCACCGCGGTTGTATTAATCGTCGTGATAGGCTGGCTGATAGGGGATTATATCCCGATGCATAAGACCGTCCTCGAGGTAAACGATACCAAGTTTAATACCGGACAGTATATCGAACTGCTGAAAATGATTAAGGAAGGTCAGCCCGATTCCGATATCGGCATGCTGGGGCAGACCACGATGCAGGAGATGCAGCGGATAGAAGTAACCAGGCAGAAAGCTGCGGAGCTCGGTATTACCGTGAGTGAGGAAGAAATATTAGAGAGACTGGAAGGAGTCGGTCTGCCCGCAACTTACGGATATAAAACTACTCTTGAGTCACAGCTTATTGAGTCCAAACTTAAAGTGGATTACTTTGGCAGTCAGGTGCCGGAGTCGGCGGAGCAGGTGCATGCCAGGGCAATGCTGCTGGAGAGTGAGAGCCTGGCGTCGAAGGTCAGGGGGCAACTGCTCAGCGGTGATAACTATACCGCGCTGGTGGAGGAATACGCCCTGGACTATTATGCCATGAACATGAACCAGGGGGACTACGGCTGGCATCCCAGGGAGATTTACGAGGTCCAACTCGGTTCTGCCGTAGCAATCGATTATGCCTTCAGCGCGGAGCCGGGGGTATGGAGCGAGCCGCTTTTCGATGAGGAAAAGTCCAAGCAGTTGGGTTACTGGCTGATAAGGGTTAACGATATGCCGGAAGAAGCTTCGGCAAACGTGTCGGCGGTATTCCTGAGCAGCGAGGACGAAGCCCGGGAAATAAAGGCCCGGCTGGAAGCCGGCGAGGCGCTGGGTCCCATCGCCGACGAGTATTCCAATTACAGTCCCTCGCGTGATAAGCACGGGGAACTGGGGTACACGCTGCCCGAACAGATAAGCGAGCCTTTCGATAACTATGTTTTTGCTGTGGAAACAGAACTGGGGAAATGGAGCGACCCCATTCGCGATGACAAATACTGGAGTACGGGCGGATACTGGCTGGTGGAAGCGGTCGACAGGGAAGAAGACAGGGTCATCGACAGTGAAGACCGGAATTATCTCGTGGACCAGCTCTACAGCAACTGGGTCAACGGCCTGTTTTCCGACCCTTTCCTCGTCATTGACGATTCGGGTTTGACCGACGATTTAAACCAGTGGGCGATGGAACGGGCGTTGAAAGAACTGGAGCAAGCGGGGGGGTAAAGGAGATGGATAAAAGAGAAATCGGCGTCGGACTGATAGGCCTGGGCGTGGTCGCCGGCAAGGTGGCATCGGTGCTGACCGATAAAGCGGACGAATTATCGGAGAAGGTCGGCTGTCCGCTGGTGCTGCGTAAAATAAAGGTTTTACCGCAGGACCTGTCGCGACCGCAGGCAAAGCAGATGCCCGCCGGCCTGTTCACCACGGGCGACGAGGAGTTCTTCAACGCGCCCGGTATCGATATCGTCGTGGAAGCCATCGGCGGCGTAAACCCGGCGCTGGACTACCATAAAAGGGCTATCATAAGCGGTAAACACGTCGTCACTTCCAATAAGGAACTCATCGCCAAGCACGGCACGGAACTGCTGGCGCTGGCGCGCCAGCACGGCGTGGGACTCCAGTACGAAGCCAGCGTCGGCGGGGGTATCCCGCTGATTGCCCCTTTCAAGCACGACCTGGTGGCCAACGACATCAGCGGGATATTCGCCATCATCAACGGCACCACCAACTATATACTCACCATGATGGCGAAGGAGGGGATGGACTTTGCTTCCGCCCTCAAGCAGGCGCAGGACCTCGGCTATGCCGAGGCTGACCCGGAAAACGACGTCGAAGGGATAGACGCCAACTATAAGCTGGCTATCATGGCTTCGCTGGCGTTCCAGACGCAGGTGCGCCCGGAGGACATTTACCGCGAGGGCATCTCGCGCCTGACCGCCCGGGACTTCCGTTACGCGCGGGAACTGGGGTTCGCCATTAAGCTGCTGGCCATCACCAAGCTGAGCAATGCCTCCATCGAAGCCAGGGTACACCCGGTGTTCATTCCCGCGGACTCCTTCCTGGCGAAGGTGGACGGCGTCTATAACTGCGTCCAGGTGGAAGGCGACCTCGTCGGCAAGGTGCTCTTCATGGGCGAGGGCGCCGGGGCCAATGCCACCAGCAGCGCGGTCGTTGCGGACGTCGTTTCCTCGGCGCGTAAGATTGCCCGGGGCATCGGCAGCATATCCACCCGGCAGTCGGTCGCGGGCAGGAAAATCAAGCCCATGGATGAAATCGAGACACAGTACTACGTCCGGCTCAACGCCGCGGACAAGCCCGGCGTGCTGGCGCAGATTGCGACGGTCTTCGGGAAAAACAACATAAGCATCGCCTCGGCGATTCAGCCGGAATCGGACGATAAGACCAAGGCGGCGGAGATAGTAATCATGACCCACCCCGCCGTGGAGAAAGCCATGCGTAAGGCCCTCGGCGAGCTGGAGAAGCTGGAGGTGGTCAACGAAATCAGCAACTTCATCAGGGTGGAAGATATAGAAGGCGGTTAGCCATGAAAAAAGGAGTAATATCTCAATATAAGAAATACCTGCCGGTTACCTCCAAAACACCGGTGTTCACCATCGGCGAGGGGGATACCCCGCTGGTAAGGTGCGATAAACTGGCGGAGAAGTACGGCTGTAAAGAAGTGCATTTCAAGCTGGAGGGCTGCCATCCCACCGGCTCTTTTAAGGACCGGGGCATGGTAATGGCGGTCGCCAACGCGGTGGAAAACGGCAGCAAGGCCATTATCTGCGCTTCCACCGGCAATACCAGCGCGTCCGCCGCTGCCTTTGCGGCTTTCTGCGGACTGGAATGCATCATCGTCATACCAAGGGGTAATATCGCCATGGGCAAGCTGGCGCAGGCGGTAGTCCACGGAGCGAAGATAGTAGCCATCGACGGCAACTTCGACCGCGCGCTGAAAATCGTGCTGGCTCTGACGGAGAAGCACCCGGTGACGCTGGTGAACTCCCTCAATCCGTATCGAGTCGAGGGACAGAAGACCGCCGCCTTCGAGATAATCGACGTCCTCGGCGACGCCCCGGACTATCTTTTCCTGCCGGTGGGGAATGCCGGCAACATCACCGCTTACTGGAAGGGTTTCAAGGAATATTACGAGGCGGGCAAGGCGGTCAAAAAACCGAAGATGTACGGGTTCCAGGCGGAAGGCGCCGCGCCGATTGTACGTGGCTATCCCATCGACGAGCCGGAGACGATAGCCACGGCAATACGCATCGGCAATCCGGCCAGCTGGAAGAAAGCCGAAGCCGCCCGCGACGAGTCCGGCGGTATTATCGACATGGTAAGCGACGAGGAAATACTCGCCGCCCAGAAAATCATGGCGTCGGAAGCCGGGGTCTTCGGCGAGCCGGCGTCGGCGGCGCCGCTGGCGGGCCTGATAAAGCTGCGGGCGCAGGGTCGGGACTTCTCAAAGGATGTAATCGTCTGCGTGGTTACCGGCAGTGGACTCAAGGATACGGAGGCGGCCCTGAAGAACGCGCCTTCGTTCCTGGAGCTTCCGGACGATTTGGTTGCCGTAGAGAAAGCCCTGGGGTGGGGGTAGCCTGAATAAATTAATATGCGCAAATTGTCATTCTGAGCGAAGCGAAGAATCTAGGGGAGGAGTGGAGGGGTGGATTTCCGCTTTCGCGTGAATGACGAAGTGAGTCAGGAGGAGCATGTTCGACGAGGGAAAAATAAAAAAATCGGTACTGAATATAATCGAGGCAATCGGCGAAGACCCGGATCGAGAGGGGCTTAAAGCCACCCCTCAGCGTGTTGCCGAGATGTACGTTGAGCTTTTTGCGGGTCTAGAAAAAGACCCTAAGGATGATCTTGAAGTGGGATTTGAACTGGGACACCGGGAGATGGTGGTTTTAAAGGATATACCGTTTTATTCCATGTGCGAGCATCATCTTCTACCGTTCTATGGCGTCGCCCATGTGGGGTATATCCCCAACGACGAGGGGCGTATCGTAGGAATCAGTAAGCTGGCGAGGGTGGTGGAAACGATAGCCCGCCGTCCCCAGGTGCAGGAACGCATGACCACCGAGATTGCGGATGCCATTAATGATGGCATCAAGGCGGACGGGGTAGCGGTGGTGGTCCAGGCGGAGCATATGTGCATGGTCATGCGGGGTATTAAAAAGCCGGGGAGCAACGTAATCACCTCGGCTATCCGCGGGTCGTTCCACAGTAATCCCGCCTCCCGCGCCGAGTTCTTCTCGTTGATTCAGGGTAAGTAGTCTAAACATCCAGGGTGGCATACTTGGCGTGCGCCTGGATGAAAGCCTTGCGCGGCGGGACCTCGCCGCCCATGAGCATCTGGAAAATCTCGTCCGCTTTGGCGGCGTCCTCCACGTTGACCTTGAGGATGGTGCGGATATTGGGGTCCATGGTGGTCTCCCAGAGCTGCTCCGCCGACATCTCGCCCAGGCCCTTGTAGCGCTGGACTTCCGTCTTTCTGGAGGTGCTGTTTTTCAGCACATCATCTCTTTCCTGGTCGGAATAGACCCACTTGACCCCTTCGTTATTCTTGATGCGGTAAAGCGGCGGCTGGGCGATGTACAGGTGTCCGGCGCTGACAAGCTCCATCATGTGGCGGAAGAAGAAGGTCAGCAGGAGCGTGCGTATATGGGCGCCGTCGACGTCCGCGTCCGTCATCAGGATTACCTTGCCGTAACGCAGCCGGCTCAGGTCGAATTCCTCGTCGATGCTGGTGCCGAGGGCGGTAATGATGGTGCGGATTTCCGCGTTGGCAAGCATCTTGTCCGGCGGCGCCTTCTCAACGTTAAGGATTTTACCCCTCAGGGGCAATATCGCCTGGAAACGGCGGTTACGTCCCTCTTTAGCCGAGCCGCCGGCGGAAGGTCCCTCGACCAGGTACAACTCGCACTGCTCGGGGTCGCGTTCCGAACAGTCGGCAAGCACCCCGGGCAGGGTGCCGGTCTCCAGTCCGCTCTTCCTGATGATTAAGTCGCGCGCCTTACGGGCGGCTTCCCTGGCCTTGGCGGCGGTAACACATTTCTCGATTATCTTCTTGGCGTCGTCGGGGTGCTCCTCGAGGTACAGCGCCAGGCCTTCGTTGACGGCGCTCTCCACCTGGCTCTTGACTTCGATATTGCCCAGCTTGCCCTTGGTCTGCCCCTCTAACTGCGGCTCGGCGAGCTTGACGCTGATAACTGCGGTCAGCCCCTCCCTGACGTCGTCGCCGGTAAGGCTTATGGCCTCCTTGCTCAGGTTGTTCTTCCTTATGTAGTCGTTTATCACGCGGGTCAGGG
>JAFGPF010000066.1 GCA_016926115.1 Dehalococcoidales bacterium | reverse complement strand
TCATCATTGAGTCCGCCGGCTTCGGGGAAATGGACGAGTCCGGCGCCCGCCTGCAGGAGAGAATAGCCCGGCTGGCGCGGCAGGCGGGAGTAAGGGTCATGGGGCCGAACAGTGTCGGCACCGTGAATCCCGACATTCATCTGGATACGAGCCTCGGACGCCTGAACGAGCTTTTCCTCCCCGAAGGCGATATCAGGTCCGGCAGGGTGGGCTTCATCGGCCAGACGGGCCTCTTCACCGGTGTCTATCTGCCGTTGATAAACAGCGAAATCGGCATCAGCAAGATAGCCTGCCTGGGGAACAAGTGCGACGTGGACGAGAGCGACATGCTGGAGTACTTCGGCGCGGACCCCGGTACGGAAATCATCGGCATGTACCTGGAAAGCATCAACAACGGCCAGCGTTTCCTGGAAATAAGCCGTCGCATACTGAGGGAAAAGCCGATAATCGTCCTGAAATCCGCCGTCACGGAAAACGGCGCCCGGGCTTCCGCCACCCATACCGGCTCCGTTGCCGGCGAGGACAGGGTCTACGCCGCCGCCTTCCGGCAGTCGGGAATCATCCGTGTCAGTAAGTTCGAGCAGCTCTGGGATACCGCCAGGGCATTTGTGTACGCGCCGCCGCCGCGGGGCAACCGGGTGGCTATCATCAACCTGGCAGGCTCCGGCTGCGTTACCGCCGTCGACGCCTGCGTGCGTAACGGACTGGCTATCGCCGAACTGGCGCCGTCCACCAGAGAGAAAATCAAGACCGTCTATCCCGACTGGTGGCGGGTGAGAAGCCCGGTGGACGTCTGGACAGCCGTCGAAGCCAGTGGATTCGAGGCTACCTACACCACGGCCGCCAGGGCGGTGCTGGAAGACGACGGTGTGGACGCGGTGGTGATTATCATGGCCGCCGTCGACTGGGTACCCGGCAAAGATGTGCCCGCCCTGTTCGCCGGTATAAAGAATGACTTTCCCGATAAGCCCATCTTGGCCGTGAACCCTCTGGGATACCGGGAAATGTACCGGCGGATGTCCAGGGGCTTCCAGGAAATCGGCATCCCCAGCTACGCCAATGACGAAGACGCCATAGCCTCGCTGGCGGCAATGTGCCGCTACCAGCAGTACCTCCTCCATGACGAATGACCCCGGGACGGGTATAACCGGCGGCTGAAAGGTTATTCATGCCGGGTACGCTATCTGAGAATAGAGTCCTACAAATCTGGCAGGACAGACTGTCCGGCAGGAACGACCTGGTAACGGAGGGGGGCGAGCCGGTGAGGGTTGTTTATCCCGGCAGGCGCAACGGCGACCGCGGCGCCGATTTCAGGGACGCGGTGGTCGCTATCGGAGGCGGGGTAACCAAGGGGGATATTGAGGTTCATGTCAGGTCCAGCGGCTGGCGGGCGCACCACCACCATCGTGACCCCGTCTACAACCGCGTCGTCCTCCACGTGGTCTTCCGGCACGACACGACCGGAGACATCATCCTCCAGAACGGCAAGAGAGTACCGACGCTGGCGCTGGAGAGGTTCACGGATACCGCTATTCCCGCCGCGGCTCACGTGCTGCCCTGCCGTAAGGCATTGAGGCGGCGGGACGCCGACTTTATCGGCGGCGTGCTGGACGAAGCCGGAGAACGGCGTTTTGATGCATGGGTGGACGAGTTCGGGGAGGAGATAGCGCGGCAGGGAGCCAGCCAGTCCCTTTACCGGGGCATCATGGGGGCGCTGGGGTACAGCAAGAACAAAAAGCCGATGCTGGAGCTGGCCGGGCGGATGCCACTGAAACGGCTGGAGGCGGAAATCCCCAAAGAAATGCCGGATGCGGAATGCCTGGAGCAGTACCGGGCACGACTGATGGGCATAGCGGGGCTGACGGCGTCGCCGCATGCCGGGGAATATCCTGTTAACAGTCCGGAGCGGATATGGGCTGACTGCCGGGAAACGGCGACGATGTCCGCGGACGGCTGGCGCTTTTTCAAGGTCAGGCCGGCCAATTCGCCCGTTCGCCGTATCACGGCGATATGCCAACTGCTGGTTCGCTACCGGGAAGAGGGGATGATCGAGGGGCTGATGGGCGTGCTCGAGGGGGCGAAGAATGAGGATGGCTGGCGTGAAATGGAGAGGACGTTAACGGTGGAAGGGGATGGCTGTCCCGCCCTGCTGGGCAGGGAGCGCGCCGCCGTAATCGTCGTTAATGTGCTTCTGCCTTTTGCCGTTGCCCGGGGACGGTTGGAATCACGTCCGGGACTCACCGTTAAAGCCATGGAAATTTACCGCAGCTACCCGCCGCTGGCGGAAAACGCCCTCCAGAGACACATGGCGAGGCAGCTGGGGATAAACCGGTATGTCGTGAGTACCGCCCGGAGGCAGCAGGGGTTATTGCACATTTACAAGACCCTGTGCTCGCAGGGCGGGTGCCGTGACTGCCCGCTGGTTTAGTCTACAGGTAGTCCACGACTGTATTAAGATTGCTTATTTTAATACAGTCGATGTCGTCATCGTAGTAATCGTTGCGGTCGACGAGTACCGCCTTCATGCCGGCGCCGCGGGAACCGACGACGTCCACCTGGTACTGGTCGCCGACGTATATCGATTCCTCTGGCGCTACACCTGCCCGCCGCAGGGCCTCCTGGAATATCTCGGGACCCGGCTTGCCGCTGGCTACGTCCTGCGAGGTGACGATGATTTCCAGCCAGGAGGTGAGTTTCAGTCCGGTCAGCGTTTCGGTCATGTCCTGTTCGATGTTGGATATTAAGCCCAGGGTCAGCCCCTTGCCTTTGAGGTCGTCGAGAAGGGGCGCCACGTCGTCGAAGAGCACCAGGTCCATGCGTGATTTCTGCATCGCGCCAAGGAGGGGCGGCAGTATTTTCCGGTCGTACTCGATCCCGGCTTCCTTGAGGAGTATGCCCTGGTACTGCACGTACAGCGCCATCTTTTCTTCGGTGGAACGGTCGCTCAGGGGGCGGCGGGCAATCTCGTTGTAGATGAATTCGTCGGCGACGACTATCGGGCGGCGCAGGGCATCCGGGCTGACCTCGATGCCGAAGTCCTTGAGAATGTCCGATTCTATGTTTTCGCGCGGCGGCTCGTAGCGCACCAGCGTCTGGTAGAGGTCAAAAAATACAGCTTTAATCATAGCGGGCTCCCTTCCATTAAGTACCGGTAACATTGTAGTCAATGTCATGGTGTCTGTAAAGGAAGCGGGAAAATCACGGATAAATGTCGTAAATAAAGGTGAAACCCTATTGTGAGTGAGTCACAAACCTGCTATGATGTGTGGGTGCCCCCCGGCTTTTTTGCGAGTGTATAATTATGGCTATTATCAAGACTGTAAATCTATCCAAGAAGTTCAAGGAACTGACTGCCGTGGACGGCGTCAACCTGGAGATTGAAGAAGGCGAGTGCTTCGGTCTGCTGGGACCTAACGGCGCGGGTAAAACCACCCTTATCAGGATGATAACCGCCGTATCGCCGGTGACCGGCGGCGAGATATGGGTGGACGGTAAAGACCTTAAAAAATACCCCCGAGAGGTCAAGGCGGTGCTGGGGGTCATCCCGCAGGTAGATAACCTCGACGAGGACCTGACGGTGATACAGAACCTGATGACCTTCGCCCGGTACTTCGCCATACCTAAAAAAGTGGCGTACCAGCGCAGCGTGGAGATACTGCAGTCCATGGCGCTGGAAGAGAAGCGCGATAACAAAATCGACGAGCTATCCGGGGGGATGAAGCGGCGCCTGCTGATTGGCAGGGGGCTGGTCAACGCGCCGAAAATCATCATCCTGGACGAGCCCTCGATAGGACTGGACCCGCAGGCGAGGCACATGGTCTGGCGGAAGCTGCGGGAACTGAAAAGCCAGGGGATTACCCAGCTGCTGTGCACGCAGAACATGGAGGAGGCGGCGCGACTCTGCGGGAGGGTGGCGATAATCCACCAGGGGAGAATCATCGACATCGATACTCCTCAGGCGCTGGTGAAAAAGTACATGAGCAGTCACGTGTGGGAGATTGACATAACTACGGACGATAGAGAAAGGATTATCGGGGAGCTGGAGAGACGGCAGCTTGAATATGAGGAGTTTGCCGGAATCATCCATGTCTTCCCGGAGGACGATAGCCAGGGAGAAGGTCTTCCCGGGGTATCCCGGGCGCCCACGCTGGAAGACGTCTTTTTCAAACTCACCGGGAGGTCGCTGGACGAATGAGATATCCTTCCTGGCGTTTTTTCCGGCTCTGGCAGCGTAACCGGGATGTCTTTTTCCGACTCTGGCACTCGGAGGGCGCCGGCGCTATCATCGAGCCGATTCTCGTCCTGCTGGCTTTCGGGATGGGGATGGGGGCTTTCATCGGGGACATCGGCGAGCAGAGATATATAGAGTTCCTGGCGCCGGGTATAATCATTGCCTATGCCATGTTCGCCGCCAGCTTCGAATGCACCTACGGCAGTTACTTCCGCATGGAGCACCACTACACGTTCGATGCGATACTGGCGACGCCGCTGAACGTGGAGGACATTACCGCCGGAGAGATATTCTGGGGGGCCACCCGCTCCTTCATGACCGGGTGTGTCATACTGGCGATAGCGGCGGCTTTCCAGCTGGTGCCTTCTTTCTGGGCGCTGCTGATACCCCTGGTGGCGGCGCTGTCCGGGGTGATGTTTGCTTCGATATCGCTGTTCGTTACGTCTATCGTGCCTTCCATATATACGTTCAACTTCTATTTCACCCTGGTCATCACGCCGATGTTCCTGCTGGCCGGTGTTTTCTTCCCGCTTACGCGGTTTCCAGACATCGTGCAGAAGCTGAGCTGGATTGCACCGCTGACGCCGGCAGCTAAACTGACGCGGGGGCTGTTCCAGGGGGAGTTCCACGCGGACATGCTGCTGGCGCTGGGTGTTATAATAGCTTGGGCGGTGGTGTTCTTCGGGATAACGCTGGTGACCATGCGGCGGAGGTTGACGAAGTAAGGAGATTGATATGCCGGTACTTTCCGGAAAAGACATACGGAATCTAATCGAGCAGGACCCGCCGCTGGTCGAGGGGTGGCTTGACCTCGACGAGCAGGTGCAGACCAACGGGTTCGACCTTACCCTGCGCGACGTGGCCGTAACTCAGTCGATGGGTAATATCCCGGCGGCGGGCGGGCAGAGAGTGATTTCCGACACCTCGCCGCTGGCGTTCGACGGTCTGGGCAGCATCGAGCTGCTCGCCGGCACCTATATCATCACCTATAACGAAATCGTGCACCTGCCGAAGGACGTCATGGCGCTGGGGAGGCCGCGCTCGAGCCTGCTGCGCTGCGGCGTGACCGTGGGCACGGCGGTCTGGGACGCGGGCTATGAGGGACGCTCCCAGTCTCTATTGGTGGTCTACAACTACCGGGGCTTCCGGGTGCAGAAGAACGCGCGCATAACGCAGCTGGTGTTCTTTAAATTGACCGGGGAGTCGGAAGGGTATAACGGTTTCTTCCAGGGGGAGAATATCTGAGGGATTTTATATAACCTCACCCCCTTATTCCCCCTCTCCAAACCGGGTATTAGAGAAAGCCCTAAATATTCTGTTTGGAGAGGGGGAAGTATTTTTATAAGAGGGGCACAGCCCCTCTTAAACACCCCTATTTCTCTGGGTGGAAACAGCAGATGATACTGGGCAGTATAGGTGGGAGAATAAACGTTAGGTGGGTGGGATCTATAAAAACTGCCCCGCCACGAAGTCCGGGACGGGCACCGTACCCAGTAAAATCGGTTTCTGATGACAGTCGCTGCCGCCGGTCATGAGCAGGTTATTTTTCTTGCAGAAATCAACGTAAAACTCAGTGGTCTCGGCGCTATGACGGGAGTGCCAGCATTCTACGCCGTCGATATAGTCCAGCATGTTTTCACGGATAATTTTCGCCTGTTTGGTCAGGTCGCGGGTAAGACTTACCAGCGAGGTGCCGTTGGGGTCGTTGGGGTGGGCGAGAGAGAGCCTGCCGCCGGCGTTCCTGATGAGCCGCGAGGCTTCGGGTAGCAGGAGCGGGTACTTGGGGACGTCGCATTTCACCAGGTATTTATCGAAGGCTTCCTGGCGGTCGCTGACGATTCCTTTCTTCGTAAGATAATCAGCGATGTGGGGTCGGCTCAGGATGCCGTCAACGCCTTCCTGCATTTTAGTCAGGTCGGCATCGGTGAGCAGGGGCTTGCCTTCTTTCCTGAACTCGGCGTTGAGGTTGTCCATGATTTTCTGTCCTCTTTCCTGCCGGTACTCGCGTATCAGGACGAGTTTGTCCCACAATTCGGTATTCGTGAAGTCGTAACCGTACCCCAGGAAGTCCAGCGAGACGGACCTGCCGGCGTGCGGGAAGGTCACGTTGAGTTCCACGCCGGTGATATAGGCAATCCCGTACCTTTCGGCGAGCGCCACGGCGTGTCCCTGGTGCCCTATGGCATCGTGATCGGTGATGGAGAGAAGGTCGATGTGTCTCTTTTTGGCTTCGGCAAGGACTTCCTCCAGGGTGAGGGCGCCGTCGGAGCCGGTGCTGGTGTGGACATGTAAATCAATTTTCATAAGGTCGCGGTGTTATCTTTTCACTTCGCTGGTGATATACCAGTCTTCGGGCGGGTCTGCGGCGGTATCGACTATCAGGTGAATGATATCCAATTCAGGATTAAGATTTTTGAGGTCGTTCAGGTCGACGGGCTCGAACTTCTTCTTGTTGTTGAGGTAGGCCTCCTCGGTCAGGGCGTTGGAGACGTAGTTCTCCTTGTCGCGCGCCAGGATGCGCCGGATGGAGACCTCCTGGGGGCAATCGGTCTGGAGGACGATGAAGGTCTTGCCGTGTCCGGCGGCGATAGCCGCCGCCCGCCGGCGCAGCGACTGCGTGACGAAGGTGGCGTCCAGGATAACGCAACCGCCGCTTAATGTCTCGTCCGCCTGCCGGAACATCTCGTCGTAGACCTGGGTGCGTTTGTTCATGTTGCCGGCGACCTTAGAGTCGAAAATATCCTCATTTTTCAGGACTTCCAGCCGGATAAGGTCGGTGCGGAGGAGCCTGCATCCCTTGATTTTAGCGACCTCCTCGGTGGTCTCCGTCTTCCAGGTGCCGGGGAGTCCGCAGGCGATGAGCAGGAAGCCGGGCTCGAGGTTAGCCTGTATATATTCGGCGAAGGGTTCTCTCATTTTATCACCTTCATTATTATTCAAGTCCGTAAACCTGTCTGGGGGTAAGATATTCCGGAAACTTGTCCAGTAACTTGAGGCGGACAAGATAGCAGAAATGACAGGCATCCACGTATTCTTCATCATGGTCGACTTTATATTCCCTGGCGAGAAGCGCCGGGCCTCCCTTGACCAGCGGGCCGCAGATAGGATGCGAAGCGGCATCATAATTTTTTACCAGCTTCGACATGGGTGTTTCCCACACGTTGCCCATGCTCAGTCCCTGACATAAGTGCACATTGCCAAAAGAATCAAGGTGGACCCTGGAAAGAGATTCCAGGTCTTCATAGGGGCAGGTGGTAAATTCCTTCCATGGTTTTCGCGGGAGGCCTGCGGTCAGTTTCTCCACGGCTCTCCCCCGGAACATGGTCCCGCCGCCAATAACCGGTTCTCCCTTACCCTGCCCTTTTTCCGCATCGATAGAGGGTTTATCAATGCGGATTTCGGCGGCGGGAAGACCTATTTCCGTGGCTGTATTTTGAGTGAGAATCGCCGGGTTGTCCTCTTCATTGTCATAATGATAGGGGTCATTACTGGTACGGAAATCGTCGATTCCCAGTTCATAGAGGGGTTTTAACCAGAGTTTGATATCCTCCGCAGACGTGGCGAAATATGAGTTGGTGACGATGCCTACCTTGAAGCCCCTTTCGCGGGCCATCTTAACGCCCTCGAGCATGACGGGATAGAACAGGAAGGGCTCGCCTCCTTCATAATATATCCACTCGATAGTACCGATTTTGGTTGCTTCATCGAGGAGCTCCCGTATCTGGCGCGTGGTAAAGGTGCCGCGAAGGCGCGGGCTGCAATACAGAAAGCAATGGTCACATTCCGCGTTACACATATACGTCAGCAGGAAATGCAGTCCTGTCAGCATAACATCACTCCCGTGAATTCTTTATTTATTTTCTGCATATGATTCCGCCAGCTTAACATAGCTTCTGGTGTTTTCCAGTATCTTTTCCTTTTCGCCGGCGTCGATATATTTATCGTCGTACTGGAAGCAGCCGACCTTAGCCCGCACGTAGGCGCGGTAGCACTTGTAAAAGTCGAGCAGCGACCTTAGCTCTTCGTCGCCGCTTTCTTTAACATAGGCATCGATGAAGCTGTTGGAAAGGTCGGAGCGGCCGTAGTGGTCGAGGTCCATGGCGAGGAAAGCCACCTCGGCGGCGACATCGGTATAGCGGAGAGAGTCATTAAACTCTATACAATCGTAAATGCAGATGTTACCGGTAAAGCAGACATGGGCGGCGTGGAGGTCGCCGTGGCAGTCCCGTATGCGGCCGTCGGAGACACGCTTCTGAAACAGGGGGGCATTTTTCTTAAGGAAATTACCGGTGCGTTCCTTGAGATAATTGTATTTCTCCGGAGGAATAACCGTGCCGACGTATTTTGCCGTCTGGCCGAAATTATCTTCCAGGGTAATCCTGGTGACTGCTTCAAGGGTACCAAAGTCGCTGATAATCTCGTCGGTGGCCGTGCTCCGGTGGAAGACCGCCAGCTTTTTCGCCACCATGGCGAGCATGTCCGGGGTTACGTTGTTCTGTTGCAGGAGATAGTCCATCATGGCTTCCCGGGGGAGGCGGCGCATCTTCACGGCGTATTCTTTTATGTCTCCCCTGCCGTCCATGACGATTTTACCGTCGTCGCCGGTCACCGGCACCACTTCCAGGTAAGCGTCCGGGCAGAGACGGCGGTTAAGCTCCAGTTCCTTGATACAGAGGGTAAGGCGTTTTTCCAGCGTGGAATAGTCCAGGAACCCCATGTCCACCGGTTTTTTAACCTTGTAAACGAGGTCACCGGCGATGAAGACGTAGGATATCTGGGTCTGAATAAGTTCCACCCGCTTCGGAGGCCCGGGGTAGGACTGCGGGTCGAGCAGGGCTTGAACCAGTTCCGGCAATTCCGACATACAGGTGCCACCATAAAAAAATATTCAGCGCGGGGGTCGCCAGTCCGACCCCGAGATTCTCACGTCGCCCCGATTTTATCGGGACTCCTCAGAATGACTTTCAAGGTAAAGTCCTGGAAAGGGGCAACGTGAAGTCTTATTTAGCGGTCTTTGCCTGTTCTTTTCTCTTTTCCCTGGCTTTCTTCGCCGTTTTCAGGTGTTTATGCCAGGCGTTTCTTCTCGATTTATTCATCGTTAATATGATAGCTTAAATCAGGTTTTCCCGCCACCCCTCTCCTGTACCCACGCCGCGAAACGGGCGAACGAGCGGTCGTAGGTGCGTTCAATCTCCGGGGGAAAGACGCAGGCGGGGAGTTCGTCCATTTTCAGGTGATAGCTGATACACTCGCAACATTTTCCCTTGCGCGAGCACGGCTCGTAGGTACAGTTGCATTTAGCTTTATTGGCTTCGATGTTACATTCCATGATAAATCCCCTGTATATAAGTTATTACTGCAAGGGCCAGATAAGCGGGATTAAGAGCACGGCAATGCCCCAGAAAATGAGGTTGAGGGGCACGCCGATTCTGGTAAAATCAGTGAAACGGTAGCCGCCGGGCGAATATATCATTGTGTTGGTCTTGTATCCGATGGGGGTGGCGAAGCTCGTGGAGGCGGCGAAGGTAATGGCCACGAGTAACGGGCGGGGGTCTATATTAAGCGACGCGGCGGTGGTAAAGGCGATGGGCGCCAGTATCGCGGCGGCGGCGTTGTTGGACATGGCCTCGGTAAGTACGGCGGTGATGAAATAGAAAGCCGCCAGCAGCGCGACCGGTCCGTTACCCGCCAGCGGCTCCAGGACGTGGTCGGCCAGCCACAAGGTGGCGCCACTATGCTCCAACGCCAGCCCCAGCGGCAGCACGCCGGCAAGCAGGAAGATGATTTTCCAGTCGATGGCTTTATAGGCTTCCTCGATGTTCAGGCACTGCGTCACCACCATGGCTACGGCGCCAAGGATAGCCGCCAGCATGATGGGCATAATATTCATCGTGGTGAGGACTACTACGGCAAGCAGGACGACCAGAGCGATAATGGCGCGGTTCTTTCTAAGATAGAGGTCGGTGAGTTCGTTGGTGACGATGGCATTGGGGGAGTTCATGATATGGGCGATGTCGTCCTTATGTCCCTGGAGCAGCACGGTATCGTTTTCCTTGAGCTTAATATCGCCGAGGCGTTCCCGCAGCGTGCGACCACGCCGCTGAATCGCCAGGACGGTCAACTTGTGGCGGCGGAAGAAGACGGCTTCTTTCAGTGTGCGCCCGATGAGGTTGGAGTCCGGCGGTACGAGCACCTCGCTCAATTTCATATTATGAGTGCTGAGCTCCTGGTCTTTCACCCTGGCGTCCTTGAGTATTTTCAAGCCGTACCTGGACTCTATTTCCATAATCTGCTCCACGTTGCCGTGCAGCAGCAGTATATCGTCGGCTTTGATTTTGGTCCGGACCGGTCTGGATACCGCCCTGGTGCCGCGTAACAGGTTGGCCAGTTCCACTTTAGTCTCGTCGCCGACCTTGCTCTCCTCCCAGGTCTTGCCGATTAAAGATGATTTCTCGTCTACCTGCAGTTCGGCAAGGTAATCGACGAGCCGGTATTTGTCTACCTGCTCGGCTTCACCCTTGCGCACCGGCAGCAGCCAGTGCCCGACGGCGGCAAGGTATACGGTGCCCGCTCCCACCATGGCAATTCCCAGGGGGAGGAACTCGAAGAAGCCGAACGGCTCCATGCCGCGGCTTACGGCATAGGAATTGACGATGAGGTTGGTGGACGTTCCGACGAGGGTGCAGACGCCGCCGAACTGGCTGGCGAACGACAGCGGTATGAGGATACGTGAGGAGGCTATTTTGCGGCTCCTGGCGAGCACCATCGCCACGGGGATGAATATAGCCACGATGGCGGCGTTGATGATGAACGCCGATAAGAAGGCGGCGGTGAGGCTGACTATCAGCATCAGGCGGAGCTCCGTCTTCCCGGCAATGCGGTCTAGCTGACGTGCCGCCCATTCGACGAGTCCGGTGCGAACCAGTCCGGCGCTGAGGATGAACATGGCGGCAATGGTAACGGTCGCCTGATTGGCGAGTCCGTAGAGCACCTGTTCCGGCCCGATTAAGTCCAGGACGAAAAGCAACACCAGCACGCACAGGGCGACGATATCGATGCGGATCTTACCCGAGACGAATACCGCGGTCGCCGCCACGACGATGATGCCGACGAGTATCATATCCAGTTCAGGCATGACATTATTATAACGCGATACGAGGGGATAAGGCTATACCGTGCCGCCAAGGAGTATTTTCTCCATGGTGTAGTAGTGGATTATGAGGTCGTTGGGGGCGGGGGCGAAGTGCTCTTCACGGACGCTGTAGCCCTGAGATTCCCAGAAAGTACGGGAGCCGAGGGCTGATGAAAGATCCAACACCTTCCGCCCGTCCGCGGCAGCCCGCCTTTCAAGGTCGGCGGCGATGAGCGTGCCGATGCCCCGGCGCTGGTGGGAGGGACTGATGAATACGCGGCGGATATACGCCCCGAGCAATGTGCCGGTGCCGGCTATCTCGCCGCCGACCGAGGCTACGACTATATAGCCGTTCCGGGCGTCGTCGAGGATGGACTGGCGGGTGTGGAACTGCTTGAAGAACGCAATGACCTCGGCGGAATAGTCGGGTCGATAGGAAATATCGATGGTGTTCCGGACGAGTTCAAGGACGTCCGCGAGGTCGCCTTCGTCGAATCGTTGTATAGTAATTTCCAGCGGCAATAATGTTTCCTGTTAAAGGTACTTTTTCCGCATCTCATCGGAAAGTCCGGTGAGCAGTTCCAGGGCTTTTTCAGCGCCTTCTCCGGTGAGTGACGCCAGGCTGCAGGAGGGCGTGAGCAGGCTGTGGGCGGCGAGGTCTTTGAAACGTACGCCGTTGCGGGTAAAGGGAGCCATCGCTTCTTCCAGACGGTCACGCAGGCTAGTGACTGTTTCATTCCCAACCGATTCGCCGTCGTTGGGGACGATGCCCCAGGCGATGCAGCCGCCCCGCGCCAGGAACTTATTGATTTCCTGCGGGTAGAGGCTGACCGACTCCGCGTAGTTGTACGTGTCGAAGTTGAGGATATCGAGCCTGGTTTTCAGCAGCACGGACCAGTCCGTATTGCCGCAGCAGTGCAGTCCCTTGAGTCCGCTGATGCCGGCGAATACCTCGTCTATCATCTCCGCGACCTTTTGCGGGGAGGAGAAGGGCCCGGCGGCGACCGACGAACCATAGGACGCCATGTAGGGCTCGTCGACGAAGATGATGGTATTTTTCGAGAGCTTTTGGAGCTCCTTTTCCTGCCAGGCGGCCTTGAGCTTAAGGAGTTTGGGGACGGCGTCGCCGAGGACTTCATGGTAGAGGATGGAGCGCTTGTTTTCGTCGGTGACGGTAAGGCCCCAGGAGAGCGGGCCGGTGACGTGCCCCTTGACGGCGGGCGGGGATAGATTGGGCTGCTCCAGGAAAGCATAGAAACCCGCCGCGTAGTCCGGGCTTACCGGGAACCTGGAGGCGTCATCGTTCAGGTAGGCGTTATAAAGGTCTTCCAGCGGTTTTTGGTAGTCGGCAGCCGTGTCCACGTAAATCCGGTCATTATCGACGACCACGCCGGGGAAACCCTCCGAGTACTGGACGTACATGTTTTCCAGGAAAGAGCGCCGGGGCAACTGAGGCCAAGCGGGGATGTCCTTTAGAAAGCGTGTCACCAGCGAGCACGCCTTCTGCGGGTCGTTATGTGGCATACTCCCGATGATGGTCGGGAGGCAGTTAAATTCGGTATCAGTCATGAAGTGAGTCCTTTTTGATGTATTTGCCGATGAGTAAGTCGAGTTTTTTCTTCTGCGCGGCGGTTATGACCGAGGGGTCGGTAATGATAGCGGGACCCAGTGCGCTGGCGCAGTCGCACTCCCTCTTCGCGGGCAGCCTTCCCGCCGCCAGCTTGATGGTATTTTTAGCAAAATCGATATTGTTGTGCATAGTTGTTAATACAGCCTCGACGGTGACCGTCTCGTTGGTCTCGTGCCATGAATCGTAGTCGGAAATGCAGGCAATCGATGCATAGCAGATTTCCGCCTCGCGGGCGAGGCGGGCTTCCGGGAGGACGGTCATGCCAATGACGTCAGCGCCCCACGACCTGTAGAGTCGGGATTCGGCGCGCGTGGAGAATGCAGGTCCTTCCATGGCGATGAAGGTGCCGCCTTTGTGGACGGTGGCGCCGACTTCCAGCGCGCACTGGTAGACAATACGTGAGAGGACGGGACAGAAGGGGTCGGCGAACTGGACATGGGCGACGATGCCGTCGCCGAAGAAGGTATTAATGCGGTGGTGCGTGCGGTCGATTATCTGGTCGGGCACCAGTAAATGCCCCGGCTTAAGCTCTTCCTTGAAGCTGCCGCAGGAGTTGGATGAGATGATGTACTCCACGCCGAGGGACTTGAGGGCGTAGATATTGGCGAGGGCGGGGACATCGGTGGGGGAGAGATGGTGGCCCTTACCGTGCCGGGGGAGGAAGGCGATACCCACGCCGCCCAGCCTGCCGACGCCGATACTATCCGAGGGCTTGCCGAAGGGGGTATCGATATCCACCTGCTCCAGTCCCGTAAGCCCCTCGATATTATAAAGCCCCGTCCCGCCGATTACGGCAAGTTTAGCTTTAGGTGTGGGCATGGAGTGCCTCCTTTGCTAGCTCGTACTCTAAATCGTATCCTGAACTTACCCATTATACCACCCGTATATCAAAAATATCAGTATGAGTAATTATCAATCTATCCCCCTAGCCCCCTTCCTTTGGTAAAGGAAGGGGGAATTTTTACAAATGAAATCGTGCTTATTGCTTCTTTTGTGCATAAAGGCCAGTGCCGTGAATGGTGAGAAAGAACGCCGCCTCCTTTTGCCCCTCACCTTGTTTTTACTGCCCATCACCGCCCCGCGTAGATTTTATTTCCCACCCGTGCCCACCCTCGGTTCTCCGGTTATTGAGACCGTAAAAGTCCCACGGGATAGGCCGCGGATGATACTGGGTGGCAGGGTGGGAATAGATAACATTCGTGGTGGTGGGGAGGTGGTCTGGATTCCCGTTTTCACGGGAATGACGTTATAGAAAAGCGGGAATGACATGACGGGATAACGGATTGCTTCGTCCTTCGGCGGAAGGACTCGCAATGACGGGTGGGGGAGGGGGGTTAAGGGGTGGAGTATAGACCACCCCTTTATTGTATGATTTACTGCGACTCCAGTTTCTTATGCAGGGCCTCGACGGTCTCCGCGAATTTACGGTCGTGGGCGTCTCTGCCCTCGGTGAACATCGCCGGATACCATTCTATCTTCTCCAATCCCTCGATAATCGGGTTTATCTTGTCGAAAGGAATGGATATCAGTATCGTGCCTTTGGGGAATACCTGCTTGGCGGTCATGCCGTGGGAGACGTCCGTAATGATGTAATTCAACTCTCCGCTGATATAGGGATAAGTCAACAGCCAGGAGCAGGCAATCACCGGCGTTCCCTGACTCTTCCACATATTGCCCGTTGAATAGCACATCGCCCGGAGGATGATTTCCAGTTGGGTGCCGTCCGCGGCGAGAATCAGCACGTCCGGGGTGAACGTAAGCTTGTCCAGGGAGGCGAAGGCGACGCAGCTGACGCTGTTCTTCTCAAGCTTGGTGATGTAGTAATAGAGCCGGCGGTTGGCGCGGGCTTCCTCGAAGATACTCAGCGCCGGGCCGATATGACCGCTCTCGAAAACGGGGTCGCCCTCCGCCATGCCCGTGATGATGGGCCCCACGCAGGTGAAGTTTTCCACCGTGGCGTAAAACGGTTCCGCCTGCTGGGCTTCCCTTATCATCTCGCAGATGGACAGGTTTTTATCCAGCTTCCTGATATCGTCCGGTTTGAAAAGGAGGAACTTGATGCCGACGGGTTTCAACTTGAAATTGAATTTCTCGAATATGGATAAATCCGGCACTGCTGAACTCATGTTAACCTCCAATTATCTGAAATATTAGCGTTTTCAACGACCGCATTCTACAACGCCGACGGGTCTTTTTCAAATCCGCGTTTACGTGCCTTCACGAACGAAAATTTGACAGGAGATATGAAAGTGTGGTATAATATATTCACAATTGAAAAGTATCCGTACCCCCGCGAGGGGGTTTTTCTTTATCCCCAGTCCTTGTATCTGCTCGGTTCGAGTTTCAGGGCGGCGTTGCGCTTAGCCTCCGTGGTGGGCCTGCCGGTGACCGGGTGAGGGAAGTGAATCGGGTAGATATAGCCGGAGGGATAGCCGGTATCGTATTCCGCCCAGACGTCCGGATTGAGTTTGGGTCGTTCGGCGGGAGGCTCTTCAGATTCGGGCGTTCCCCGGGGCGGCCCGCCGTGGGTATATGCGTAGTGCATGTTCAGGCGCAGTGTCAGGATTTTCCAGACGCCGTCCTCACTGATATAGTCCATCTCGTAAATGACTGCCATGTAAATGGGGTCGAGGGGGATGCTGGGACGCGAAAGAATCGTGCCGTAGCCGTACCACCTGCCCCTGGCACGTTTGCCGTCCTCATCCACCGTAATCACCGGCGAGACCTGCATCACCATGTGGAGGAACTCGGGCGGAATGGCACGGTCGGGGTTGAAATAACGGCGTATGCCTTCCGGTCCGTTATACTTGCCTTCGACGAAGGTGGCGGATACCTCCGGGCTATTTGAAAAGCAGTCGATGATTTCGTCCGCCATCCAGTGTTCCAGGTAGTAGCCGTAAGCGCACTGCAAGCGCTTGATGTCCTCGATGTCCTGCAAGCGCTGAAGCTGTTTCTTGAGAATTTCGACTTCCGATTCCAGTTCATTGAGCCTGGCTTCCGGTGCCTGATTGTTCATGGCATGTCTCCTTTAAGCGTGTTATTAGCTTTGTTCTAAAATTACCTTATGTGTCACCCTGAACCCGCCGAAGGCGGGCGGGAGGGTCTTGTGAGATGAATAGCAATATCTACCCGGCCCAACACCGAGATTCTCACGTCGCCCCGATTCCATCGAGACTCCTCAGAATGACTTTTTAGGCAAAACCCGTGTTATTCGGTAATATTCTTTATGCTCTCCCGGTAGGGCGACCTGATGATGCCCTTCTCGGTGATGATAGCGGTGATGTATTTTTGGGGAGTAACGTCGAAGGAGGGATTGGCGGCAGCGACGCCCTCCGGCGCGATGGGTGCACCCTGCACCTGGGTCACTTCTTCGGGACTGCGTTCCTCGATGGGGATTTCCGCGCCGGTTTTCAGAGAGGGGTCGATGGTGGAGGTGGGGGCGGCGATGTAGAAGGGGATTTTGTTCTCTTTGGCCAGCACCGCCAGCGAGTACGTGCCGATTTTATTGGCGGTGTCCCCGTTGGCGGCGATTCTATCGGCGCCGGTAATTACGCAGTCCACTTTCCCCGACCTCATGAAATGCCCGGCCATGCTGTCCGTAATCAGTGTAAACGGCACGGCGGCTTTCTGGAGTTCCCAGGCGGTCAACCGCGCCCCCTGTAAAAGCGGGCGGGTCTCATTGGCGAGTACTTTAATGCCTTTGCCCCTCTGGAACGCGGTGATAATCACACCCAGGGCGGTACCGTAACCGGACGTCGCCAGCGGGCCGGTATTACAGTGGGTCAGCACCGTACTGCCGTCTTGTATCAGTTCCATCCCGAGCAAACCTATGCGGCGGGTGGCGTCCGCTTCCTGCCGGTGGATTTTCTCCACCTCATTGGCGAGGGAGTCTTTAATGTCCGATATGTTTGTACCTGCCTCCGCCGCCTTTTTCATGCGTTCCAGGGCGAAAAACAGGTTGCGGGCAGTAGGTCGGGTGGCGGCGATTTCATCGATGACGCCGTTCAGTTCAGCGAGGAACTTATCTCTGTCCGCAGGTTTGATTTTTAACGCCCCGAGAGCGACGGCATAGGCTCCGGCTATACCGATTGCCGGGGCGCCCCTTATTTTCAATTCCTTGATGGCTGAGGCGACATCCCGGTAGTCATCCAGCTCCAGGTAGACTTCCTCTGCAGGAAGCCGGGTCTGGTCGAGGATTTTCAGACGGTCGCCGAGCCATGCGATGGGCTGGTAGTTTGTATTTATTAACCTTACCCCCTTTATTCCTCTCTCCTTCAAAGGAGAGGGGGTTCACCCTTCGACAAGCTCAGGAGGAGTGGAGTACGAAATTCTTACGTCGTAACGATTGCATCGGGGCGTAACAATCTCTATCACCGTTTTTAGAGATTGCCGCGGTCGCTGGCGCTCCCTCGCAATGACAATCTAACTATTACTCCCTATTATTTGGTGTTTTTACACTTCTCCCACTGCTCGCGGTTAAGCTCCATGAGCAGGAACTCGTAGCCGTTGCGGTTCATCTTGCCGCACGGGGTAAAACCGCATTTCTGGAAGCATTTCTGCGCCCTTACGTTCCAGGGGAGGGTCTTCAGGTAGAGTCGATTTATGGTGGTCGTCTCAAAGACATGGTCGACCAGTGCATTGACGGCGTCAGTTCCGTAGCCTTTATCCCAGTATTCGCGATCGCCAATCATAATGCCCAGCTGCGCCTCGGACTTCTTATCGTCGATATCGTAGCAGGTGCAGTTGCCGATATGCGTGCCGTCGATGGTTTCCACGGCAAGGGGATACCGTTTGTCCCTGGGACGGTGAATCTCGGTGGCGTAGTCCAGCAGGTAGACGGAAAAGGGCATGATAAGCGTCGGGGCGGCATCCAGCTTGGCCAGCTCCGCGTCCGACTGCCACTTGTAGTCGTTGCGGACGTCGCCGAGCTTTTTCTCGCGGAGCCTGACCTTGCTCCCGGTCCTCCCCTGAATGACGCTGCCCTTTAGCGATTTTAATCCCGCCAGGGTGGTATTCTTACGCAGTTTCATGGCTGATGAAAGACGGAACTGGCTCGTCTAGTCCTCGTCTTCCTCGTCCTCCTCGCCGCGCTCCCATATCGGCTCGGTAAAATAGTCGATATATTCTTCCATGGCCTGGGCGGCGACCTGCTTGATTCTCTCACCGGCTTCGACGGCCATTTTCGCCATCTCTGTGAAGTCGACGGAAATCCCGAGCATGGTGGTGAGGACTT
>JAFGPF010000065.1 GCA_016926115.1 Dehalococcoidales bacterium | reverse complement strand
TCCTCCCCGTAGTTGGGGCCGGGATTGATGCCGGCAACTACCATATCGGTATCCGGTTCCAGCTTGCCGTGACCCAGTATCACACAGTCGCTGGGGGTGCCGTCAACCTGGTAAGCGGCCACGTCCGGGAAGGGCGAGGCGTATTCCTGCACGTGCAGGGGCTCGAAGAGCGTTACCGCCGTACCGATGGCGCTTCTTTCGCTGTCCGGCGCGACCACCGTTACGCGGGCAATTTCCTTAAGTTCCCGCACCAGCGTCCACAGGCTCCCGGCGTTGATACCGTCGTCGTTGGTTACCAGTATGTTCATTGTATTTTTCGGTTTACGTCTGTAGTTTATCACAGCGCTGAAAGAGACGGCAAAAGCTAATGCTAAAGAATGCGGAAAGGATTTGCCGTATGATTGAATATGTGGTATTATCTTAGAGTATTCCAAAACAACGTCCCACAAGCGCTTAGGTACATTTAAACTGATGCTAGTAATCGCCTGCGTCAAACAGGTACCGGACACTACCCAGGTCAAGGTGGACCCGGTCACCGGCACTCTTATCAGGGAAGGTGTACCCTTCATCATGAACCCCTACGATACCCACGCCCTTGAAGAAAGCCTCCGGCTGAAAGACAAGTACGGCTTTCGCGTCGCCGTTATTTCCATGGGACCCCCCACCGCCGAGGTCACCCTCCGTAAAGCCCAGGCCCTGGGGGCGGACGAGGCTATCCTGCTCAGCGACCGCGCCTTCGGCGGCGCCGATACCCTGGCAACCAGCATGGTCCTCACCGAAGCCGTCC
Organism: Dehalococcoidales bacterium; assembly: GCA_016926115.1. The sequence goes on along the minus strand of JAFGPF010000065.1, from coordinate 8,145 downwards.
GCAAGCTGGCGGAGAAAGAAGAGCTGGCTATAATCATGTGCGGACGCCAGACAATCGACGGCGATACCGCCCAGGTAGGCCCCGGCATCGCTTCCCGACTCGGCTGCTCACAGCTGACACTCGTCGACCGCATCGAGGAAGTGGACGTGGAGAAGAAGCTGGTCAAGGTCAGGCGCAAGCTGGAAGGCAGGCATGAAATCGTGGTGGCGCCCCTGCCCGCCATGATTGCCGTGCTGAGAGAAATCAACAATCCCCGCTATCCCACCGTGCCGATGCGCCTCATGGCTGAGGACGCGGAAATCGCGCTCTGGGATAATAAAGAGATGAAGATAGACGAACAGACAATCGGACTCAAGGGTTCAGCGACGCAGGTGAGAAAGATATTCTCGCCGGAACGCGCCAAGGGCCAGATACTGGGCAGCGAGACCGATAAGCCCGATGACGTTGCCCGGTTGTTGATAGACGGAATGAGGGACAAGGACCTTTTATCCCTGTAGATTGAGGTTGTATAAGCGTTGACGGAAGAGCCGAAGAAAATTAAGAGACCCCGCGGCACGGCGAGGCTTATCCCCGGCAAGTGCATCGCCTGCGGCGCCCGCTGCGAGAGCGAGTGCCCCAAGGGCGCTATCACCATGAACGAGAAAGGCGAGCCGATTATCGACCTCGAACTTTGCACCCGCTGCCGCCGCTGTATTAAGGTCTGCCCCGCCGAGGCAATCGAGATTGTATACACGCCGGAAGAGCAGAAGATTCTCGACGAACTGGCGGCGCAGAAAGCCGTGGCCAAACCGGAAGGCGAGCCGGAGGAAGAGAAAAAAGACCCGCGACTCGAAAAAATCAAGGAATACAAGGGCGTCTGGGTCTTCATCGAGCATACCGAAGGCAAGCCGGCGGAAGTATCCTGGGAACTGCTCGGCGTGGGCGCCGAGCTCGCCAAAACGAGGGGTGTCGAACTCTGCTCGGTATGTTTCGGCGACAAGGTGGAACACCTCTGCAAAGAGGCGTTTGCCTACGGCGCGCAGAAGGTCTATCTGGTTGACGATCCCGTCTTTCATTATTACCGCACCGAGTCTTACTACAAGGCCTTCTGCTATTTAGTAGAAAAGTACAAGCCGGAAATCGTGCTCATCGGCGCTACCGGCCTGGGCAGGGACCTGGCGGGCGCCATCGCCACCAGGCTCCACACCGGGCTGACCGCCGACTGCACCGGACTTGCCATCGACGACGAGGGATTCCTCTTGCAGACGCGTCCCGCCTTCGGCGGCAACATCATGGCGACTATTCTAACGGAGTATACCCGACCCCAGATGTCCACGGTACGACCCCACGTGATGCCCATGCCGGAAAGGGACTCCAAACGCACCGGCGAGGTTATCCGCGAGGCCGTGCCCATCAAAGAGGAAGATATCGCCGCCAAGGTCCTGGAGGTAATTGAAGATACTAAACTGGACAGCGTGGACGTCGCTGCCGCCGATATTCTCGTCTCCGGCGGACGCGGCATGTGCAACACGGAGAATTACAGCATCTTACAGGAACTGGCGGATGAACTGGGCGGGGTGGTGTCCTGCTCCCGCGCCGCCGTGGAAGCCGGCTGGATGCCCCTGGAACGGCAGGTGGGGCAGACAGGCAAGACGGTCCGGCCCAAGATTTATATCGCCTGCGGCATCAGCGGCGCCATTCAGCACCTGGTCGGCATGCAGGACTCGGACGTGATAATCGCCATCAACCGCGATAAGAACGCACCGATATTTGAAGTAGCCACTTTCGGAATCGTCGGCGACCTTTTCCAGGTGATACCGGCGATTACGAATTATGTGAGAGAACTAAAGGCTAAAAAGGCGGGAGCCGCCAAGTAAGAACGAAAAGGAATAGAGTATTTTGACAGCGAGTGTTATAGCTTTTATCGTCGTTTTTGTCCTGGCGATGCTTTTCTTCGCCTGGAGCTGCTATAAGCGATTCGGCCTCGTTCTCAAGGGCAGACCGGACAACCGGTTCAATGCCGTACACAAACGATTCTGGAACATGCTTTTCTATGCCTTCGGGCAGCGGAGGGTGGTCAGCAAGCCCTTCGGCGTCAATCACTTCGTTCTTTTCTGGGCTTTCATGGTGCTGCTCATCGCCAATGCCGAGTTCCTGCTCAACGGACTGGCGCCGGATGTCATCAGCTTTTCGCGCCTGCCGGACGGCGCCTATTTCACACTGGCCTGTATTTTCGATATCGTGTCCGTACTGGCGCTGCTATCGGTCATTTTAGCCGTTGTCCGCCGACTGGCTTTCCCCCCGCCCCACATCGAAGCCCGGAGCCGTGACGCCTTCGCTATCCTGTCGATGGTCGGTGTTCTCATGATTGCCTTCTTCGGCATGAACGCCAGCGAGATTGCCGCTGGCACCGAGAGGGCGGCGGACTACATGTTCATATCCAATTTCGGCGCGTCCATTATACCGTCCGGCTCGACGGCGGCGAGCCTGGAAACGGCGGCGAATGTTTTCTGGTGGATTCACGCCGTCGTCCTGCTTACTTTCCTTAACTACCTGCCTTACAGCAAACACATGCATGTCCTCGCTTCCATACCCAACTGCTTCTTCAAGAGCCTGGACAAGATTAAAACACAATCGCGAGAAGAGTTCGTCAAGGACAATGCCTTCGGCGTCGGGCAAATAGAGCAGTTCCCCTGGAAGGGGCTCTTCGATTCCTATGCCTGCACCGAGTGCGGGCGCTGCTCCGATGCGTGTCCGGCGACATTTACCGGCAAGCCGCTGGAGCCGCGACTCGTCATTCATGATATCAAGGTAAACCTGCTGAAAAACGGACCTGAAGGCAGCACGGAGTTGCCGCTGATAGGCGGTGAAGGGGAGGGGAGCGTTTCCGAGTCGGTCATCTGGGAGTGCACCACCTGCGGCGCCTGCATGGAAGTCTGCCCGGTATTCATCGAGCACGTGCCCAGAATAGTCGACATGCGCCGCTACCTGGTGGAAATGAAGGCGAAGTTCCCCGAGGAGCTGCTGACCCTCTTCGAGAACATGGAGCAGCGCAGCAACCCCTGGGGCATCGCCCCCGCGGAGCGCACCAAGTGGGCGGCGGATATCGAGGTACAGCCGTTCGAGGCAGGCAAGACCGAGTACCTGTTCTATACCGGCTGCGCCGGCGCCCTGGACGCGCGGAACAGACATACCACGTTATCCGTGGCGAAAATCCTCGATGCCGCCGGGGTTTCCTGGGGCACGCTGGGCAGGGACGAAATGTGCTGCGGAGACAGCCTGCGCCGGCTTGGCAACGAGTATGTCTTCGATACTATGGCCAAGGAAAATATCAAGATGTTCGAAGAAAAGGGCATCAAGAAGATAATCACACAGTGTCCGCACTGTTACAGCACCCTGAAGAACGATTATAAGCAGTACGGCGCCGACCTCGAGGTCGTCCATCACACCGAGTTTATCAACAACCTGATTAAAGAGGGTAGACTCAAGCTGAAAGCCTCTACAGACCTGGGTAACGTGGTCTTCCACGATTCCTGCTATCTGGGGAGGTATAACCTGCTCTATGACGCCCCGCGCGAGGTGGTGAAAGAGGCTACGGGCAAACCACCGACCGAGATGGAGCGCAATCGGGACAATGCGTTCTGCTGCGGCGCCGGCGGCGGCAGGATGTGGATGGAAGAGCAGGAAGGCACGCTGATAAACGTCGCCCGCGTGGAAGAAGCCCTGGAAAAGCAGGCGGAGACGGTCTGCGTCTGCTGTCCGTACTGCATGACCATGTTCGACGACGGGTTGAAGGATAAAGAAGCGGACGAGCGCGTCCAGGTACTGGACATTGCCGAAATAGTGGCTAAGGCGCTGCCGGATTGACAGCGTTGATATAATATCACGAGAAGCCTGCGGGGCTGGACTTATCACCGGTACCCGTAATATAATTACAAAAGAATATATAGCCGAAGTCCCGAAATAATAATTGCGGTAACGCCCCGAAAAAGACCGTCGTTATTATAAGCCACGTACTGGATGGAGCCTGGTACATATTGGATTTCTTTAGCGTATTTATAATTCATTCCGTATCAGATTGCGCGTATTTCCCGCGTCTTCGTATCTTATTTTCCGACGTTTAAATATTGAGATAACTCAGAAAGGAGTTGGACTTGATGGTTAAGGAACTACCAGTGGTATACCTGCAGACAGCCGGCTGTAGCGGCTGCGCCGTATCACTTCTGAACGCGGCCAGTCCCACCATCAAAAACGTGCTCATAGACCAGATTGCCCCCGGCGTGCACGTTAACCTCCGGTTTCACCCGGTAATCATGGCTGCCGCAGGAGAAATGGCTATCGAGGTATTGGAGAACACCGCCGAGCAGAAGAAGGGCGAATATGTATTGGTCGTCGACGGGGCTGTTCCCATGGCGACCGATGCCGTTTACGGAGCGGTCGGCGAGAGGGACGGCAAGCCGGTGACCATGCTCCAGAGGGTGACGGAGCTGGCCGGGGACTCGCTGGCGGTAATCGCCCTGGGCACCTGCGCCTCGTTCGGCGGTATACCGGCGGCCAAACCCAATCCCACGAATGCCCAGCCGGTTTCAAAAGCCCTGGAATCCGCCGGCATCAAGAAACCCCTCATTAATATTCCCGGCTGCCCGCCGCATCCCGACTGGTTCGTGGGGACGGTGGCGAGCATTATCCTGGGCGGTCTGCCCACGGCGGACGACCTCGATGACCTGCTCCGGCCCAAGGCTTTCTACGGCAAGCTGATTCACGAGAACTGCCCGCGCCGCGCCTATTTCGACGAAGGTAAATTCGCCAAGAAATTCGGCGACGAGGGCTGTCTCTACGAGCTCGGCTGCAAGGGCCCCATAACCTACGCCGATTGTCCCCTGCGACGGTGGAACAGCGGCACGAACTGGGTTATCGGCGCCGGCGCGCCGTGCAACGGCTGTACCCAGCCGGAATTCCCCGACCAGTCGGCACCCTTCTACGAGAAACTCGTTGACGTAGACCTGCCCACCATCGGTGCCTACTGGGCCGGCAAGGAGGAGAAGTAATGGGTAAAATAGTAATAGACCCCGTAACAAGAATCGAGGGGCACCTCAAGGTGGAATGCGTCGTCGAGAACGGGGAGGTAAAGGACGCCTGGACGACCGGCAACCTCTTCCGCGGCTTTGAAATTATCCTGCGGGGACGCGACCCCCGGGATGCCCAGGTAATCACCCAGCGCATCTGCGGCGTCTGCCCGCAGTCGCACGGCATCGCGGCGACGCTGAACCTGGACAGCGCCTTCGGCATCGCCGACAAGATACCGGATAACGGGCGGATAATCCGCAACCTGATTCAGGGAGCGCACGTCGCCCAGGACCACGTTCTCCACTTTTATCACCTGACGGCTCTGGACTATGTGAACGTGGCGGACGTTGCCAAGTACGAGGGCAACGACTCCGAGCTTAATTCCATCAAGGACTTCATCGCCCGCGGTGAACTGGGTCCTTTCCTGCCCCGCTACGAAGGCGATTACCGCCTGCCCCCGGAGGTCAATCAGCAGGCGGTCGCCCACTACGTGAAAGCGCTGGAAATCCGCCGCATCGGCCACGAGGCGGTCAGCATTTTCAGCGGCAAGATACCCCATAGCGTGGGCGTTGTACCCGGCGGCGTGACCAGCACCCCCACCGCCGATAATATCATGGCTTATATCTGGAAGATCAAAATCCTGCAGGACTTCATCAATAACGTCTATATCCCCGACGTCTTGGCGGTAGCCGGGGCATATCTCGACTACGCGGAAATCGGCGTCGGATGTAAGAACCTGCTGTCCTACGGCATGTTCGACCTCGACGGCAGCAGCCCGGACTATTCCACCCGCAAAAGGCTTTTCAAGCAGGGTATCGTCTCCGCCGACCTCAAGCCCGGCAAGATGGATGCGGGTAAGATTGCCGAGTACGTCAAGCATTCGTGGTACGAAGACTCCACGACGGGACGCCATCCCTCACAGGGAGACACCAGGCCGCAGTACGGCAAGGAAGGCGCCTACTCCTGGACGAAGTCGCCGCGCTACGACGGTAAGGTCTACGAGGTAGGTCCGCTGGCAAGGGTCGCGGTGACGTACGCCAACGGCGACCCCACCATGAAAGAAATGGTGGAGGGTTCCCTGGGCGCGCTGAAGGCGCCGCCCTCGGTGCTGTTCTCCGTGCTGGGTCGCCACCTGGCGCGGGCGCTTTCCGCCAAGTTTATCGCCGATTCGCTGGAAGGCTGGGCGCTGCAGCTCAAGCCCGGCGAACCGGCCTACGTCGAGTATGAAATGCCGGACGAAGCCATGGGTATGGGACTAACCGAAGCCGCCCGGGGCGCCCTGGGGCACTGGATAGAGATAAAGGACAAGAAAATCGCCAACTACCAGTGCGTCGTACCCACCACCTGGAACGTGGGACCCATGGACGATAAAGGCCAGCACGGACCAATCGAGCAGGCGCTTATCGGCACGAAGGTCAAGGACGAGAAGAACCCCTTTGAGGTCGTACGCATTATTCGCTCCTTTGACCCCTGCCTGGCATGTTCCATCCATGTTGTTACACCTAAAGGTCGAGACCTTGGTCAGTTCAGGGTAGTGTAGCGTTTAAGGAGGAGAGATGATTTTATCAGAACAAAAACCGTTTGAAGAAATCCTGGGTTATCTCGACGGGGAGAAAAGCGTCTTTATACTGGGGTGCAACGGTTGCGCCCAGTCTTCCGGCAGCGGCGGCCCCGTCCAGGTAGAAGAGATGAAAAAAAAGCTCGAAGAAGCCGGAAAGAAGGTGACCGGGACCAAGGTTATCGATTTCCTCTGTGAAAAAGCCCTGGTAAAGTCCGGCTTGAGGGGGAGAGTCGACCAGGTGGCGGCCGCCGATTCGATACTCGTCATGACCTGCGGAATCGGCATCCAAGCGGTGGCGGCGGCGGTGAACAAGGTATGCCATCCCGCCTGCAATACCGTTAACCTGGGCGGCAGCCGCGGCGAATGGCGGGGCAGCGAGCGGTGCCAGGAGTGCGGGCAATGCCTCCTGGACTATACCGGCGGCATTTGCCCCATCACTGCCTGCACCAAGAGCCTTGTCAGCGGCGCCTGCGGCGGGGCTTCCAACGGCAAGTGCGAGCTTTCGCCCGACCGCGATTGCGGCTGGGAGCTCATCTACAGTCGCCTGAAGGAGAAAGGTCAGCTCGATAAGCTGAAGGCCTTCGTCGACCCGCTGGACCAGGGCAAGCTGCTGGCACGCCCGGAGATGTTAGCCACCTCAAAATATGCGCTGGAGCAATCTGACCAGGAGGTGAAGGTAGAGTGAGTTTACAATCGAAACTGGAGTCGGGTAAGTTTGTAATCACCTGTGAGGTCGGGCCCCTGAAGGGTACCGATATTCACGAAATCGAGGAGAACGCGGAATTTCTCAAGGGCAAGGTGGACGCCGCCAACGTCACCGACCAGCAGAGCTCCGTGATGCGCCTCGGTTCGCTGGCAACTTCGGCGATACTGGTCAGGAAAGGGCTGGACCCCATCTATCAGACGGTCTGCCGCGACCGTAACCGAATCGCTTTGCAATCCGACCTTCTCTCCGCCTGGGCGCTGGGAATCAAGAATGTCCTGGCTATCACCGGCGACCTGCCGCAGCTGGGCGACCACCCGGAAGCCAAGGCGGTGTACGACCTTGATTCCGTGACGCTGCTGCAAGTCATCACCAAGCTGAACAACGGCACCGATATGAACGGCAACGAGCTTCAGGGCAAGCCTGATTTCTTCGCCGGCGCGGTGGTGAAAGTGGAATCCGATACGGAAGCCTCCATGGAACTCCAGATTGCCAAGCTGGAGAAGAAGGTAGCCGCCGGAGCCAGGTTCATCCAGACGCAGGCGGTCTACGACGCCAATAACTTCGCTAAATTCATGAAGAGGGTGGAGAAATTCAAGGTTCCTATTCTGGCGGGCGTGATACCGTTAAGGTCCGCCGGTATGGCTAAGTATATGAACCGGAGTGTCGCCGGCGTCTTCGTGCCCGACGACTTGATTCAGAAGATGACGGATGCCCCCAAGGAAGACCGGGAAAAGACCGGTATCCAGATTTGCGCCGATATCATTAAGCAGCTGAAACCTTACTGCCAGGGCGTGCATATCATGGCTATCGGCTGGGAGAAGATAGTCCCGGA
>JAFGPF010000064.1 GCA_016926115.1 Dehalococcoidales bacterium | reverse complement strand
AGCAGGTTGGCGATGGTGCTCTTGCCGCTCCCCGAACGACCCAGCAGGGCAACCAGCTGCCCCGGCTTGACCTTGAAACTCACGTCCTTCAGCGCCGGACCGTAACCGCCGTAGCTGAAACTTACGTCCTCGAAGGTGACCTGCCCCTTGACCCTCCCCAGTTCTACGGCATCCGGTTTCTCCTTGACCATGGACTCCGTGTCCAGTATCTCCAGGATGCGCTGTCCGGCGGACGCGGTGCGGGAGTACAGGTTGACCATCATGCCGAGTCGGCGGATGGGCATCATCAGCATGTTAACGTAAAGGATAAACTGTGTTATCTGACCCACGGTCATATTACCGGCGCCCACCTGCTGGCCGCCGTACCAGAGGATAAAAATGGTGGGGATACTGACCAGCAGCACCATGGTAGGCATATTGATAGCCATGAGACGCGCCGCGTGAATCTGTTCGTCGTAGAGGCTCCCTGCCTGCGAGGCGAACACCCGGCTATCCTCCGGCTGGTGAGAGAAGGCCTTGACCACGCTGACGCCGGAAAGGCTCTCTTCCAGCGTGGTGCCCATGAAACCGAGCATCGCCTGCACCCGCAGCCAGATCGGCCGGATACGGCCCCCGAAGGTTACGGCGATGTACGCCACCGGGACGACGAAGGCAAGGGTAAACAGCCCGAGCTGCCAGTTCATCGAAAGCAGCATGTAGGTAACGCCGAGGAACATGAAGACCACCTGCGCCATGCCGAGCAAGCCCATAGCGAAGAACATGCGTACGGCTTCCACGTCCACGGTGGCGCGGGACATAAGCTGTCCCGTCTGCTGTCGGTCGTGGAAGGCAAAACTCAATCTCTGGAGTCGCTCGTAGAGGGCGTTGCGGATGTTGTATGAGACCTTCTGGGCGACGACCTCGTTGAAATAGCGCTGCCCGTAGCCCGCCACGCCCCTCAGGGCGCTGGCGGAAACGATTACCACCGCCGCGATGATGACGAAGCTGCGCTGTCCGGAACCGAGCACGGTATCGATGCCGTCGCCGAGCATGCGGGGTATGACGATGCCGAAGCCCGTGCCGATTAACAGACACAGCAAACCGAGGAGGAGCATGGGCCAGTATTTTTGAACAAAGCCCACTAATCTAAGTATGGTCTTCATGGAGAGGCGCCTGACTTCTGAAAATTATTCCGATATAACGTGATATATTATATTACAATATCGGGTCTTTTGTAAAGGGGAGAAGCTGATTTCCGGCTACTTTTTAGTCCTCTACGTCGAGTCCCCATTTCCTGAACAGGTCTTTATAAAAGTCCGGGCGGGGGAAATCGGGGCGGAGCAATATATGCGCCCAGTCTTCCGCACTTTTCCTCATCTCCGCGCTACGCTTGACCCCCTCCACCAGTCCCCCCAGCTTGTCCTTAGGCACGGAAAAGATAATCTCGTCGTCGCCGGCAAAGGCGCGGGAGGCTTCCCCGGGGTCGGGCAGGGTAATGCGGTACTTGCCCTCGGTAATGACGGGCACCACGGAGAACACGCAGGAGTCAATGGGGTCGAACTCGGACTTGACCAGCTCCTTGTCCTGGTACTTTGGCACACCTATCATCTCCCGGAGCTGGGCGGTATCGGAATATATCAGCACCATGTCCGGCTCGAAGGTCGCCGTTTTCAGGGGCGCGGTCACCATACCAATGTACTTACCGTATTCGAAACGCGGGAAGAATGCGTGCGAGTCCACAAAAGCGTCGTGGGGGTCCTCCACCAGCCCGTAACCCATCAGGGGCGCCCAGCACCAGTGGTCTTCTTTCAGCATGGCAATCGTCAGTCCCTGTCGTCTCGTCATGGCGAAAGCCTGGCACTGCGCCAGATGATAACCGCGGTCCCGCTTGGGGCGGATGGCTCCCTCAGGAATGTCCTTTTCCGACTCCAGCATCTTCACGGCAATGGGGTATGTCTTGAGCAGGAGCGCCTTTTCCAGTTCTTCGCCGTATTGGCTGTACTCCTTTATCGTTGTCAATTTACCGACCTCCCGAATTTCTCTAATTCTTACAATGTCATTCTATCCGTCACGAGGTCTGGTGTCAAAAGTCTTATGATTTTCGCGATAACCGTCTGAGCCGCCACTCATCGTACCAGACGATGAGCCCCGGCATGACCGTAATCGTGATTATCAGGCAGAGGAACACGCCGACGACGGTAGCAATGCCGAAATCGCGAATCATGACGAAGTTGGAGGCAATCAGCACGCCGAAACCCCCCAGCGTGGTTAGCGCCGTGGTGACGATGGCGCGCCCTATCTTGGATATCGCCGTGACCATGGCGTCCCGCGGGGACAGCCCCGACCGCTTTTCTTCTTCGTAGCGTCCCATCAACAGCACCATGAACTCGGTGCAGATGCCGATGATGAGGACGCCCAGAATAGCCGTCAGCGGATTAAGGGGAATGCCAATGATATACATGTCCAGCGAAGACCAGGCAATAACCGCCCCGACCGGTATAATGGTGAATACGATATTGCCCAGACGACGGTAGACCAGTATCAGAATAAATAATACCGCCCCGAGGCAGATAAGGTTCATGAAAAGCCTGTCACCAACGATGGCATCCACCGTGCTGACTCCCATAGCGAAGCTGCCCACCGGCGAAATGCTGACACCCACGGGTGGATTGGCATCTTTCTGCAAGACCTGCATCAGGTCGTGGGTCTCCGCCAAGGGTATGTATTTAATGCTGAACGAAACGGCACCCATGCGATGGTCGGCGGAGAGTAGCTGGTCGATATATAGGGACGGGGTATTCGCCAGAATCATATCAATCTGAGACTGCGGGGGAATTTGCCCTCCGGCAGCTTCACCCACCAGGGTCGCCAGGCTGTTGGCGTAAAGTATCTCCGGGTTTGATGCCGCCGCTTCCTGCTGGTATTTCAGCAGCCAGTCGAGTGTTTCCGCACCGGCAACATCGTCCGACTCCACCATGAAGTGAATGATTCCCCCGCTGCCGGTAATCTCACGCAGTTCCCGCAGCTCCACCAGTGCCGGGGTATCCTGAGGCATAAGTTCTTCGAAGTCGGTATTCGTCGGCAGCCAGTGGTCCACAACGCCGCCGCCGACCGCAAACAGGACGGATATGATAAATATCCACAGGGTGTGATTAATCGCCAGCTTGCCGAGTCGCAGCAGGACGCGCTCGATACGCCCGCTCGCTTCCTTCGCCTCCTTGCCTAGTTTTTCGAGAGGCGCCCGCCTGTCCGCCAGATAGACGATACTGTGCATCAGGAACAGGGCCACTATATAGCTGATAACGATGCCGATAGCCAGCACCATGCCAAAGTCCTGTATCATGGGCACTTCCGATATATAGAGGGTGATGAACCCGATAATCGTCGCCAGTAAAGCGACGCCCACCACCGGGAACATGCGGGATATCGAGGTGATAATAGCCTCGGCGACGGTACGGCTGCGGGTGACTTCCTCTTGGTAGCGGTTGTGGAACTGTATGGAAAAATCTATACCCAGCCCGATCAATATCGGCAGCACCGCCATGGTCGCCATGGTCAGCGGCACCCCCAGGTAGCCCATTAAGCCGAAGGTCCACAGGGCGCTGACGCCCACCATGACCAGAGAGAGCAGCCGCCAGCGGACGCGGAACAGGAATATCAGGATAATCATCATGACGACGACGGATAGACTCAGGAGTATTTTAATATTACTGCCGATGCCCGCGCTGATGGCATCCACCAGCCCGGCGCTGGAAATCACCCTGGCGCTTACGCCGGTCAGGGGATGTGCCGAGAAGTAGTCCTCGATATCATGAGTCGCCTGAAGAGCTTCATCGTCGCTCATATTACCCTGCGGCGTCACCACAATCAATACGTGCGAATCATCGGGGATAAAAGGCTGCATGACCTCGCTGATGTTACCCTCCGAATCGTAAAGCGCCGCACGGATAACAGCCTGCCCCGCCATGCCGGCCTGCTCCTGCGCCGCCATCAGTATGCCGGCGGGACTGTTCAAGGCGCGGTACCTCGCGTCATCCGTAACTATCCGCTCGAAGTCCGCCAGTACTGACAGGTTATCCTCCGTGAATATAGCGTCGATTTCACCTTCGAGCAGGACGGTAATTGCTTCTCCGCCGAATTGCTCCTGGTAACGCGCGTCGTCACGTGATATCTTTGCCTCCGGCGAGACGAGGGCATTGAAGCCCGTCTCCGTCTCCAGCATGGTAAGACCCGGCACCACCGCCGCTGAAAGCACTACGGAGATGATGATAAATAGCCACGGTCGACGCTGTATGAAACGCGCCAGCGCCTGCGATATCCTTGTCACTGTACGTCACCCCCATCAGCCTTGCCGGCATTGCAGGCAACGTTCGCCAGTAGCATCCCGGCAACCTCGTCGGCTTTCTTCAGCTGCTCCAGGGTCAGACCGTCCAGCAGTCTTTCCATCTGGAACTCACCTGACCGCCACAATCCGTTCATAAGCTCCTGTCCCGCCGGCGCCAGCTTGCAGATAACCAGGCGGCGGTCACCGGGGTCGGCTTCTCGCACCACCAGCTCTTTCTTGACGAGTTTGTCCACTATCCCGGTAGCCGTGGAAAGAGCCACATCGAGTACGGAGGCTATAGCGCTCATCCGACTGGGACCGTCGGTGAGGAGTATCAGCAGTACCCTCAACTGCGCCACTGTGATATCAGCGGACAATAACTCCAGCCGTATGGTGGGATTGAGCGCTCCGTAAATCCTGCCGGATGTTTCCAGGATATGCTGGACCAGTGTCTCCCTGTTCTGTTTCACGTGATGTATCTCCCGCTGTCTTACTTAGGCTATTTCTAATTATTAGGTTTTACCTAACTATTAATTATAACCTAATTTTCATGAGTTGTCAATAATCAATTTCGCGGGAAAAAAGAAGGGAGGGGGCGTTGCCCCCTCCCCTGTCGGTCTAATCCGTAACTTCTGGTAAGAAGCTAACTAGTGTTCGTCCATCCAGTACTTGCCGAAGTAGAACGTGAATCCGCCCTCGGCCAGATAGTCGGTATGTACCCAGGGTTGAACGATGTAGGCGGAAGGCTGCAGGTAAATGGGGATAATCAGGGCCTCATCGGAGAGATACTGGACTATCAACTGGGTAGCGATCTCCTGGTCTTCTCTGGATTCATAGGTACGCGAATCGATGCTCAGCGCTTCCAGTTCCGGCGGTACCATCCAGCTGGCGGCGGCCATAGAGGTCAGCGGCTGGTCGCCGAAGTTGGTATGGAACGTCCCCAGCACGTCGCCCAGTATCCCCGCGCCGGACAGAATCAGGTCTTCCCAGCCCATGCCATAGAGGCTTCCGTAGTACCTGCCCGCGTCGGCAATATCTATTTCAGTCTCGATGCCCACGGCGTCGAGGTAGCTCTTGATGGCTTCGGTGTTATCAATGGTTGCCGGACCCTGCAGGGCGAGTATCTTTATCTTGACACCGTCCGGGTATCCCGCTTCAGCCAGCAGTTCTTTAGCCCTGTCGGGATTATACGGATATCCCTCGTAGTCCGGGTCGTATCCCATTGCGCCTTCGGGCGCTATGGTTAACAGCGGTGAAGCGAGTCCGAATCCAAGCGCCTTTGCCATAGCCGCCTTATCCAGGGCGACCTGTACCGCCTGGCGTAACTTCGGGTTAGCCCATTTAGAATCGGGCGCGGCGATATTGGGAACCAGGCAGTTCATGGTGCCACCGCCGCTCTGCCTCACGAGCCCCTTCTCTTCCAGTTCAATCTGCTTGTTAGGCGGAGGCTGGAGCCACCAGTCAGCCTGTTCCGCCTCCATCAATGCCCCGGCGGTAACGGAGTCCGGAATAAAGGTGTAGGTGATGCTATCAAGATACGGCTTGGGTCCCCAGTAATCGTCGAACCTTACCAGGGTCAGGTGGTCGTCCCGCTTGAACTCCGCCAGCTTGAACGGTCCGGATGCGGAGAAGTTGGTTCGCGCCCACTCCATGCTGGCATCACCGCCGCCGGCTGCCTCCCAGGCCGCCTGGGACCACATGGGAGGCGACCACAGCCAGCCCATGATGAGCTGGTTATTATAACCGCCGGTATAGTGGATAACCAGGGTATATTTATCGACGACTTCCACGGATTCAAACTGGTGCAGGTATCCGATTCTCTTGTTCTCCACCTGGAAATTGTAGTTCCAGGCGATGGACTCGGCGTCGATATCCGAGCCGTCATGCCACTTGGCGCCTTCTCTCAAACCGATGGTTATCGTACTGGCTGCTGCATCGATCTCCACGGACTTGGCCAGCCAGGGCACCAGCTCCTGGTTTTCATTGTATTCCACCAGTTTTTCCACGCCGCCCAGCAGCACGAAAAGGTCGAAAGGTCCCTGTTCCAGTGAACCGCCCAGGACATTAGGACCCGCGGATGCAATTATCCTCATTTCCCCACCGTACACAGGACCTCCCGGTTCCGGTTCGGGTTCCGGTGACGGAGTTGGTTCGGGTTCCGGTGATGGAGTCGGTTCAGGTTCCGGCGAAGGTGTCGGCTCCGGCGAAGGCGTCGTCTCCGGCTCCGGTTCCGCACATCCGCCGAACACCAGGATACTTGCGAGGATAATTACCAGAGGAATTAACAAGAACTTCTTCATTATTACCCTTAACCTCCTATTAATATTTATAACTTACTACATCCTTTTTTTATCATGTCATAATCCACCTCCCTAGTAAGTTTTAATACCATCGGTACCTGAGGCATCTATATCCCCGGTCTAATACATTATAATCACCAGATAATTTGGATGGTGCGCAATTTTATATTATTTCCGATTAGTAAGTCAAGGGCCTTTCACAATACTTCAATCGTATTACGATAAATATATGTATTATTTGACAATTTTTTTGGCGGTAACCATAATTAAAGCAGTTTTATAATTTCATTTTACGAAATTTCATGCGCAGCAGGGCAATGCTTTTCCACAAAAGGAGTTAGAGATGAGCAATGTTGAACTGAAAGTACTCAATCCCAGGGGCATTATAGAGACCAAACCGGCCACCGCGCCAAATCCGCGTATGGCCGACCTCAACGGCAAGAGGGTCGGACTTTACTGGAACAGCAAACCGGGACTGGACAATTTCTATAAGGTATTCGAAGAACTCCTGAAGAAGAAATATCCCGGCGCCACTACCTCCTGGCTCCAGGGTGCTTTCCTGATAAGGGACGACGACGCCGAGGCGTGGGTCAAGGAAATTGACACCTTCGTCTACGGGGTCGGCGACTGAGGGTCGTGCACGTTTGTCGGCGTGGCCGGCACGGTGTTACTGGAGAAAATGGGCAAACCCGGCGTGTTCATCAACTGCACTACCTTCGACGACGACGCCAGATCGGCATCGGCGGACAACGGGATGCCAACGGTACGGCGCGTGAAAATAAGCTCGGAGGACTTTTACAAGCTCCGCGGCGAGGTGGAGACGGTCAGGCCGCTGGTGGAATCCGTCTTCGATGAAATCATCGACGCCCTGACAAAGCCCCTGACGGCGGAGGACATGGACACTTCAGCGGTGGAAAGCGAAGATGAAGCCTACGAAATTACGGTCACGGCGGAATCGTACCCTGAAGCCGCCGAGGAATTCAACCGCATCTACCTGGACAACCGCTGGGGGGACGGGCTGCCCATGGTGCCCCCCACCCCGGAACGGGTCAAATGGATGCTTACCGGGACGAAGCGTAAACCCGACGAAGTGCTGGGCAAGATAAATCCCAAGCAGGGAATCGCCACTATAGAGAAAATAGCCGTCAACGCGGTCATGGCGGGCGCCAAACCGGAGTACCTGCCGGTAATCATCGCCGTTATAGAAGCACTCACCGATGACGACTTCGACGACCTCCACATACTGGCTTCGGCGGGCTCGTTCAACCTGCTGATGGTTGTCAGCGGGCCGATTGCCCGGGAAATCGACATGGAGTCGGGAATCGGCTTCATGGGGCACGGCTGGCGACCCAACAACACCATCGGGCGGGCGATACGCCTGTCCACGCTCAATATCGGGCGGACCTGGCCTGGCATGAACGACATGGCGCTGACCGGACGCGTATCCCCGCACACCTTCTTCACTATCTGCGAAGCGGAAGACTTCAGTCCGTGGGAACCCTACCATTCCGGTCGTGGCTTTAAATCGGGCGATAGCTGTGTGACGGTGTGTTCAATCCACGGAGAGAGTCAGCTCAACCATTTCTACGGCGGCATGATTGGCACCTGGACGGCGGAGGGCGTGCTGGACAGGATGGTAGAGGATATCACGAGGACCGACCGCCGGACATACCCCATGTGGGGGACAAAGGGATGGGGCAAATACCTTGGTTCCGGCATAGGGGCGATGAACCACATGATTGTCCTCTTCCCGGAACTGGCCGCCGAACTCAAGAAGATGGGTTACGACCAGAAGGGCCTGCAGGACGAAGTCTACAAGCGCACGTGTGTGCCCTACGACGACCTCAATCCCGCCGAGAGAAGGAGCCTCCAAACCGCCATCGAACTGGGCGTCATTCCCACCGACCGCAAAGCCGTGTTTGAATCGGCTTTGAAGCCGGGAGGCAAGGTGCCGGTAATGATAGAGCCGGAGAACCTGCACTTCTTCGTGGCCGGCGGCGCGCCGGGTTGCGCCTTCTCCTTTAACTACTACCGAGTACCGCCGTACAACAGGACGGCGCTGATGACCAAGAAGATTACCGGCGCCGCCCTCACAAAGGTGGGAGCCTGATAATCGACAGCGGCGCAAGGAGATGCCATGCCTGACTGGGAAGCCGTAATCATCGGCGGGGGACCGGCGGGTCTGACCGCCGGACTGTACCTGCGCCGTGGCAACCGGCGCACCCTGCTCATCGAGAAGGAAAGCGTCGGCGGCTATATCATGAACGTGGCGAATATCGAGAACTACCCCGGTTTTTCCGGGGGCATCATCGGTTCCGTGCTCGGCATGCAGATGAAGGGACAGGCGATGAAGTACGGACTCCGCACAGAACGCAACGAGGTCATCGCGATTGATGCTTCCGCTGCCAACAAGAGCATGATGTGCCTGGATGGCACTACTCATACGACCTCGACGATAATCGTCGCCGGGGGCAGCGTACCCAAGAAGCTGGGAGTGCCCGGTGAGGACAGGTTCCGCGGCAACGGCGTCATCAACTGCGCCTTCTGCGACGGCGGGGAGTTCGCCGACCGCGTTCTGGCGGTATGCGGCGGCGGCGATTCCGGCGTTACCGAGGCGCTCTATATGGCAAATATAGCTTCTAGAGTAATCATTATCGAATCAATGCCGGAACTCACGGCGACCGCCGTTTTACGAAAAAGGGTCGAAGAAAACCCGAAAATCGAAGTGTGGGGCGGTGTTAAGGTCGAGGCGATTACGGGCGAAGATAAAGTCGAGTCCGTAGAACTCGTGGCGGGGGACGGAAAAAAGGAAAGTCTTAAGACGGACGGCGTGCTGGTGCACGTGGGACTTGACCCCTGCACGGACTACCTGGAGGGAATCGTGCCGATGGACGACCGGAAGCAGGTTATCGTTAACGAGTCGATGGAGACGGAAGTACCCGGCATTTATGCCGCCGGTGATATCCGGAGCGGCTCGCCAGGGCAGGTCAGCACCGCCGTGGGCGATGGTGCCGTCGCCGGTATCTCCGCCCAGAGATTTCTCCAGCGGTTGAAGTAGCGACATGGACGAGGACGTCTATTTCCACAAAAACATTACCTTCCGCGCCTGGAAGCAGGACCTCCGGTTCAGGGTCTCGCAGGCACTTTTCAGCAGCCACGATGTGGACACGGGCACCCGGTTTCTCCTGCGTACAATCATCGACGCAGGTTACCAACCTCGGCATGTCCTCGACCCCGGCTGCGGCTATGGACCCCTGGGGCTGACGCTCAAGAGCCTGCATCCCGAAAGCACCGTGCACATGGTCGATAGAGACGCCCTCGCCGTCGAATACTCCCGGCAGAACGCAGGGCTGAATGGACTTTCCGGTGTGGATATTTACGGCAGCCTGGGCTATGACGATGTTAAGTCGAACGACTTCGACCTTATTACCTCCAATATCCCCGGCAAAGCCGGAGAGCCGGTAATCGCTTACCTGCTTGGGGAAGCCCGGCACTACCTAGCGTCCGGCGGTCTGGCGGCGGTAGTGGTGGTCGCCCCGCTGGAAGAGACAGTCGCGAAAATCCTCGGCGAAACACCCGGAGCAGAAATCGTCTTGAGGCGGAACCGGAGCGGGCATGCCGTCTTTCACTACAAGTTCTCCGGCGAAGCCACCCCACAAAAACCCCCACAGGACTCTATAAAACGCGGTATATACCATCGTAAAGACGTACGAATGAGTGTGGAAAATATAGAATACCCCATGCAGACCGCTTACGGACTGCCGGAGTTCGATTCTCTAAGCTACGGCAGCGAGATGCTGGTCAAGGCGCTGGCTTACGCAAAAGGCATGAAAGTCCGCCGCGCCGTGGTGTTCAATCCGGGACAGGGACACGTGCCGGTCGCCGTCTGGAAGCTCGTGGCGCCGGACTATATATCGCTCCTCGATAGAGACCTGCTGGCTCTCCGGTATTCGCAGCTTAACCTCGTACTGAACGGGTGCCCCGCCGATATAGTCGTCGTATCTCATCAGGTCGGTATTGATTCATCCGGAGAGAAAGCCGACCTCATCATCGGCGCGCTGCGGGAAGGCGAGGGCAGAGAAGCCTCTTTCCTAACGCTCGATACGGCGGCGGAGCAGCTTTCCTCCAATGGCATGGTAATCATCTCGGCAGGCTCGACGGCGGTAACCCGTCTCGTCTCTCATGCAGAGTCGGCGGGGATTCTGCGTGTCAGGGCGCGGGAAAGGTGGAAGGGGAACAGCCTGCTGGTGCTGGTACACGCCTGAATTACCGGCAGTACTCCGGGGTATTGAAATCAGGCTGAAAAACTGTTACTATTCATTGAACCCGCCTTCCTGTTTTCACAAATATTCACGCAGTTATATATCTGCATCGGGAGGTAAGTAAACAATGACCAGAGCCGCCGCGGAACTGCGCCGCGAAAGAGAAAAACGCGTTACCGACGCCATAAATTTGAAAAAGACGGACAGGGTCCCGGTTCTCAGCGCGATAGGCTACTTCGCCGCCAAATATGCCGGCATCCCCTGCTCCGCCGCTTACTACGACTTCGACGCCTGGTACGATGCCTATAAGAAGACCCTGCGGGACTTCCAGCCGGACATGATATTCCCGCAGCCGTTCACCCCCGGCAAAGCGCTGGAAATAATAAACTCCAGGCTGATGCGATGGCCCGGCTACGGAGTGGAGCCCTACCAGGGGCACCAGTCCATTGAAATAGACAATATGCAGGCGGACGACCTGGACCTGTTCATGAAAGACCCGTCCGACTACTCGCTGCGGATGCATATAGCCCGCACCAGCGAGAACCTGGAAGGTCTGGCGTTATTGCCACCGCTGGCCGACCTTAGCGGCGGCCCGATGGGCGCTCAGATGCTGGCGCTCGCTTTTACAGAACCTGAGCTGAACAAAGCCATCCGTACCCTCCAACAGGCGGGGCGGGAGATGAAAAAGTGGCTACCCAAGATGGCTAAATTCGATAAGCTGATACGCGACATGGGCTTTCCGGAGTATTTTCAGGGCGCCGCCATGCCCCCTTACGACGTTGTCTCCCATTCCATGCGGGGCATGAACGGCACCATGTTCGATATGTTCCGCCAGCCGGATAAGCTCATTGAATTATGCGAGTTCCTCTTGAAGCATACCCTCGATAGACCGGCACCCCCGCCGAACGAATACGGCAATACCCGGATGTTCATGACCGTAACGCGCGGCTCGGACGATTTTCTCTCCGTAGAACAATGGGAAAAGTTCTACTGGCCCACGTTCAGGAAGCTCGTGCTGGGACTCGTCGAACGCGGGATGACGCCGTGTATCTTCTTCGAAGGCAACTGCACGTCGCGGATGGAATACCTGCTGGATTTCCCCAGGGGCACAGTACTGGCGCGCCTGGACAGGACGGACATATTCAAGGCCAAGGAAATCCTCAAGGACCATGTATGTATCGAGGGGAACGTGCCGTCTTCGCTTTTACAGTTAGGTACGGTCCAGCAGGTAAAGGACCACTGCAAGAAGCTCATCGACGTCATCGGGAAGGGCGGCGGCTATATCCTCGCGCCGCGCAGCTCCACCGACGAGGCAAATCCGGAAAATTTTAGGGCGATGATCGAATTTACCAAGGAGTACGGCAAATACAGTTGAAATACGGTGAACACATAAAATGCTCAGCGTTGCTAATATATCCAAATCATACGGTGCCCGCTATCTATTCAGCGGCATCAGCTTCAACGTCGGAATGGGCGACCGCATCGCCGTCATCGGCCAGAACGGCACGGGCAAGACCACCCTGTTCGATATTATCGCCGGCGATACCGGTTCGGACACCGGCAGCGTCGCTGTGCGCCGCGGCACCACCATCGGCTACCTGAGGCAGGATATCCAGCCCACCTCACGGCATAAACTGCTCGATGAAGTAGTCGCTTCCTCCAGGGATATCAACAACCTGGCGCATAAAATCCAGCTGATTCAGGAAGAACTCGCCGAGGAAACGGACGACGAGAACATCGCCGCGCTACTCCGTGAACTGGGGGAACTCCAGCATGAATTCGAGTCCTCCGGCGGCTATGACGCCGAACACGAGGCGCGCATCATCCTCTCCGGTCTGGGATTCGACGAATCGGAGCTCTACCGTCCATTGTCCAAATTAAGCGGCGGCTGGCTGACGCGTGTCGAGCTTGCCAAGCTGCTCTTTCTCAATCCCGACCTTCTCATTCTCGACGAGCCGACCAATCACCTCGATCTGGAGACCACCAGGTGGTTCGAGAACTATCTGGAGTCGTATCACGGCAGCGTCATCGTCACCTCGCACGACCGCGCCTTCCTGAACAACGTCGCCGGTAAGATAATCGCCTTCGAAAGGGACGAGGTCATCTTCTACCGCGGCAGCTACGACGACTATGTTCTCGCCCGGGAGAAGGACCTGGAGACCAGAAAGGCTACGGCAAAGAAGCAGGAAGCCAGGATAAGGAAAGAAATGCGCTTTATCGAGCGCTTCCGCGCCAAGAACACAAAGGCGACCCAAGTGCAGAGTCGTATCAAGAAGCTGGAAAAGATAAAGAAGATAGTGGTGCCGCGGTCGACCAGGAAAATCAAGTTCGACTTCCCGGCACCGCCGCGCAGCGGGCATGTCGTTATCACCCTCAAAGGAATCGACAAATCGTACGACGAAAAGGTCGTTTACCGCGACCTCAACCTGGAGCTTAATCGGGGGGACAAGGCGGCGCTGGTGGGACTGAACGGCGCGGGCAAGACCACTCTCCTTAAGATACTGGCGGGGGTGCTGCCGTTCGAAAAAGGCGAGCGCCTGCCGGGGTATAACGTCTCCACGGCTTACTTCGCCCAGTACTACATCGAGCTACTGAACCAGCGCAACACCATCATCGACGAACTGCGACAGGAAGCCCCGGACGAACCGGAACAGCGGCTGCGCGGCCTGCTGGGAGCGTTTCTGTTCAGCGGGGAGGATATCCTGAAAAAGGTAAAGGTGCTCTCCGGCGGCGAAAAGACCCGGCTGGCTATCGCCAAGATGCTGGTGAGACCGGCGAACTTCATCCTCATGGACGAGCCCACCAACCACCTGGATATACCGTCGCGGGAGATACTGACTGACGCTCTGCAGGCATATACCGGCACAATTTGCTTCATCACCCACGACCGCACGCTCATCAGGGAGGTCGCCAATAAAATTATCGAGATAAAGGACGGCAAGCTCCAGATTTTCCCCGGCAACTACGACGATTATCTCTACCGGAAAGAAGCCCCGGTGAAAGACATTACCGGTACCCTGCAGGCGGTCAGGAAAAGCACGCCGCCGGGCAGCACGGCCAGGAACCGCCAGCGCCGGCGCAAGACAATCAAGGGGGAAATCCGGAACCGGCACTACCGGGAAATTACGCCGTTAAAAAAAAGGGTTACGGAAATAGAGAAGGAGACTTCGAGTATTACCGGTCGGCTCGCGCAGATTGAGGCAATGCTTGCCGACCCGGAACACTATAAAAACAGCCGGAAGGTCGTGGAGACAAATAAGGAATACCAGGAACTCAAGGACACGCTGAAAGCGATTACCGGCGAGTGGGATACACTCACCGCGGAGGTCGAGAAAATGACGCGTACCCTTCAGGAGGAACTGGACAATATAGAAGTCTAGGTAACGCTATTTCAAACTGTCTATCATGTAACCGGCGGCAAGCCGGGCGCCTGTTCCCGGCACGAGGCTACACTTCTCAAAACCTTTTTCCCTGGCAAAGGTCTCCATCTCCTCGCTGCTCCTGCCGGGATTCAGTCTCAGTCCAACGGTCACGTTTTCAATTATATCAATGCAATGCTTAAAACCTAATTTCTCCTGAAATTCGGCGATAAATTTCTGGGCAGCCGCCATACCCTGCATCATCCCTTCGGGGCCTGGTTTCCCGTAACGCCCGAAGAAGAGTCCGAAGTTAATCATGCTGCCGGTGATACCGCCACACAAGTCACCGGTACTGCCGATTCCGGGGAACAGGGCCAGAGCCTGAAGAACATCCATGTTCCCCTGGCCGAACTCCTCCATGAGGGCCAGCGCGGTACCCTGCGCACAGTTCTTTAACATGAAATTATATTCTTCAGCCCGCGACTGAACCCGGTCGAGTATCTGCTCCCGGTTAGCCAGCAACTCTTCAGGCTTTAGGTTTTTCCGGGGAATACCCTCCGCCCTCATTTTATCAATTCTGGCTTGAATACCAGCCTCATCCCATTTTCTTACGGCCAGTTCTTCTACTTTTTTCTTTAGAGCGGCCTTGTCCACCATAATGCATTAGCCTCCTTCTTACCTCTTTTGCTGAACAAGTATAGCATCAGCAGCGTTTCGTTTAAATCGTATTATTTAACCTGCCAGGCACCTAAGCCCAATTCTTGAGGTCGTAATACCCCTGGGCGACCTTGTAGCGGCATATCTGCTGCCCGCCGAGCCACAACTGGCATATCTTCACGTCCCGCAGGCATTTCTCGTACGGGAAACCCTCGGAGATAGCCATCGAACCCAGTAACTCCGCGCCCTTGTTGATTATCTCGACCGCGGTATCGGCGGCAAAGACCCTGGCGGCGGCGCCCTTGGCTATCATCTCCGGCGACCATGATTTGCCGTATATTGGCTCGTATTTATCAGGGTGGTCGTAGATATACGCCATGTTATACAGGCTCGCCCTCATCATCTCGATGCCGATAGCCATATCGGCTATCATTCCAGCGACCATGCTGTGCTGCCTGACCGGCTTGAATCCCCCCATGCGGGTGCCGGTATATTCCAGCACGATATCAAAAGCACGTTCGGCGATGCCGAGTGCCTGCATACCTCCGGACCAGCCCGCTACTGTCGTCAGCATGTTGCACAGGTTGGCGTCCATCCCGGGACCGGCGACGCGGTACTCCTTGGGCACCCTGACGTTGTCGTAATAGACGGCGCCGTTGATAACCGTCTTGAACAGCATCTTCTTTTCCGGCTTGCCGAAAGAAAGCCCCGTCGCGTCCTTGGGGACGATAATCATGGCAATCCCCTCATCGCCGGCTTTGGGGTCGGTGGTGCAGAAGGTTATATAGCTCTCCGCAATCCCGCCGTGAGTGGGCCACATCTTGCTGCCGTTGATGACGTATTCGTCGCCTTCAAGTTTGGCGATGGTCTTGATACCGGCACCGTGCAACAAGGGATTTTCTGTGTCCGCCCCTCCGGTCTCGTCGGTCATGGACAGGCAGCCGTACGCCAGCTTGCCTTGGCAGAAGAGAGGGGCGAACTTGTCCAGAATCGCCTTGTTACCGACCGCCGCGGCAGGCCCCGCTCCCGCCATGTTCGAACCCACCGACAGGGCCATGCCGGCATCACCCTTGGAAAGCTCCTCCATGATAATGCCGTTGGTGGTCATGGAGTGGACACCACCACCCCCGTATTCCTCGGGGTACCCGGACGCCTGAATGCCCATATCCACAAGCTTTTGATGGACTTTCTCTACGAGACTGTAGTCCTCGTCCAGTTGCTTGGTAATGGGCATGATTTCCTTTTTGGTGAAATCACGCAATGTCTGACGCAGTTGCAGTTGCTCCTCGGTGAGTAGATGCTCTAGATTCATCGCTGCCTCCTTGAGAATGGCAAATATCTCAATAAACTAATAGAAATTTTTAACGGATATTTAGTATATTTCTTCGCCGGACAGCATTATCATGTCCTTTGCCATGGGGCCGAACTTCTTCAGGAAAGCCTGGTATTCCGGCGTGGGGGCGGCTTTTTCGTTGAACTCCTCGACGCTGGTAACATGCACAATACCGCAGTACCTGTATGGGATTTCCCCGCTCATGGAACCCGTTATCCTGACGTTTTCGTACTTCTTGACGCCAGGGAGGCTATCGATTAGAGGTCCCTTGTCCGTCTTAACGTATTCCTCGAATTCTTCGTCCGTCACATTGTCCGCCAGATTGTAAAGAATAATGCGCTTTGCCATTTACATCCTCCTTAAATAATATCAACAAGCGTATATTACACCCAAACACTTGATGTTGCAATGTATAATATTGCTATGTTCCCAATAAAGTCAAGATAAAAATCTAATTTACCGCCGTTTTTGTTCGCCGCCGTCCCGTTTCCCTGGTTAAAGCCAGGATTATGACGGCTAAAACGGAAAGCGCCGCCCAGAAGGTAAATGGAAGTCCCGGACTGATGCTTGCCAGGCTGTTGCCGAGAGGCGGCGAGGCGACGTTGCCTATCTGGGCTATGGTGAAGAAAATCCCGAGGGCTGTACCTGAATACTGCGGACCCACTCCCTCCGTCTCCAGCAGCATGGTGACGATAATCGCCATGAAACCGTCCATGAAAACACCGGACAGCAGCATCAACGCCCATATTGTATTGCCGTCCGCCAACGGCAGAATACCGAAGCAGATGATGGTCACCACCAGCGCTGTAAAGAGTATCGGCTTCCGGGAACCTATTTTATCGGACAGCAGGGATATCGGCACCACGCACAACGCGCTGATGCCGTAGAAAGCCGCCAGCGTACCGTCCGCGGCGGCTACCTCCCATCCTTTCCCCCTGAGATACAGCGGCAGATAGCCCATCATGCCCATGATGCAGGCACTGCGGAACAGCAGGGTCAGTCCCAGCAGCCAGAGGCCCTTGATGCGTATCAACTTAGAGAATGCCTCCCGGAAAGGCACGGTATCAGAGGGCTTGGCGATAGGTATATCTTGAGGGGGTTCTCTTCTGAAGAAAAACCAGCCCAGACCTATCAGGACATTAATCCCCCCGTAGAAATATAAAACGTTTTCCCAGCCGCCCAGCAGCGGCGACAGTATCGTGGCGCTTAGCATGGGACCCAGCATCAGCCCGAGTCCCATGCCCACGGCGGATATGCCCATCGCCGTGCCCAGTTTTTCGCCCCTGAACCAGAGGCCGATGGTCTTGGTGAGGTTAATCGGTATTATCAGCCGGACGATTCCGCTGATAAAGACGGTAACGGCAAGGGTAAAGAAGCTGCCTGAAACGCCTCTAAGAGCACCGGTTATCCCCGCCAGGATGCAGGCAAGTGGCAGGATGAGCCTTACCCCGAACCTGTCCCCCAGTACCCCGCCGGGTATGCTGAAGAAGACACCCGCCAGACTTGCCATGCCCCAGATAGTACCGATTTGCACCAGGCTCAAGCCAAGGTCGTCCGACATTTCCTGGAAGAGGGCGGGCATGCAGGAAAACGGCACGGATGCCACCAGCGCGCCGGTTATTGCCGTAAACGCGAGCACGTACCATCTATAGGGTGACTGTGGTCTTTCTAACATGCGGATTCCTTTCCGGTTAGTACTGGACCGCGTTTTCGGCAGCAATGCGACCCGAATTTACAGCGAAGCCGAATGCGCTGGCGCTGAGTTCGCTGCAATAGACCTCCGATTCCCAGCCGCTGGTAACGACCCCGGCGGCAAAAAGTCCCGGAACGGGCTCGTTGTCTTTATTAAGGACTTCCATGCGCTCGTTGATGCGGACGCCGCCTATCGTATCGAGGAGGACCACCATGCCCCTGATTGCATAATACGGGGGATTTTCCAGCGGCAGCAGGTATTGGGCTGACTTGGCAAATATCCCATCGTGCCCCTTTTTACAGCAGGCATTATATTCGTTAATGGTCTTCTCCAGCGTTAGGGGGTCGATGCCTATCCAGTCGGCGATGGCTCCCCAGGTGCCGGCGATTCTCACCCCACCCTTCTCCGTTTCCGCCTGAAGTTCTTGTTCCAGCCCCGGCGCACTGTTCCGAAGGAAACCCGCCATGAACCCGTTTTCCTCGCAGTAGTCCCTGATACGGCTGTCCAGCAGGGTATAACTGACCTGCCCCGGTTGCCGGAGGACGGCATTGACGCTCTCGAAAACGCGGTATCCGGTGGACTCGTCGGTAAAGCGTTCCCCGTTTTTATTAATCCAGAGCGTCGCCGGTTCCCTCTCCAGTGCCATCAGGGGCCAGTTATAAAGGTCATAGCGGGGACCTTCCTTGATAGCCGTGGCAAAGTCCTCAATTGCCGCCCCCACGTCCGCCGCCAGCCCGATGCCGTCGCCCGCCAGGGGCAGTCCGCTCAACGTCATGCCCCGGTATGAAGACGGAAAATATTTCCTGAACAATCTTCGATTTCCACAAAAGCCGCCCGTGGCGATGATGACGGCTTGAGTACTTATTTTAATATCCTCGCCGTCCCTGACCGCTGTAACGTCGGTAATCTTGCCGTTTTTTCCGCGTAATATCTTCTCCACGTCGGAATCTAGCAAAATTTGAACGCCTTTTTCCCTGCATTCCTTTGTTAATACCTGTATCAGGCGGGCGCCGTGCCCCCTGGGATTATGCTGTACGGGCACGGGTTGTTCCGGGAAAAGCTTCACGAGGTCGAACTCCAGCCCTTTTCTCTCCAGCCAGCGGATGGTGTCCCCCGACTTGCCTATGAAAGCTCGCAAGATTTTAGGGTCGACCTGCGTCCAGTGCGCCCATTCCATGGCCCTTTTAAATAGGTAATCGGCGTCCGTCCCGATTCCCTGTCGCTCTTGGACGGGACTGCCGCAGGCAAATAGACCCCCGGCCATCGCCGAGGTGCCACCCAGTTTACTCCTCTTTTCGAGGACGATGACGTCTTTACAACCTTTTTCGACGGCGGTCAGGGCCGCCGCTAGGCCGGCGCCCCCGCCCCCGATTATCACCAGCCCCGCCTTAAAAGTC
This sequence comes from Dehalococcoidales bacterium, assembly GCA_016926115.1. The sequence goes on along the minus strand of JAFGPF010000064.1, from coordinate 95,912 downwards.
GAAGTCATTCACTATTACCTGTTTAAATTATCCGCCAGTTCCACCCTGCTGAACCTCTCCGCGCCCGTATCCGTGATAAGATAGGTATAACCCATGCCGCAGGCATCCCCGCCCATTTCCGTCATGATGCTGGGATGGACCGCCAGGGTCATCCCCGGCTGGAGTATACGGTTGTCCGATTCGGTAATCGACCAGAAATCCAGGGCGTCCAGGCCGATGGAGTGGCCGGGACGTAGCGGCGAGATGTAGCCGTTCTCTTTAACCGTATCCACCAGCACGCGGTATAAATCGGAGACCTTCGTTCCCGGCTTCAATACTTCCAGCGCGGCGGCGTTCGCCTTTTCCCACACGGTGACCATTTTATTGATTTCAGGCGGGTATTTCCCCACCGGCAGGGTCACCGGGAGCTGGGCGTAATAGCCGTCGTAGGCCGGCGTGATTTCCATGAATAATGTGTTGTTTTCCTTTAGTTTCTCCCCGGTGGGAGAGAAGGTCATGTTGAGTCGCGACCCCGAAGCGTCTATCAAATCGAAGGAATATTCGCAGCCCGCGGCGTAGATAGCCCGCTTGACCTCCCCGTATATCTCGTAGTCTCTGATGCCCGGCTTTACCAGGTCTTGAAGCATGGTGTAAACATCGTCCGCCACGGCGGCGGCTGCCCGCAACTTCTCTATCTCCTCGGCGCTCTTAACCGAGCGCAGGTCTTCGAATATCTTTACCGCGTCGACTAGTTTATTAGGGAATTTCTCTTTTACGGCAAGGTGCATCGGCGCTGAAATACAGTTCATCCCTATGACGCCTATGTTTTTACCCCCGTAAAAACGGTCAAGTTCGCTGACGGCCTGTTCCGCGGGGTTATCCGTTTCCCGTAAATCGAGCAGTTCGAATGCCTCGACAGTCTTAGGAATTTTGGGCGAAGTCGACTGCCCCGGACCCGTCAGCAAGACGGGCTTGCCTTCGAGGGGGTAAACGCATGTTCCTCCCCTCCCCGACCCCGTGACGTAGCGGATATTGCCGCGGTTAAAGTCGTCGCCAAGACCGGCGATCAGCAGGCAGTCGATACCTTCCTGCTCCATCCGCCGGCGAATCTCGGCGTAACGCCGTTCGTATTCCTGCCTCGAAATGCTCATCTCACTAGACATGCCCGCCGTCGACCAGATACGTCTGGCCCACAATCTGGTTGGCGAGGTCCGAAGCCAGATAAGCGACCATGTTCCCGACGTCCTCGGGCGTAGTGGCTTTCTTCGTCGGCACCACGGCTAAGGCGCGGTCGATTTCCCCCGGGGGAAAGTCCCCGGTAACCAGGAAGTTGGTGTCCCCCACCCCCGGCGCCACAGCGTTCACGTACACGCCGGAGGGTATCACTTCCTTGGCCAGTCCCTTGGTGAAGCCGATAATCGCCGCCTTGGAGGCGCCGTAATGAACGCAGCGCGGCATCCCCCCGATGCCCGCGCCGGAAGCAATGCTGATTATCTTGCCGTTTTTCCTTTCCAGCATCTGTGGCAGGACCGCTTTGGTGCAGTAAAACACCCCGTAGATATTCAGATTGATAACCTTTTCCCAGTTTTCCTCCGGCGTATCGACGAAGGGTGTCGGCGTGGTGGTGCGGCCGGCGTTATTCACCAGGATATCAATCCTGCCGAATGCGTCCAGAGCCTGCTTCACCATGGCCTTTACCTCGGCTTGTTTGGTGACGTCGGCTTGAATCGCCAGGGCTTTCCGCCCCAGGGCCTCTACCTCGGCGGCGGTCTTGTTCAAACCTTCGAGGTCGATGTCGTTCGCCACGATATCGCACCCGTATTTCGCCAGCGTCAGGGCGATGCCCCTCCCGAACCCTACCGGACTGCCGGCGCCGGTGACCAGCGCTACTTTATTCTCCAGACCCAGTTCCATCTTGTTTTCTCCTTTATTCTCTACGTTCTTACTTGTCTATCGACTCTTTTAGCGCGTCGATTTGCTTCTTTAGTTTCCTCTGCTTTCGCAGTAATACCAGTATGTACCCGAAGACCACTGCCCAGATAATGGCGTAAGCTGCTAAAAGATAACCCAGGTTTTCCATAATTCGTTACCCCCTATTCCGCCTTTATAATCCTCAAACGCCTGATTTCTGCCTCCAGATTTTTCAGTCCGGCGCTCTGTATAATCAAGATTACGTATAATATCGTAAAAGCAACGATGCACACCATCAGCGTCGCGAGCATGGGCGACGTCAGCCCTCCTTCGAAAATAATGGTGGTGGGGTGCTGCGTGCGCCAGAGGTTCACCGTCAGGAAAACGATTGGCACGTCGATAAACCCCACGATGCCTATCACCGCCCCGTACCTGGCAGCCCGGGACGGCTCGCCGGTAAGTCCGCGCACCAGGAGATAGGCGACGTATATCAGCCAGAGCACCAGCGACGTCGTCAGCCGGGCGTCCCACGTCCACCAGATTCCCCAGGCGGGCTTCGCCCAGATGGGTCCCGTAATCAGCACCAGCGTTGTGAAGATAACGCCGACCTCCGCCGAGGCGCAGGCGACCGCATCCCATTTCGTCTCCCGCTTCAACAGGTAGAGAATACTGTATATAAAGGTGACGAAGAATGCCAGAAAGCTGACCCAGGCAACGGGCACGTGGAAATAAAAGATGCGCTGTACGATGCCGCCGTGCTTCTCCGTGGGCACGTAGGCGAAGACCATGTAAAGGGCGGCAATCATCAGGACGAAGCCCAGCCCCCACAATATGCCGTTCCTCAGATTATAATTACCGTTCATATTATATATACTCCAGCGTGATACTCCTCTACTCCTCTATCACGAATTCGAACACCAGGGTGGCAGCGACCAGATAAATAATATCAAATGCCGCTATAATTTGCAGCCATGTGGACATGTCCACCCATGGCGAGCCTGTCAGCACCGTCGTGGTAGCCTTAACGGCGGAAACGATTACCGGCACGGCGACGGGCAGGAAAAGAATTGGCAGCATGATATCACGGGCGCGGGTGTTTACGGCCAGGGCCGAGAAAAGCGTGCCCACGGCGGCGAAGCCGATAAGCGCCAGCACGATGACGAGGGCAAGTCGTGGCAGAAATATCGGCAGGTTAAAAAGGGCGAGGAATATCGGCGTTACCACCACCGCCACGGCGAGCATGAAGGTGAAACTGCCCGCCAGTTTGCCCCAGTAGATAACGGCACGGTCGACGGGACAGAGCATCAGCCCTTCCAGTCGCGAGTTCTCCTTTTCCACGGCGAAGGTGCGGTTGAGGCCGATTACCCCCCCGAACGTCAGCGCCACCCACAATATGCCGGGCGCCGCTATCTCCGTAACTTCCGCCCCCGTGCCGAAGGCGAAGCTGAAAATCACCAGCACCAGCAGGGCGAAGACCAGCACCGAGGTGATAATCTCCCTGGTCCGCACTTCCGTCAGCATGTCCTTCCAGAATATGACAAATATTTTGCCGAACGCTTTCATCCGCCTGTTTCCGTGCTTTCGTTATAAATCCGCCGGAAATCCGCTTTGCCCAGTTCCTGCCGGGACGCCCGGTACGCCACCCTGCCCCGGTCGAGGATAACGACGTTATCGCCCAGCGCCAGCCCCTGCTCGAGGTTATGGGTAGCCATCACCACCGTCCGGTAGCCGGAACCGATGCTTTTTAAAATTTCACCCACCATGGCCCTGGCGCGCGGGTCGAGGCCAACGTCCGGCTCGTCGAGGAAAAGCACCGGCGGGTCATGGAGGACAGCGCGGGCAAAGGAAGCCCGCTGCTGCAGGCCCCGCGACAGTGTGCCTGCCCGGTCGTGGAGGCGCGACTCCAGCCCCACCCACGATATTACCTCGCGGATTCTCTCCTCCAGGCCGGCGACGTCGTACATCCTTCCGTAGAACTTGAGGTTTTCATAAACGGTTAGGTTATCATACAGAAATGTCTGGTTGCCGACCAGGCTGATTTTGCGCCTGACTTCCGCCGGTCTCTCGCGGATATTCACCCCGTCGAGTATCACTCTCCCTGCGGAGGGCTTCATCAACGTCGCCAGTATTTTCAGTAAGGTGGTCTTGCCGGCGCCGTTGGGCCCGAAGATTACCAGGCATTCGCCCCGGTTTACCTCAAGGTCGATTCCCCGCAGGGCGCGCATCTCCCCGAAGGTCTTTTCCACCCCCCGTACTTCGACCGCCCGCGCGGCTGACACCGGCGTATCCTTAGCCATTACTATTTGTTTTCCTCGTTCTTCTAATCATATATACGACTATCGCCACAACCGCCACGGCGATAAGTACCCATTGGACGTAAGAGGGATAACCGCCGCTGCCGGAAAAACCGGTAAGTCGCACGTTCACCGCCTCGCCGGGTGAAAAACCGTTGCCCTGGAAATAGATATACTGCTCGCCGGACTCGGTAACGACGGGCTCGACCGGCGCCAGCTGGCTGACTGTAACCTCAATATCGCCCCCAGCCACCATGAGTTCGTAGGCATCCGTGGGATAATCCACCGGCAGAACTATGTCAAGCTCGCGCGAGTCCGGCCTGTCCAGCCGGTAGGTGTAGATAAGCTGCCGCTCGCCCGGGGGAAACGGCACGAGATAAGTCAACCTGCTATCGTCCAGGAGCCGGAAGTCTACCAACAGCTCTTCCGGGGCTTCGAAACAACACACTCCCTCTGGCAACGTAAAAAACAACACCCCGTCAGCCCCCACGTACGTCCTGTCGCCGTCGTTTACCAGCCAGTAGACCTCGGTGACGAGCAGCCCTTCATCATCGATGTTTATTATCTTGCGGGTCAGTCCGACCATTATATATTCATCGCTGCCGGTCGTATCACAGACCCCCACCTCCACGTAGGCCATTGTCTCGCCGGACTCGAAGACCACCGGATAGTAATAATCAACGTCCAGGTACTTCGCCGAGACCAAGTAGGAATTATCCAGGCTGACATCATTGAATTGAAAATAGCCGTCCGCGTCCGATGTTATAGCTACTGTGCCCGCCAGTTGCCCTTCGACGTAGGTTATCAGTGAAACCTGCACGCCCCCCACATCGCCCCCGTCCACGGTGCCGTTGATGACCTGCCCGCTGACGGTTCCTTCGGACGGCTCCTGCGCGTACGTGCCTGCCGGCAGCATGGCAATCATTAACACCGCAAGGAAGGCAAATAAGTAACGCATGGCTATTCCTCAACCCCCGCCGGCTGTCTTTCCCGCCAGGCAATTGACAGGGCGCCACCGACCAAGAAGAACGCGCCTCCCGTCCATATCCATACGACCAGCGGGTTCACCAGCACCCGGAAGGTAGCCGCTTTATCCGCGGGGTCGAAGTCCGTCCACATCAGCGAGACGAACAGGTCCTCCGCCCCCGTGGTGCGCACCGCCACCTCGGCGAAGAAATCGTCGCGACTGAACCAGTAGGCATAGCTGGGACGCATTACCGCCACCGGCTTTCCATCCGCGCTTACCTGCACGTCGGCCACCGCGCTGATTTTCGTGCTGTCCTGCCTGAACACCAGTCCATTATAGGACAATTCGTACTTTCCGGCACTCATCGATTCGCCGATATCGAGCGTCGCCGTCTTCTCCACGTTGTAGAAAGACGAGGCGATAATGCCCAGCGTAATAACGACGATGCCGATATGCGCCAGCATGCCCCCGTACCGCGTCCGGTTGCCGTTGATTACAGCAAAAAAGGCGCTGACGCAGTTCTTCCCCGTGCTTTTGCGGCGGGCGGCGGTCCCACGCCACCACTCACGGAAGATTACGAAAAGCGGCAGCCCGCACAATACCACCGCAGCTATGTACCAATTGCCAATTTTAGAAAACCAGACAGCCGCGGCAATTATTATTACGGCGAGGATATAGAAAATAACGTTACGCCCGGCGTGCTTCCATGCCGACTTACCCCATCCGAACAGCGGGCACACCCCCATGATGAAGACCAGCAGGAGCATGATAGGTCCACAGGTGCGGTCGTAGAAAGAGCGGTCGATGGCTATCTTCGCCCCTCCCGCCACCTCGACCACCCGCGGCAAAACCGTACCGATTAGTATCACGCCTGCCAGCACCACCAAGATGATGTTCGTCAGCAGGAAGGCGTTTTCCCTGGATATCAAAGAGGCATATTTCTCTGTCTTCGTTAAGTCACGTCGGCGGAAGTACAGCAATACCATAGAAGCTACTACCACGATTATCATGGCTCCCGATATGAAAGGCGGGAAGGGCGAACCATAGAAACCGTGCAGGGGCGACTCTATCCCACCGTGGGTGATAAAGGGACTTAACAGCGTGAAAACAAAGGTAAATACGACCAGGCAGAAGCTCCAGCTGTTCATATAATCGCGCCGTCCCTTCACCGCAACGGAGTGCAGAAACGCCGTCCCCAGCAGCCAGGGCATCAGCCCGGCGTTCTCCACGGGGTCCCACGCCCAGTAGCCCCCCCACCCCAGTTCGTTATATGACCACCACATCCCCACCAGGTTGCCGATGCCCAGCACACACCAGGCGAAGACCGCCCAGCGCCGCATCAGGCTGTTCCAGCGCGCCCCCGCGTCACGCGTGATAAACGCCGCTATTACCATGGCGAACGCCACGGCGAAACCGGCGAACCCGATATACAGCAGGGGTGGATGGATAAGCATGCCGAAGTTCTGTAGCAGTGGGTTAAGTCCAAAGCCGTCTGCGGGGCGAGATGGGTACACCTCGAATATATTTACGCTGAATGTTACCAGTGCTATGTAGAAAGCCTCGATTACCGCCAGTACGGCGACGGCATAGGAAAGGGTACGCCGCTCATTACTGCCCGCCTGCCACACCAGCAAGGCGGCAAACAGGGAAACCAGCCATCCCCAGAAGAACATGGAGCCGGCTTTACCGGCGTAGAGAGCGCTTAAAGTGTAAAGCGCCGGAAGGTCGTTGCTGGCGTGTTCCGCCACGATTGTCAGAGTGTAATCGCGGGTGAAAAACGCGTATAAAATTATCGCCAGCGCCAGCGTATAAAGTCCGAAGATAACGAGGATGCCGTTGCGGGCGGCTTTCATCAGCCGCGCCGATTCAGCCCGGACGCCGATTATCGCGGTAACAATCGAAAAAGCGGCAACAGGGAGAGCTATTATCAAGGCTATTCGCCCTGCTTCTGTCATAAGTAAGAACTACTCGATATCTATAGATTCGTATTTGGAAGGACATTTCAATATCAACTGGCTTGCCTGAAATACGCCGTCGGACTCGTATTCACCTTCCACCAAAATCGTGGAACCCCCCTTGAACCCGCTCGGCTGGGCGCCGTGATACACCACTGGCATGTCCCTGCCGCCCTCGGTCAGGACAAATGCCAGTTCAACCTCCTTGGCGTTCCACTCGATGGAATTTTCCGCTACGTTTCCCGCCACCCTTATGCTGGTATCAAGAAGCTCGTCGGTTCTATCATAAAACTCGCTTACGGTCACGTAATAGCTGACGGAACTGCCGAAACTTAAATAAAGCAGGTAAATTACCGCTATTAAGATAATTCCCCCGCCGATTAACAGTCGTTTTTTCATCACGATGGACTTGTCAAATCCTGAAGCCCAATCTCAAGTCTACTCTGGAAATTAATGACGTGTCAAACCGAAAAATATTGACTTAACCGACCCCAATATGGTATAGTCCATGCTGGAATGCATAACAGTTCTAGAGTCTTGTTAAACGGGACTATTCATTTCATTATATCTTTTTCCCATCTTTCCACTGGTATTACCTGGCAGCCACATGAGGATATCTGCCAGCTTGCTCAGACCGGTGTTCACATATTATTATCTTTGGAGTAAATTAGGGAGGAGAATACCAATGCGCCTAAAATTATGGTCTGGTCTAAGCACCATAATAATTCTGCTGGCACTTCTGCTGGCACTACCCGTGCTCTCCGCCTGTGGCGGAGAAGAACCCGAGCCGGAACCCACACCGGCACCATCTCCTGAACCGGCGCCGGCACCATCTGCGGTTGCCGAGATTGATGTCGTTAAGGATGCCGTCGCCTCTTACGTGGCAAGTCCGGCGCCTAACATAAAGGCCGCCGACCTTCACATGATGATAGCCGAAGGTGACGCCCCTTACATCGTTAGTCTCCGCAGCGCCGAAGACTACGCCAAGGGACATATCCCCGGCGCCGTCAACATGAAATTCGGCGACCTGTCAACTATATCTATGGATGAGGAAATCGTCGTCTACTGCTACACCGGACAGTCGGCTTCGTTCGCGGCGGCTGTACTCGGTGTACAGGGCTACGATGTATCGAACCTGCTGCACGGCATGTCCTCATGGTCGGACGACCCGGCAATATTTGTCTCACGGTTCGACCCCGCGACAAGCTCCGGTGATTTCAGTGTTGAAACCGCCGCTAACGCCGGCGGTAGCTACGCCCTGCCGGACATTGAAAACACCGCTTCCGACGATGCTGCGGCGATTGTTAAAGCCGCCGCCGCTACCGTGACGCCCAGTTACATCACCGCCGCCGACCTCAACATGAAGATTGCGGAAGGCGAAGATATGACCATCATCGACCTGCGCTCTGCGGACCACTACGCCGCGGGTCACATCCCCGGGGCAATCAACATCGGGCTCGGTGCCCTGGCGGACAATCTCGCTAAAATCAACCCCGACGCCCCTGTATACTGCTACTGCTACACCGGTCACACTGCCGCCCAGGCAACCTCCCTTCTCCAGATGCTCGGGTACGACGCTTCCAGCCTGAAGTTCGGTATGTGCGGCTGGAGCTCCAACCCGGACGTCAACCTGGGCAAGTGCTTTAACCCCGACAGCGCTGCCGGTTACGATACCGAAAGCTAAAATAAGCATATAGTACCGCCTGTCCGGCCCTCACCGCTGTCCGGGCAGGCGGGATAAATCGAATAAGAGTCGCCAGTTGTCTCTGGAAATATGGCTACAGAATGGAGCAGCCGATGAAAAGACTGGTTACTGCAGTTATCGTCATACTGGTACTGATTGCCTTGGCCGTCACCGGATGTACCAACAAAGGACTCGTTGGTCCTTCGCCGGGGGAGGAAGAGGAGGTGGTCAGCACCTGCGTTACCTGCCATACGGACAAGGACACCCTCAAGGAGACTGCCACCACGGAAGAAGTGGCCAAGTCAGAGGCAACCACGGGCGAGGGCTGAGGTGGTGATTTACCTCCGTTGGAGGTATGGGAAAAGGTCTTCGTCAAGGATGCCGAATTTATGGAGAGTACCCACGGCAAGGTGGGCTGCGTAATCTGCCACGGCGGCGACAGCCAGCAGGAGGACAAGGAACTGGCGCACGCCGGGGTAATCAGAGACCCGTCTGACGGCGACTGTAATACCTGCCACCAGGACATAGCTCAAGCACATGATTTGAGTCTGCACGCCACCCTCAGCGGTTTCAAGTCCGCCCTAGAAGCCAGGGGCGGCGACGTATCGGAAGGTACCCCGCTGGCTACCGCCATTGAAAATCACTGCCAGGAGTGCCATACTACCTGCGGACAGTGCCATGTTTCACGACCTGACGAGCTTGAAGGCGGGCTTGTCTCCGGACATGAATTCCGCCTGACCCCTTCCACGAAATATAATTGCGTTGCCTGCCACGGGTCCCGCGTCGGCGCCGAATACCTGGGCGAAAACGAGGGTATACCGGGCGACGTCCACTGGACCCAGGAGATGATGCTCTGCACCGATTGCCACAGCGCGGAACTCCACGGCTCCGGAGGCACTGATGCTACCCGATACGATAATCCGGACGTGGTCAGGTGCGAGGACTGCCACGAGGATGTCTGGACGGATACGTCCGGCAATCCCCAGCACGAACAGCACCTCGGAGACCTTTCCTGCCAGGTCTGTCACTCCCTCGAATATAAGAACTGCTACGGCTGCCATGTCTCCGTCGATCCTGAAGGGCTGCCCTGCCGCACCAGCGAGCCGTCCGTCATGCAGTTCGAAATCGGTTATAATCCGCTCAGGTCTACGGAAAGACCCTTTAAATACGTGGTGCTTCGTCACGTACCCACCTGTACCGGCACCTGCGATTACTATGGCTTTGACCTGCTTACGGATTTCAATGCGGTTTCTACCTGGAAGTACGCCACCCCGCATAATATCCAGTTGAACACACCCCAGAACGAAAGCTGTGATGCTTGCCACACCGATATCGAACTGTTCCTGACCGAAGAAGATATCAGACCCGATGAAAAGGCAGCCAATGAAGACGTCATCATAGACGAACTGCCTGAACCCGTAGGGAAGTAGATATTATGAAGATAAGTCGTAAGGATTTCTTGAAGGGCGCCGCCGGAGCCATCGGTCTGCTGCTGATGCAACCGGCGGCTACCGCCATGGCTAAAGACTCGCAGACCTCCGAGGGCATGGCGATGTTAATTGACGTGACAAAATGCGTCAGCTGCTGGTGGTGCTACGCCGCCTGCAAAGACTACAACAACCTGCCGGAGACCGGCAAGCCCAGCTTGACGGAACCGCCGGAGCTCTCTTCCAAAGTCTGGACGACGCTGCACCCGGTACTGAATGAAAACATCTGGACCTCCCGCAAGAAAGCCTGCAATCACTGCACCGACGCCGCCTGCGTCCAGGTCTGCCCTACCGGGGCTTTAAGCTATAACGACATGGGATTCGTCCAGTACGACCAGGACAAGTGCTCCGGGTGCGGGTACTGCGCCGAGTTCTGTCCTTTCGGCGTCCCGCAGATGGACACAAACAAACTGACCGGCGTCGCCATCATGAATAAATGCACCTTCTGCCACGACCGCGTTACCAGCGGCGAACAGCCTGCCTGTGCCGCCGCCTGTACCACCGGGGCGATTACATACGGCAAGCGTGCCGACTTGGTCGCCGGGGCAAAAGCAAGGGTCGCCGAGCTGGAACAGAACGGCGTTCAAGCTTCGACTTACGGGATTAACGAACTGGACGGACTACATGTCATGTACGTCCTCAACGACTCACCGGAAGTATACGGAATGCCCGCCGAACCCGAAACGCCTCCCACCGGCATCGTACGGAACGTGCTCAGCTGGCTGGGTGGCGGTCTGGCAATACTAGCGGTGGCTGGCTTCGGACTGAACTACCTGGCGGCGCGGTTCAGGATGAGGGGAGGAGAAAAGGAATGACGGAAGCAAGAGTTGTCGAACGCTTCAGGAAACGCACCATCTGGTTTCACTGGATTCACACGGCGGCTTTCCTGGTACTACTGGTCACGGGGGCAATTCTATTTCTCCCCGGTCTGGGAGGTCCCGCCGCGGGCGGAATTACCCGGTCCATCCACCGCATCGCCGTAATATTCTTCGTCGGCGTGCCGGTAGTGTACTTTATTCTCAACCCCAAGATGTCCCTGCAGTTCATCAAAGAGACGCTTACCTGGAGCAAGAACGACTTTATATGGCTGACCAAGGCGCCGGACTATTACTTCGGCGGCGACGAGAGCAAAATGCCGCCACAAGGACACGTGAACACCGGACAGAAGATGTGGGAATTCATCGTGCTGGCTACGGGAATGCTCTTCGTGATATCCGGCATTTTCATGTGGTTCCTCAAGGATACCCTGTCGCCGGGCGTCTTCCAGTGGTTCGTCATCGTCCACGATGTCGCCTTCGTGGTGGCTTTTCTCATGCTGCTGGTGCACATCTACACGGGTTCTCTTCATCCCAGAATGACAGAATCGTTACGCTCCATGTGGGACGGGAAAATCTCCGAGAAATATGCCAGAGACCACTACGGTAAATGGTTCGAAGAGATATCCGGTCGCAAGGACTAGTTGCCGGAAAGCCTGCGTTTAATTGATACCCCTCTGTTTTACTGTATTGCCTGGTAGCTACTCGCCAAGGCGTACCCTGCCCCAGACGCCCACCACCCGCACCATGGACTCGTATACATCCGGGTCGGACTTGGTTCCCCCGGGGGCGCATATCTTGATATAGTTATTTAAAACCAGCGCGCCAACTCCGTCGATAGCAGAACGCACCGCCGCCAGCTGAGTCACGATGCTCTCGCAATCACGCTCATCCGTGATCATTTTCTGGAGACCGCGTATCTGTCCTTCTATCCTCTTGAGGCGCTTGACTATCGCGTCTCTGGTTACGTCGCTGCTTTCTTCCCTCGCCATGTCATCCTCCGTAAACGGATATCTAAAACATATACCCCAATATTCTACATCACCACCGGATAAATGCCAAGAAATGGTATTGACACGGTTAAGGAGGGAATGATAAACTATACCCCAGTAGGGTATCTTCGGCTTAGCTACCCTAATGCTCCAATGAGTTACCCGACCATTTCTTTGGTCGGGTAATTCATTTTATAGGGTGTAAATCCAAATTTTTACGTACTTTTACATGCAATACCCGCTTTTTTTCTAATATTTACGTTTTTCAAGCTACTTTAACCAAACTTATAGTTGACAATTATCCTTAGGTGGCATATATTATATTAAATTCACTTAACAATTTAGCTTATACTTTTGCACGTTTCAGAATCTGGGCAGTTCTGTGCGTTTTCATACAGTGAAATATCCAGACCCAAAATTAACAGAAGAGGAGGGGTGTATTATAAGAAAACTAAGTCAAACAAAGGTAATATCAAAAATATACAAGGAGGTAAAAATGAAGAAATTTCTCCTGATCCCGCTAATTGCAATACTGGCAATGGCTATGGTAATCGGCAGCTGTGCCGAACCCGAGCCGGAACCAGTACCGGAACCAACGCCGGAACCAACACCGGCACCGGAACCGGAACCGGAACCGGAACCGACTGGCCCCTACGGCACGATAACTTCCGCCAACCCTGATTTCGGCTGGGAATCAATGGAACCGGTCTACTACGAGACTTTCTGGGGCTGGGCCATGTATGATGTCCTGCTAAGTTATGATTATGAAGGGAATGTTGTTCCCGCAATAGCTGAAAGCTACGAACTTAGCGAAGACGGTCTAACCTGGACGTTCCATATCCGCAAGGGCGTCACGTTCCACAATGGCGACCCGCTGACGGCGCATGATGTCAAGTTCTCCGTCGACCGTTTCGGCGATATGAGCGTTTCGACGAATCCGTGGTCCTTCTACATCAGTGAAGCTTACAACAAAGCCGACTCTATCGTCGTCGATGATTATACCTATCAGTTCGTGAGCGACCATCCCGAGCCGGCACAGATAGTGGTCTTCCAGTGGACGCGTATCCTGCCTAAGAAATATTTCGAGGAAGTCGGGCAGGATGAATTCCGCCTGCACCCGGTTGGCTCCGGTCCCTGGAAATTCGTCGAGCACATCCCCGAAACAAGCGTAACGCTGGAAGCGAACACGGATTACTGGGGTGAAATACCCAAGTACCAGTACTACCAAGACATCCAGGTGCCGGAAGAAGCGACCCGTATCGCCATGCTCAAGAATGGCGAGGTAGATATCGCCTACGGCATTACCTATGACAGGATACCCGAACTGGTTGATGAAGGATTCGAAACGGTCAAAATCGGCTTCGACCTGCTGAACAACTTCACCTTCCAGGGTACCTGGCTGCCGGACGCCGGTGCGACAGGTGACATCCGCGTTCGCCAGGCAATGTCTTACGCCCTCAACCGCCAGGAGATAGTAGATACCTGGTATCAGGGTTACGGTAAACCCGGAGGCCACTTCTTCGTACACGAGGGAGGCTACGGTTGGAGCGAAGCATTACAGCCTGACCCGTACGACCCGGAAAAAGCCAAAACACTGCTGGCTGAAGCCGGATATCCGGATGCCTGGGAAGACCCGACCATCCATTTCTACACCACTGCCCCCGGCCAGGACTTCATCCTGCTGCTCATAGACTACTGGGCACAGGTCGGCCTTGATGTTCAGATGGAAGTCGTCGATTCCACGGTGAACGGCGCCTATTTCTTTAGCTTCGAAAGGCTGCAGGAAGGTGCCCCGAACGTAGGCTGGTTGTTTAACTGGTATTACGGCAGTACCTATAACTCCACCTACCAGGCAACCAATATGTTCTGCAGTTGGGGTGTCCATAACGCCGGTTACTCCCCGGATGTCGATGCACTCTATCTCAAGTACGCCGCTGAAACCGACCCCGCATTAGCCGAGCAATATTTCGCGGACTTTCAGGCGGGAGCACGTGATATGTACATCAATGTCGGCATTTGTCAGGTAGACCCCCTGACGCTCTACAACCCGGAGACTATTGGCTCGTTTGGCGGCCCGACCTGGGTAAGCCTTATGGACTGCCTGAACTACGTCGAGCACCCTTAGTAATAAGATAGTGCTAACTCTGATTATCGGATGTAGTTAATACGCAACGAGAACCCGGGGGGTGGCTCTACACTCCCCGGGTTCTAAGTGTAAATCGGAATCCCGGACACAACCCGCTGATATCTTGTTCACCTTCTCACCCGGCCGGTCACTCGTTACTGATAAAACAAACACACACCTGATATAGACGCAAGGTCGTTTGACATTTATCACAATCTGACTGTAATATAAATAAGTTTAAAAAAATGCTTGATACGGTATATTAACGATTACACTGATGTTCCTCATATGAGCTGGGACAATGGTTAGCATATAGTAGCAGAGTATACGAGGACCATCTGAAACCGTTCCGACTACCTGGGAAAAGGATTAAATGACACGTTTTATCATCATACGACTGATACAGGCAATCATAGCTATTTTAGGAATCACCATACTGGTCTTTTTCCTGGTCCGCGCCGCCGGAGACCCCATGGACCTGCTCAAGAATCCCAACATGACGCAGGAGCAATTTGAAACACTAAAGGTCCGGCTGGGACTGGACAGGTCATACTCCGAGCAATTTGTGGTATACATGGGCGACCTGGCCCAAGGCGACCTGGGCACTTCACTCCTCAAACAACGTCCGATAATTGACATGATTGGTGAATCACTGCCTAATACCCTCAAACTAACCGTTCCCTCGTTTGTCATCGGCATGACGCTGGCTGTCTTTCTGGGTATGATGGCAGCAACCCGCCGTGATTCGTTATGGGACCAGGGGGTGAAATTTTTAGCCGTCCTGGGGCAGGCACTCCCCGCCTTCTGGGTAGCTATCATGGCTATGCTCATTTTTTCCGTGTACCTGAAGTGGCTGCCGGTCGCGGGCATGGATACCCCGGCCCACTATGTGCTGCCCATTGTTACCATGCTTTTCTTCATGCTGCCGGGCATGATGCGCCTGGTACGTTCCAATATGCTGGACGTGCTCGATAGCGAATATATCAAACTGGCGAGAATCAAAGGACTCCCCGAAAGGACCGTTATCTGGAAACACGCCTTCAGAAACGCGCTGATAACGCCGCTGACGACGCTCGGCCTGCTGATACCCCAGCTGGTCCTCGGAGCCGTAATCACGGAGACCATTTTCAACTGGCCCGGCATGGGGAGAATGATAGTCGAATCCACGTTCGCACGCGACTTCACCGTAGTCCAGGCTATTACCATCATAACGGCGATTCTCGTACTCGGGGCAAATCTCCTGGTGGACATTTCCTACGCTTATGTCGACCCGCAAATCAGGTTCCAGAGGTCATAGAAGTATAATTTTATGTTGAATGTAATGCCGGGTATAGAAGTCAAGGACAAGCCCAAATTTACGGGCCTTTCCAGGAGCGCGCGGATTCTCCGGGGTCTATCACTATATGTCCCGGCAATAATAATGACCCTGCTGGTGATAGTAGCGATATTCGGCAATCTGGGCTGGATGGGTCTCCCCGATGTCGGTATAGCACCCCATGACCCTGATAGAAACCATATGGTAGACAGGCTTCTCCCGCCCGCCTTTATGGAAGGCGGCAAGATCGACTATCTCCTCGGAACCGATAGACTCGGACGGGATATTCTAAGCCGGGTTATTTACGGAGCCAGGATTTCCCTCAGCGTATCGCTGCTGGTCATACTCATTACCGCCTTTATCGGAACGATACTGGGCATAACCGCCGGCTACATGGGAGGACGTGTCGACGGCTTTATCATGAGAGTGGTCGACGTAGCTTTATCATTTCCCGCTCTGATTCTGGCTTTGTTGCTGGCGACCATCATCGGTCCGGGTTACCTTACCGTGGTGATTGCTTTGTCTGTACTCGGCTGGGCAGGCTACGCGCGTATGGTCAGGGGAGAATCCCTGAGAATACGCGAGTCGGACTTCGTGGCGCAGGCAAGGGTTAACGGCGCTTCTACGTTAAGAATCATGCTCAAGCACGTTTTCCCTAACGTACTCAACTCGCTGATAGTCATCATGACATTGATGATTGGTGCCATGATTCTGGCAGAATCCATGTTAAGCTACCTTGGTATCGGTATTTCCGCACCAACCCCGTCGTGGGGCTCCATGGTGGCCGACGGCAGAAATGAACTCGACAGGGCCTGGTGGATTGCTGCCTTCCCCGGCATTGCCATCGCGCTGGTAGTGATGTCCGGCAACTTCCTGGGTGACTGGATTCGCGATAAGATGGACCCGAGATTGAGGCAACTATGAGCAATATCATTCTGCAGGTAGAAGACCTCCAGACTTCTTTCTTCACGCGCGCCGGCGAATTCAAAGCCGTCGGCGGGGTGAGTTTCCACGTGTGCGAGGGCGAGACCTTCGGCCTGGTCGGCGAATCCGCCTGCGGTAAGACGGTAACCGGCCTCTCCCTCCTTCGCCTGCTACCGGAACCCGCGGGCAAGATAATCGGGGGGAAGATAATCCTGAACGGCAGGGACATCCTCAAGCTGAGCAAGAAGGAAATGAGAGAAGTCCGCGGCAAGGAGATATCGATGATTCTCCAAGACCCGATGACCTCGCTTAACCCGGTCTATCAGGTCGGCGACCAGATAGCCGAAGCGGTGCGACTGCAACAGCACCTTCCCGACGATAAGATCGAGGATGAGGTCATCTCGGCACTTCGATTACTGAGGATTCCCGCGCCCGAGCAGCGTATCCACGATTATCCTTTCCAGATGAGCGGCGGCATGCGGCAACGTGTAGTAGGGTCAGTCGCCATGTCCTGCCGCCCCCGCCTGCTGATCGCCGACGAGCCGACCACGGCCCTCGATGCCACCATACAGGCTCAATATCTGGCGCTTTTCAGGGATATTCAGCAGCAGACGAATGTCGGTATCATCTTCATCACGCATGACTTCGGGGTCGTAGCAAGTATATGCCACCGGGTCGCCGTGATGTACGCGGGTAAAATCCTCGAGACCGCTTCGACGAGCACCATATTCAAAAGACCCAAACATCCCTACACCCATGCCCTGATAAATTCCGTACCCCATCTCGACCGTAAGGACGAACGACTGTATTCGATTGAAGGGCAGCCCCCCTCCCTGCTGAACCTCCCCCCCGGCTGCCGCTTCGCCCCACGCTGCCCCGACGTCATGGATGTTTGCCATAAGCAGCAGCCCCCCGAAAAAGAAATCGAAGAAGGACACACCGTGTCCTGCTGGAAGTTCAGTTAGACTATGGCAGAAGTATTATTAGAAGGACGCAACCTGAAAAAGTACTACCCGGTTACCAGGGGCTTTCTCCAGCGTACTATCGGCTATGTTAGAGCTATCGATGATATTTCATTATCGATAGAAAACGGCAAGACGCTGAGCCTCGTCGGGGAATCGGGTGCGGGCAAGACGACCGCTGCCAAGATGATTCTAATGCTTGAAAGGCTGACTTCCGGGACAATCCTCTTTGAAGGACAGGATATCTATAAATTCTCGCCTTCCCAGCTTAAGACGAAGTACCGGCCGAGGGTGCAGTCGGTCCAGCAAAACCCGTGGAGCTCCATGAACCCGAGGATGCGGGTGAGAGATATCATCGCCGAACCTCTGGTGGTCAACACCAGAAGAACCAAGGCGGATATTCGG
Source organism: Dehalococcoidales bacterium (assembly GCA_016926115.1). Next base: position 78,097 of record JAFGPF010000064.1, on the reverse strand, counting down.
AGCCGGGTCCTGGAACTCCTCGATCAGGTCGGACTCGCCCCCAATCAGGCAGATTACTACCCGCACGAGTTCAGCGGCGGACAGCGCCAGCGTATCGCCGTGGCACGCGCCCTGGCATTGAACCCCAGCCTCGTAGTCCTGGACGAACCCGTATCCGCACTCGACGTGTCCATCCGGGCGCAGATTATGAACCTGCTGAAAGACCTCCAGGAACAGTATAACCTGAGCTACCTCGTCATAGCTCATAACCTGGCAACGGTCCGGTTTATGAGCCACAGCGTGTCTATCATGTACCTGGGACAGATAGTTGAATCCGGAGAGGCGGAAGCGCTGTTCCTGAACCCGCTGCATCCCTATACCAGGGCTTTGATTTCAGCTTCGATGCTAACTCTGCCCGAGGATGAGGATAAAGGCGTCAAGAAGATTATCCTCAGCGGAGAAATGCCCTCCCCGCTTAACCCTCCCCCCGGCTGCCGGTTCCACACGCGCTGCAACGAGGCCATGGATATCTGCTCCAAAGAAGAACCGCAGGTACACACCATAGGCACGCAGCAGGTCAAGTGCCATCTCTACAGCGAACCCGCCGTCCGCGAAGCCGCTTCTAAATAATCTTCCACCTCAATCAGTCTCACCAATCCCCACCCCTTTCACTCCGAATCACCATCTTTTTTTCTACAATTTACGGCGCCTCAGGTATGGAGGGGTCTTGACAAAAGAACATTTGTTCTATATAATTGTTCTTACCCGTTATTACCGAGGTGAACCGTGAGAATATTATGTGTTTTACTGGCGCATTTCCCCTGGAGGTGCGAAGTCCGGAGAAATCCGGCGCTTGAGAGCCGCCCGGCGATAGTCACGTATACGTCCGGCTCGCACAGGCTCGTCCACGACTGGTCGCCCGGGCTCGAAGGACTGCAGCGCGATATGCCCCTCCAGCAGGCGCTGGCAAGGTACGGCGACGTCGAGCTGCTCCAGGCCGATATCCCCTGCTATCGAACCGTTTTTAACGGGATACTGGATGCGTTGGAGGGAAAAAGCCCCCTGGTGGAAGGCCCCGAGCCGGGGCACGTCTACATCGGCGTGGACGGACTGCACCTGATTTACCCGGACGATGACGCCCTCCTGCAAGCCGTGCGCGAAGCCATCCCCGGGGCTTTCATGCCTCAGATTGGAATAGCCGGGAACAAGTTCCTGGCGTATCTGGCCGCCCGCCGCAGCCCTCCCGGCGGGCACCGGGTACTATCCGGCGACGATGTCGCCGCCTTCCTCAAGGACCTCCCCTGCGATGTCCTGCCGGTATTGTCAAAGAGCCGGAACAGGCTGCATGACTTCGGGATGCACACGCTGGGCCGGATAGCGGCGCTGCCCCCCGGCCCTTTACAATCGCAGTTCGGCCCCGAGGGCAAGCGAATCTGGGAACTCGCCCGTGGCATCGACGATACCCCCCTTTACCCACGGTTCATGGAAAGGGCCATCGAGGAGAGCACCGCGCTGTCCTCGGTGACGGTCTCCCTGGAGGCCATACTGGTGGCGATGGAACTGCTGCTGGTGCGGGTCTTCGCGAACATCGGCCGCGACGGACTGGGCATACGCAGCCTCACCCTGTGGACGCGCACCTGGAGCGCGGAAACCTGGGAGCGCACCATCCAGTTCAAGGAACCGGCCATGGAAATGAGGGCCGCCATGTCACGCATCAAGCGCGCCCTGGAGGACTACCCTCAGCCCGGTCCCGTGGAGCAGGTGGGCGTAAGGGTCAATCGACTGGGCTATCCACAGGGACGGCAGAGGAACCTCTTCTCCGAGCTCCGTGCTAAAGACCACCTCATCGAGGACATCAGGCAGCTTGAGCTGAGACTGGGCAACCCGCAGGTATACAAGGTTAAGGAAGTGGAACCATGGTCGAGGATACCGGAAAGACGCTACGCGCTGACACCTACCGGCCGGTAAACGTGCCGGATGCGGTAAAGGTGGAGGAAGATGCTTCCGGTCATCCGGTGGCGGTCGGGGAAAAGCAGCGGCAGGCGGTGACGGCTATCGAGGACCGCTGGCGCATCGACGACGAGTGGTGGCGCGCCGAACCGGTAACGCGCCTTTATTACAACGTATTGCTCGCCTCCGGACAGCGACTGGTGCTCTATAAAGACCTCGCTACCGGCGGATGGTACGAGCAGGACTATTAATAAAGCGGGGAGCTTGAGGGGCGCCAGCCCCTCAAATAAAAATATATCCCATCCCCCTTGAGGGGAAGGGGACAAAGGGGATGGGATATAAAAGCGCCCGAGGGCATAATGCTGGGAAAATGTTATGGACTACGCCGAGCTTCACTGCCACAGCTACTATTCTTTCCACGACGGCGCCTCCTCGCTGGAGGAGTTGCTCCTGCGCGCGAAGGAACTGGGCTACCGCGCCCTGGCCGTCACCGAGCACGACAACCTCTGCGGGGCGATGCGCTTCGCCCAGCTTGCCGACTCGCTGGAGATGCGGGGCATCATCGGGACGGAGATAACGCTGAAGGGCGGCCATCACCTTACCCTCCTTGCCAGAGATAGAAAGGGCTACGGCAACCTCTGCCGCCTCATTACCGCCTCTCATGCCTCCGGCGAGCGTAACGAGCCCGAACTGCCCCCCGAACTCCTGCCGGAGCACGCCGCGGGGCTGATTGCCCTGTCCGGCTGCCCGCGCGGAGAGCTATCTCAACTGGTAAACAAGTCGCGCGTTGCCGAAGCAAGAAACCTGGTAAAGAAATACCTCGACTGGTTCGGGACGGATAACTACTATATCGAACTCCAGCACAACCTGGCGTTCGGGGACACGGGGCGCGTGCGGGACCTGCTGAAACTGTCAGAGGAGACGGGCGCAAAAGTCGCCGCCACGGGTAACGTGCATTACCATGTCCGGGAAAGGCACCGGCTACAGGACTGCCTGGTGGCTGTCAAACACTGCAAGAACCTGGAGGAGACCCACCGCGAGCGGCGACCCAACTCCGAGTATTACCTGCGCCCCGTAGCGGAGATGGAATCTCTCTTCCGCGAATGCCCACAAGCCCTGAAAAATACCCTGGAAATCGCCGAAAGCTGCGCCTTCGACCTTACCCGCGACCTCGGTTACGCCTTCCCGGACTACCCCACCCCGCCGGGACACACGCCGGAGAGCTACCTGGAAAAGCTCTGCCATCAGGCGGCGGTGCGGCGCTACGGCTCGATTACCCCCGCCGTGCAAAAACGACTCGACGAAGAGTTCCGCCTCATCAGGAAATTCAACCTGGCGGGCTTCCTGCTGATGTACCACGAGGTTATCAAGCTGGGGCGGGAGGTCATGATTGAGCAGGGACTGAGCGACCCGTCATTAACACTCGAAGAGAATCCGCCGGGGAGGGGTCGCGGCTCGTCGGTGGCATTACTGGTGGGCTACCTCATCGGGCTTTCCCACATCGACCCCCTCCAGTACGACCTCTCGCTGGAGCGCTTCCTCCCGGATGACATCATGACCAACGTGCCGGATATCGACCTCGATTTTCCCCGCAGCATCCGGGAAGACCTCATCCTGCGCACGCACGAGAAATGGGGCTGGGAGCACGCCGCCCTCACCGGCACCATCGCCACCTATCAAATCAAGGGGGCGGTTAGGGACCTCGGCAAGGCGCTGGGGCTGCCGGAAACGGAAATCGACCAGCTCGCTAAGCAAGCAGACTGGGGCAGCGCCAAAAAGCTGGGAAAAAAGATGGAAAGGATGCCCAATTTCAGGGACAAAATCGACGCCCCGGTCTGGCGCGACCTGATAAGGCTGGCGGCGGAACTGGACGGCTTCCCCAAGTACATGGGACAGCACCCCGGTGGCATGATTCTTTCGTCAAGCCCCCTGACGGAAATCGTGCCCGTGCAGCGGGGCGCCATCGAGGGGCGGTATGTCTGCCAGTGGGACAAGGACAGCATCGACGACGCCGGCTTCGTGAAAATCGACTTCCTGGCGCTGGGCGCCCTTTCCCAGATGCAGGAGGCCATCGAGCTTATCAAGGAACGCAACGGAGAGCGAATCGACATGTCCCGCATCGACTTCGAGGATACCGCCGTTTACGACATGCTCTGCAAGGGGGACACCATCGGCATCTTCCAGGTGGAATCGGCGGCGCAGATGCAGACCATCACCCGCCTCCAACCGCGCAACTTGCTGGACATGGCGCACGAAGTGGGGGCAGTACGGCCGGGGGTGGGCGTCAACCACGGCGTGCAGGAATACCTCGCCCGGCGCAGCAGGAGAAAGCCGGTGACCTACGACTGCCCTCTGGAGCAGCGGGCGCTGGAGCGCACACTGGGCGTCGTCCTCTTCCAGGACCAGGTGAACCAGCTGGCGATAGACGTGGCCGGGTTCGCCCCCAGCGAGGCGGACAGGCTACGCCGCGCCTTCGGACGCAAGCACAACACAGAGCTAATTGAAAACTACCGCCGTAAATTCCTGGAAGGAGCTAGGAAAAAGGGCGTCAGCGAGGAGGAGGCGGAAAAGGTGTTCAAGAAGTTCAACGGCATGTACATGTTCCCGGAATCGCACGCCTTCGCCTTCGGGGTGACGGCCTACCAGGCGGCCTGGCTCAAATACCATTACCCGCTGGAATTCTTCGTGGCTATCTTCAACCAGCAGCCCATGGGTTTCTACAACCTGGAAACGCTGAAAGAGGACGCCGGACGGCACGGCATACGGGTGCTGAACCCGGATATTAACAGGAGCGGGGCAAAATGCGTCATAGAACAACTTGATGTCATTCCCTCCTCTCCTTCCGTCATTCCTGCGAAAGCGGGAATCCAGCGGGACGGCGTGGTTCTGGATTCTGGCATACGCCAGAATGACACTCTTCGGGGTGAGGTTGAAAACCAATACCTGCGCCTCGGCTTTCTGAATGTCACCGGACTGGGAAAAGCCTCGGCAGAAGCAATCGAAGCAGCGAGGGGTAAAGGCGGGGCTTTCAGGAGCATCGGCGACTTCCTGGAGCGCACCGGCGTGCTGGAAGAGGTAGCCCTGAACCTCGCCGGCGCCGGCGCCTTCGACGGCATCGAGTCGAACCGCAGGAAGGTGAAATGGGAAATAGGTCTCCGCTACCGTCCCATAAACTCCCAGATTCCCCTCCCCCTGCCCGTGGAGCAGGACCTGGTGGCGCTGGACGCACCGGGCGACTGGGAGCGCATGCAGGAGGAGTACAACGTCCTCAGCCTCTTTCCCGCCGGGCACGTCATGTCGCACCTGCGCCACCGCTTCAACGGAGGTTTCCGCACCAGCCGGGATATTGAGAATCTGAGCGACGGCGCCGCGGTAACGACCGCGGGACTGGTTATCCGGCGTCAGAGACCGCAGGGCAAGGTGGTCTATATCACCCTCGAGGACGAGTTCGGGCACATTCCCTGCATGGTCTTCGGCAAGGTCTACGAACGCCACGAACACAAATTCAGGTCGCCGTTCCTTGTCGTCAAAGGCAGGCTGTCAAGGCGCGAAGGGACCTGCAACCTGGTGATAAATCAGGTGGAGCCTCTTAGCGCACTGGAAAAAGCCCTGCCTTCGAAGGACTTCAGGTAATCAGCAGCATCGTAAGATATTCAGGCTAATAAACATTCCATTTTTTGAAAATTTTTAGAACTATCAGGCGTTTTCCTATTGATATCTCTAATTTTTGATATAAGATTATTACGTGAAATATCGAGTATCCATGTACCAACATGAAAATCATGACAAGGGTGTTTGACCTGTATCCCGGCATATATGAAAATCTTTCCGCTCTAGCTCATGCCATGGAGCTATCACCCAGCTATGTCAGCAGGGTCCGCAATGGTAAGCGCAGTATCAACGAGAAGTTCATCATCGGGGCTAAAAAGGCTTTTCCGGATAAAAGGCTCGACGAGCTTTTCTACTTTAATTCCGATTCATCGTTCGGTGACGCCAGGGAACAATACCGGCACATCGTCACGAAAGTAAAAGAATAAAATTATCTCCTACCGCCACGTGTCTATCGCCACTATCCCCTTGAGGTTAAAGTCCGCCCCCGCCACAAAGTAAATCATGCCTTCCCCGGTGATTACCATATTAATCTGCGATGGAGAGCGGAACCGTTTTACCACCGTATCGCCGGGCATTTTCAGGCGCTTTCGTATATCCTCCTGTGCCTGCCGCCTTTTTTCGTTCGGGGCGGGGAGTTCCAGGTGGGGAATAGCAAATGTCTGCACCATGTCGCTGTCCAGCCATTCCTGCACCGTCATCGTGCTGTTTTCATAGAGATACTGCCGGAATTTCGCCCGCGTATCGAATCCGAAATCCTCTTCCAGCATCTTAGCGGCAAGTGGCGTCAGCAGTACCAGGGCGCCATTTTCCGGCTCCACGTTGTCCAGCACCTTCAAGGCAAAGTTGGGCACGTTATGACCGCACCGCTGGCGGAGTCCCCTCCCCTCCCAGACGCTGACGACACTGTCTTCCGGTTTGTATCCCTGTTCCACGTGGAAAGGCTCCCAGGGTATCATGGGGTTGTCCGCGTTCTCGGCGAAGGTAAGGCTGTTGTATTGCAGGTTATTGCCCCAGTCGCCCATTATCGTCAAGCCGGGGACGGCGTAGCACAGACAGCGCCCCATCAGCTGCCAGGCGCGCCCGATGGTGGCGTTGGCATGATTGTAAGGACCCATGCAGCCGTAACCGGACTCCATCCCGATTTCCCCGGCGATGGGTCCGTGTACGATTGCCGCGCCGGTGAACGACTGCGCCGAACTGAAATACGGGGGACCTTTCGAGGCTAAAGCGAGGAGTACCGGTAGGTATTCGGGTTTGCAGCCCGCCATTATGCTGATTACCGCCACCTTCTCCACGGTAATGTTCCTCCCCTCGCGCTGGCCGTTTTCCGTGATGCCCATCCTGAAAGCTTCCGCCACCACTTCATCGGGGCGGTGGCTGGTGCCCGTCAGCATTTCTTTAACCTTTTCTTCGGTCGGTATTACCACCGGCAAACCATCCGTCATCCTGTTTTTCAGGAAATACTTCTGCAATTCATCATATGTACCCGTTACCGGCAAAATCCTGGGTTCTACCGGATGATTCAGCTTACCGGTCTTTTTCTCATCAGCCGTTAAAGGTTTCGTCAGGGCATCCACGATAGCCCGCATTAGCGGCTTGCCGCTTACGGGGTCCTTGCCATTGATAATCCTCTGAATTGCCTTATCACTGCGCAGGGCGTCCGGCTCGCTTAAAGAGACGAAACGCGGGTGCAGCCAGCCCAGCTCGAAGGCGGCGTCCCTGACCGATTCCACGAGGTATGGACTCAGTACCGGTACGACGGGAGTGCCCTGTTTTTCCATTTCCAGTGCCTGCCGGACGACCGCCGGCCCGCAGGTGCTTCAGTGGGGCACGCCTATCATGGCGGCGTCGGCCTTGTTTCCGACCTCCTCCCATAAGGCGGGGTCGTCCACCGGATAGCTGCCCAGTTTAGTCTTATAAACCACATTGATTCCGGGGATATTTTCTTCGAGCCGTTTCTTTATTGCCATGAGCAGCGGCTCGTGTGCCTGCGTGCCGCCCCAGCGCTGGTTAATGATATATACCGTCTTGCCCTCCAGCGTGGCGGGGCGCGTCACAAGGGGTATGATATCCCATTCCGGTTTCTGCTGCGCCATGGGATTCAACACGTGTGTGTAAACCTTTGAATCGGCGGGACTTCTTAAGCTCATCATAAACCTCCCCGGTTGTTCTACGTAATCTTAGCATACGGACGGCAGGATGATAAAAAACAGCGCGCCCGGTGTTCCATCGGGCGCGCCGAAATAAATACGAATTTATATATTAACCGAGGAAAGTAGTATCATGCTCGGTGTTGAGGCAGATGGCGCTGAAGCCGTAAGGCCTGTCCACTCTCCTGGTAATCAACGGACAGTGCACCAGCCCCTTCGGGGCGACGACTACCGTGGGGGTATCGAAGACGTGGACTTCCCGTTCCTCGCCCATTTGTATCTCTATTTCCGCCCCCAGGTAGTCCGGGTTATCGGGGTCGAGACCGACGAAGAGCAGGGCTTCGTCGTTGGGGTGCACGTGGGGGTCTTTCTCGTGCCAGGCGCCGGTTCCCGTATGAAACGCCCAGGTAAAATTAAGCTTGAAGTCCTCCATGTCCTTGCCGCTCCACCAGCCGATGTAGTCCGCGTTGCCCCCGGACTTACGGTGGATGTCCCTTATTTCCAGGCTTTTCACTAGGTCGGCATACTTCTTGCCCGTCGACGGCGCTCCGCTGGCGGGTACCTCCTCCGTCTTGTGCACGCCGTTCAGCGAAACCGCCAGGAAACCGAAAGGCTTATGGACCTTCTTGGAGTCCAGCGGACAGTGCGGTACTCCCGGGGGAAGCACGACTACCGTCGGCGAATCTATAATATATTTCTCCCCTTCCGCGCCCATGGACAGCTCGATTTCCCCCGGAAACCCGGTCCAGTTATCGTAGTCCAGGCCCGTAAAGACCAGCGTCTCCCCGTAGGGATGGACATGGCAGATGCCGCCGTCGCCACCCCACATACCCGACTGCCGCCGGTAGCCCCACGCGAAGCTTACGTTCAGCCCCTCCAGGTCAGCCCCCACCGGCATCGTCATAAATTCGCCGTTGGCGTCTTCGTATTTCAGCTTTTTTATAAGGTGACCGTACTTCGTGTCAACCATTTTACATACTCCTTATTTTCATTTACGCGGGAGACTAGGTGATATAACCGTCTTTGCCCCTGCCCACGTGACCCCAGGGACGAACCACGGCGAATATCCAGGGCCTGTCCTGCCTGGTCACGATTACCGGACAGTGCGCGTGGTGCCTGGGCTGTATGGCGACACAGGGCTTGGTGACAACGTGCTTCTCCATCTCTTTACCCATATATACCTCGATTTCCGCCCCTAGATCGTTCAGGTCTTCGGTATCGGCGCCCATGAAGAGCAGGAACTCGGTATAGGGATGCACGTGCGGTTTATCGGGCACGGGACCGAACCGATAAGGCGCCCGGTTCATGCTTTCGTAGGACATGTGAAATTCAAAGTCCTTGCCGTGAATATCCGTTATCGCGCCGTCATGGGTATCCGGGTTGAGTGGTCCGTAATGCCAGGGCCCGTTGCGCGTAAAAGCCAGGTGCTGGACGTTCTGCACGTACTTCGAGCGCATGAAGCCTGCCGGCTCGGGCTGCCTGTCGTCGAGCGTTACCGCCTTCGACTTGGTCTTGGCTGTCATGGCGACCGTCATGGAAATAAACCGTTCGTCCATCCGGGTAACGTCCGCCGGTATATACGGCATGCCCTTGGGGACAGCTACGGCGGTCGCGGTGGTGATCATGTGCTTTTCCTTTTCCTCGCCCAGGCATAACTCCACCTCCGCCCCCAGGTAGCCCAGGTCGTACGTGTCCGTGCCCATCCATATCATTACCTGGTCGTAATCGTGCGCCACCGCGTCTTTGTACGACTTGCTCATCTTGCCCGCCGCATAGTACGTCCCGTACTCCATGCAGACGTCGTACCCGAAGAAGCTACCGGCCATCTTGGTACCCTGCCGGTAGTCGCCCTGTCCGTAGTCTTTAAAAGTGAAGTTCTTAATGAGGTGTCCGTACCTGGTCTTGGCCATTTCATTAACCCCCTTTACTTATCTTGAAAAAAGTATAACGTTTCAATCCGCTGACTGCAACGCCGGAACTATATATCTAGTCCAGTTTTCTCATGCTGTTAATGAATATTATAGCCAGCGCGGAAAGCACGATGAGGAGCATGGCCAAGCTGCCAAGTATCCACTGGACCGGCAATGCCTCGGCGAGAAGTCCCGCCACGAACGTCACCACGCTCATGAAGCCCCATTGCATACCGAAAATACTCAACACCCGCCCGCGGTATTCCGGTTCCGCATAAGCCTGTAAAAGAGTGCTCCCTATCGTCATGCGGAAAGCGTGGCTGAGACCGATAAAAATCATGATGGATAACGTCAGTTCCCAGATGGTGGAAAAAGCGAAGACCACCAGCGCCATACCCGCAACTATACCGCTTATCATCAGCATGATACCGCGTTTTTTATTAGGCAGCATAGCCAGGATTATCGAGCCGACCAGCGCCCCCGCACCCGATACGCTCATGAGGACGCCGTAACCCGTGGCGCCGACCTTCAATATATCATCTACGTATATGGGTAGTAGCTGCTGAAATGGCATGGCTAATACGGTAACCACCAGGGAGAAACCCAGCACGAACATTATCATCCTGTCCTGGCGTATATAATTAAATCCCTGCCGGATTTCTTCCAGGATGTTCGTGCCGCTCGTGACCGACCGGCTGGTGACGGGTAAAAAGGACATTAGAATTGCGCCGCAAATGTAGAGCCCCGCCTGGGTAAAATACACGGCGTCGAAATCAAACGCGTCGATTATGAAGCCGGCGATGGCAGGCGCCACGAGACTTAAAATATTCATGCCCATCGTGTTAAGGGCTACGGCGTTCATCAGTTCTTCCCTTTCCACGATTTCCGCGACTATCGCCTGGAGGGCGGGCATCATTACGCCCATCAGGCTGCCCATCAATAATGCGGTGATTATCAGGTACACCCACGAACCGGGATTTTCAGCGCTGATAAAACCGGTATACAGTGCCACACCCACCATTATTGCCAGCAACGCCGAACCCAGCAAACAGATTATGACGACCCGCTTCTTGGGTATCCTGTCGGCGACGGCTCCCCCGTACATGGACAGGAATATCATGGGGAGGGCGCTGACGAGCGCCATCGTCCCCAGCAGAGCGGGTGAACCGGATATCCGGAACATCAGCAACGGACCGGTGATAATCTGCATGCTCAGGCAGGCAAACTGGCAGATAGAGCCGAACAGGTAAAAACGGTAATCACGATTTTTCAGGGAACGCAGCGCCCGGAACCCGGATATAGCACCGCCGAGTTTTCTAACGAATTCCAATTTCACGAATTACTTCCGCTCAAATTTACCTGCCGAGGTATTTCAGGGCGTTCCTGCCGGCAATCCTGCCGGAGTTGGTGGCGAAACTGGAGGAAAGCCCGGAGGAATTACCGATACTGTAGCTGTCGCCGTACATGCCGCCCGCGTCGTAGCCAGCTGCGTACAGACCGGGTATTACATTATCCTTCTTATCGATTACTTCCATATTATGGTTTATCTTGATTCCCCCCATTGTTCCCAGAAAGACGGTACGTGCTCTAATGGCATAGAATTTCGGACCTTTGATCGGGCGCAGATACTTCGGGTCTTTAGTAAAAAGGCCGTCATAGCCCTCTTCGCAGTAACCGTTGTATTCTTCAACGGTGGCCTTGAGTACCGCCGGGTCAATCCCTATCTTCTCTGCCAGCTCCGCTATGGAGTCCGCCTCGAAGACCTCCATGCTCTGGTTTTTAAGAGCGGCTTCAAGCTCGCGGTCGAGTCCCGTAGTCTTCGAACCGGGCGGGAAGTCCATCGCCATAGCCTTTTCTATACCGTTCTCTATCAACTGCTGCTTGATGGAGGTATCGAAGATACTGTAGGTGCAGTCCCCAGGCTGCCTGGCGCTGGCATTGCCCACGTAAGCGTCATCGAAGCCGACGGCCTCGTTGCAGAACCTTTCTCCTTTAACGTTGACCCAGAGGTCGGGCTGGACCGCCGGCATTTCGAGGTGCGAGCCCATGGGAATTTCCGCACCTACCGGGCCGCGTACCAGTTCCAGGACGCCGAGTCCCTCTTCAGCGGCACCGACTTCGAAGGCCATGCGTATGCCGTCGCCGGTCTTATCGACGTTGCCGAGGGGGATTACGTTCACGTCGAGGTCCTTTCCCGCATACTTTTTAATCCATTCCTTGTTATTCGCGTATCCGCCGCTGGCAATGACGACCGCCTTCGCCGCCACCTGTATGTCCTCCTCGTCCTCCTCGACGACTACCCCGGCAACACGGTCGCCGGACTTTATTATCTGCTTGACCGGCGTGGCGGGCAGGACGGTTACGCCCAGTTCCCTGGCTCTGGTGGCAAGCGCTTTGATGACAGCCTCTCCCTTGCCCTTAATAATGTGATATGTCCGGGGCGCGTCGGGAATGTTGATTGTCGCCTCGGTGAATTCGACGCCCGCCTGCTGCAGCCAGTCGATTGTCCCGGCGGACTCGTTGACGATAACTCTGACCAAGCGCGGATTTGCCCGCCAGTGGCTGTAGTCCATGATGTTCTTGAACGCCTCGTCACGACTGTACGTAATATATCTCTTCTTTTGTAGAGAGCTTTCCACCGCGAACATCCCGTGAAAGAAGTTGGAGGTTCCCCCGAGGGAACGCTCTTTTTCGAACACCGCCACCTTTGCCCCACCCTCCGCCAGGGTTACCCCCGCCGCCAGACCCGCCACGCCGGAGCCGATGACTACCGCATCGACCTGTGCTGGTAAATTACTCATAATAAGCCTCCTTAGCTATTGGCTGAACTATAATAACACAATCGGGGCAGCTATCAGTAGTTACCCCAGAACTTGACGGACGTTATTTTCAGTCGCAGGTCGCACTGCAAACAGCGCTTGGACTCGCTCTCCGCCGTTTCCTCATCCATATCAAGTACTACTTTATCGAATCCTTTAACACGTTCCTCCGGTGGTACGCAGGACTCCTCACATCTTTTTAGAGATGCAAAACCTCCTTCCAGTCCCAGGCAAGGCTCAGGCTCCGTTACGCCGACCAGCTTCTCGTCGATAATCCCGCTGCCGCCCAGGTACCTGTCCGCGGCAGCGGCGGCCTTCCTGCCGGAGGCTATCGCCTTGATGACCGACGACGTGCCGATGACCGCGTCCCCCGCCGCAAAGACCCCCTCCTTGTTCGTGCTCAAGGTGAAGGAATCTATCTCTATAAGACTGCCGCGCCCCGTGTCCAGCCCGAAGTCCGGTGGAATTTCCGGCCGCTGACCGATGGCGAATATTACCGTGTCCGCTTCCAGGACGTGGGTGGAATTCTCGACCGTTTCAATGCAGGGATTTTTATCTTCATCGAAAGTGAGAGAAGCTACGTTTACAAATTCCACGCCGGTTACCTTGCCGTTTTCCTCGACAATCCGTGTAAAGCTCCGGGCGGGATGTACGATTATTCCCTCCTCCTCCCCCTGCCTGATTTCGTCGTCCGTGGCCGGCATGGTCTCCCGGCTTTCCAGGCAGGCAAGCTGCACCTGCTTTGCGCCCAGCCTTACCGCTGCACGGGCGCAGTCGAAAGCCACGTTCCCGCCGCCCAGCACCATCACTTTATCCCCGGTTTTTACCTCGTTCCCCGAATTAACATCTTTCAGGAAATCCACTCCTATCAGCACCTCCGGATTGTCCGCCCCGGGTATGGCGAGCTTCTGCCCGCAATGAGTACCCACTGCGACGACTACGGCATCGTAGCCTTCCTCCAGTAATGCGTCAACCGACTCTACTTTCACGCCGGTCTTTATCTCTACTCCCCGTTTTGTGATATCCTTGATTTCCCTGTCGAGGACGTCCCGCGGCAGGCGGTATTCGGGTATCCCGCCGCGCATCATGCCCCCGGCGGACGGCATGGCCTCGTAGACATTCACGGCATGCCCCTGGTTGTTCAGGTAGTAAGCGGCCGTCAGGCCGGCGGGACCGGAGCCGATTATCGCAATCTTTTTACCGGTCGGTTCCTTCTTGCTTGAGTTGTTCGCCCATACCCTCTGTTCATCGTGCTCCGCCGCGAAGCGTTTCAACTCCCGGATGGATATCGCCTCATTGACCTCCCCGCGACGGCAGACGTCCTCGCAGGGATGGTCGCACACGTACCCGAGCACCGACGGAAACGGTGCCTTCTCCCGGATAACCGCCGCCGCGGCGGCATAATTCCCCTCCTTAATATGGCGGATGTACCGCGGCACGTCTATCTCCGCCGGGCAGGTATACCGGCATGGTATCAGGGCATGTCTTCGCTTTTTATCCTTGACGAGTTCTTCCTTGTCCTGGATAGCCCCGGTGGGGCAAACCTCGGCGCAGGCGCCGCAGAACAGGCAGCCGGCATCGCCCAGCGGCAGGTCCGCCGCCGTTCCGGTCATCGTTTCCCTGCCTTTCTTCGTGTAAAACAGGACGCCCACGCCACGCAGGTCATAGCACGCCCGCACGCACCTGCCGCATACTACGCACTTATTGGGGTCGTGCACGAAAAGCGGATTGGAATTGTTAATCGGTAGTAATTTCGAGCGGTCCCGGACATGCAGGTCTTCGCAGCTGAAATACTGCTTCAGCGACTGTAGTTCGCAGTTGAGGTACTTGTCGCAACTGCCGCAGTCCGCCGGATGCCCGGCGAGCGTCAGTTCTAGGGCCAGCCGCCGCATGCGGTCGATTTCCCCGCTCTTCGTCTTCACCACCATGCAGTCGACTGCAGTCGTAATACACGATGGTACGAGCCCTTCCGTGCCCTCGATTTCCACGATGCACAGTCGGCAGGCGCCGATGGGCGGCAGGTCTGGGTGGTGGCAGAGGTGGGGAACGTATATTCCCGCGTCCAGCGCGGCGTCGAGCACGCTCTTGCCCTTCTGCGTCTCGACTTCACGACCGTCGATATTAAGTTTTACGGTTTCTTCGGACATTTTTTACCTTTGATATGAGCGTCATAATCGCTGCGGAAAAGCTCGATGCTGCTTACGACCGGGTTCGGGGCGGTCCTGCCGAGACCGCAGATGCTGCCAGTTTTCATGCCCCCGGCAAGCTCGAGCAGCATATCGATGTCCTCCGGCTTGCCCTTGTTTTCAGCTATATCGTTCAAGATATCCAGCATTTGATATGTGCCCTCGCGACAGAACACGCATTTGCCGCAGGACTGCGCCTGGAGAAAAGCCATGGCGTCTTTAGCAATTTCCACGGCGCAGTGATTGTTATCATAGACCTTTACCGTCCCCGATCCCACGATACCCCCGACTTTTTCCATACTCTCGTAGTCGATTGGTATATCCAGGGAATCGGCGTTGAAATAGTAGCCGGTCGGCCCCCCGAACTGCACGGCTTTGATATCGGTTGCGCCGCCGATGTCGGATACCACGCTGCGCAGCGTCGTCCCGAAAGGTACTTCTACCGTATATTTATGGGCGACATCGCCCGAAAGCGTAATAACTTTGGTATCGGGAACGGCATCCACGCCGTTTTGTATGATTGTCGATACGTGGGAAAGCGTCTCCGCGTTATTCACCAGGGTGGGCTTGCCTGCCAGACCGCTGGCGGCGGGATAGACCGTGCGCAGGTAAGGTATCGCCTGCCTTCCCTCAAGAGTACGAATCAGGGCGGTCTCTTCGCCGGCGACCAGCGACGGTTCTATTGCCTTGATTTCTATATCGAACTTAAAAGGCGAGTCAAGAACACTTTCCCCCAGCAGACCGTAACCCCTCATCTGCTCCAGCGCCTTCTCGAGTCGTTTTATAGCTGCTTTATAGCCGGAATTAACACAGATGAAGCCCCGGCAGGCGCCGACGGCGTACGCCCCGATGAGCATCCCCTCCAGCACCGAATGGGGGTCGCCCTCAATGAGCAACCGTGCGGTACACGCTTCGGGGTCGGCGTCCATGGCGTCACAGATGACGTATTTCTCGTCCGATTCCGTCTCGCGGCAGGTTTTCCATTTCTCGGCAGCGGGATAGCCCGCCCCTCCCCTGCCCCTTAACCCCACCTTTTCCAGTTCCCCGATTACCTCCCCCGACTCCATCGCCAGCGCCCGGGCAAGCCCGCCGTAGCCGTTGCCTCGTATGACATACTCGTTGATATTCTCGGGGTCGATATACCCGCAGTTGCGCAGGGCTATCCGGTTTTGCAGCTTCAGTGCGGGCACATCGTCGATGCCGCCGTGCGCCAGCTCCGATTCCCCGCTGCCCCCTGCCAGATACCTGTTTACCAGTTCGGCAGCTACTTCCGGTGTGACGCAGCGATACAGGAGGGCGGGGCTGCCCGGTTTTTCAATGGATACGATAGGCTCAAGGTCGTCCAGACCGTAAGAACCAGCGGCGATTACTTTTACTTTGATACCGGCTTTATCTATGTCCTGTTGAAATCGATTTACCACGTCCGCGAGAGCGGGATGGTCGGCTGATGCCCCGATGCGTACTATCGCGCCATTATCTTTTTTCAGGTAATCGCATGCCGGTTCGGCTTCAGCGCGAATTTGCTCAAAATTCATTGTTATACCTTCTGACCGGAAACACGCATAGAGAAGTGAAAAACGGGTATCGAATACGTAAACCTGCCCTAGCATTATTATGTTTGATTATCCGCCTGCCTGTCAATCGTGCCGGTGTACCCGCCAGGGTACGACATATGTGCGGAATGTATGAGTAGAGAAGATAATATGAGTTCGCTTTGGACTAGCGTTGTGGGGATTTGATTTCGATTATATGCTCGCAGTAGTCGTCGCCGGCGGGGATTGACTTGCCGATGCGGTACGACAGGCCGGGATTCAGTTCCTCGACCACCGCCTTTTCCATCGCCGTGTGCGCCAGGCACATCTCCGGTATATCGAACCGCAGCGGACATGCGGCGGCTTTGATAATAATTTGAGTATCGTTTACCCTGATAAGCTGAGTGTAATTCTTTTTATCCCGGCTGACCGTCTGGAATATCCTCATCAGGTATCCGGCCACGGAGTCGAGGCTGTTATTGGTTAGCCTTTTCCTGGCGCGTCCCGCCACGCTGATGCCGTATTCACGGCTCATCTCGGCTATCATCCTGATGCCGTCGTCGCCATATTTTCGGTAGAGAAAATCGTAATTGCTACGGAGCCGGGCGTACAGGCCGCTAACCGCGCTCCGGTATACCTGCTCCAGGGTACGCTCATCTTTGTCCGGCATTCCCGATTCTCCCCGTGAGTGTTCTAGACATTTCTGTACGCTTTCTTCCAGGGCTCCCGCTTCAACGCCAGGTAGTCCTTAATCGCCGTCTTAAGCGTATCCGCCGCCAGAACGGCACAGTGCTTGCTCTCCTCGGGCAGTCCCCCCAGGGCTTCCAGGACATCATTCCCGCTTATTTTGTAGGCTTCCCGGATGGTCTTGCCCCCGGCTAACTCGGTTACCATGCTACCCGAGGCAATGCTGGGCCCGCAGCCGTCGGTTAAAAAGGTGACTTGAGCAACTGTGTCGTTGCGCGTTTTCAGCCAGATTTCCATGGTATCGCCGCACGGTCCGGTGACTCTGGCGAACCCATCAGCATTCTGCATGTCCCCCAGGTTCCTGGGATGTACGGCATGGTCGATGACAGTATCGGAGTAAATCATACGCCTCCCCTTTACCCTGTCTCTGAAACGCTGCGGGCAGACCGCCCGCTACCGGCTGATGCTTCAGGTAGACGCCCCCGGGGCGCAGGAACCGCCGGAAGAAGTGGCAAAGGTAGATAGGACACGGCGCGGACTCGCCGCTCCGCAGTTCGGGCATTTGATATCGCTATCGCTTTCGTTCATGCCGCGGCGTAGTTCGAACCGCTTTCCGCATGATTCACATACATATTCGTAGATAGGCACGTCCCGTTACCTCTTTCCGCCGTTCTTCAGCATACTGGATATATTATGCCATAAATTACCCATCTCTTGCGAGACCCTGCCGTTTTCGTACTCCACCACCGGCACGCCGCGCACCAGTGCCTCGGTCACGGCGTTATCGAACGGGATTTTTGAAGCCACCCGGATGTCCCGGCTCTTGCAGTAGTCCTCGATTTTCCGGGTATTTTCCTCGTTGAGGTCGAATTTATTTATACAGACCACGGCGGGCACGCCGAAGTGCTGGCAGACTTCCACGACTCGTTCGAGGTCGTGTATGCCGGAAAGCGTGGGTTCGGTTACCAGTAGGGCCAGGTCGACGCCCGATAGCGACGAAATGACGGGACAGCCTATTCCCGGCGGGCCGTCGCTGATGGTATAGTCCATGCCCTGCTCCTCGGCGATTTTCCTCGCCTGCTGCCTTACGTGGGCTACCAGCTTGCCCGAGTTCTCCTGGGCTATCCCGAGGCGGGCATGGACCAGCGTACCGAACCGGGTATCGGAGATAAACCAGTGCCCTGCCATGTTTTCTTCCATGGTTATGGCATTGACCGGGCAGATATGAGAGCAGAACCCGCACCCCTCGCAGGAGACGGGGTCTACGGTAAAATCCTTGATGGCGTCAAAGCGGCACAGGTCCTGGCAAAGGAAACACTCCGTGCACGTATCCCGGTCGATACGCGCCACCTGCCCGCTCCAGAACTCAGTCTCCTGCTTGACGGAAGGACTGAGCAGCAGATGAAGGTCGGCGGCATCGACATCGCAGTCGGCAAGCACTTTCTTTTCCGCCAGCGCCGCCAGCGAGCCGACGATGCTGGTCTTGCCGGTGCCCCCTTTACCGCTCAGTACCAGGATTTCTTCCATCCGTCAGCTCCTTCACCTTTTCGTAAAGCTCCAAAAAATTACCCTTCCATTGCGGCATTCCGGCCACCAGCGGAATCCCCCGCGAGTACAGGCGGGCGATTTCCGTATCCAGGGGTATGGTAAGCAGTATGGGTATATTCTCTTTCTTGCAGTATTCTTTCGTTTTATTATCGCCGACGCCGGTGCGATTGAGCACCACGCCGCAGGGAATACCGAGCTCGCGTACCGTCTCCACCGCCAGGACGAGGTCGTTAAGACCAAAGGGTGTCGGTTCGGTTACCAGCAGGCAAAAGTCAGTCCCTTTTATCGTCTCCACCACCGGGCAGGATGTACCGGGCGGGGCGTCGAGAATCGTCAAGCCCCCGTCAGATACGTACTCCCTTACTTTCCTGATGACAGGGGGCGCCATTGCCTCGCCCACCGTGAGCATACCCTGGACGAAATCGATTCCGTCCGCCTGTCCCCACTCGACCACTCCCATTTCCCTGCCCTCCTCGGTTATGGCTTTTTCCGGGCAGAGATAACTGCACGCGCCACACCCGTGGCACAGCTGGGGAAAGGTCATCACGTGGTCTTTAATCACGGCGATGGCTTTGTAGGCGCATATCTCGGCGCACTTGCCGCAAAAGGTACATCTCTCCTCGTCCACCACCGGGGACATGATATGCACCGGCTTGCTGCCGTCGATAACCGGATTTAAAAATACGTGGTCGTTGGGCTCCTCCACGTCGCAGTCGAGGAGCCTCACTTTTTCCATATCCTTTAGAGAAAGCGCCAGGCTGGTAGCCACCAGTGTCTTACCGGTGCCTCCCTTGCCGCTGGCAACGGATACTATCATCTCATCCCCTTAATTAATTTATCAATCAGTGTAATTCCGGCGGTCGCCGGAACCATATTCTTCAATGAACTTCAAGTTTAGCCTTTTTCGTTAGCTGCCATCGTTTTAAGGGCCCTGAGTTCGGCCCTGAGTTTGGCGAAAGGACAATCGTCGGTATGGATGTCTTTGCCACAATTGAAACAAATAATACTGGATAGAACCTTATCTATCTCTTCGTTCGTTACTTCTTTAGTCTTTTTTGTATATTTCCAGAAAGGCATAACTCCTCCTATCCGTTCTTGTCCTCGAGATCTTTTATCTGACGCTGAATTTCGGCGAGCTGTTCGGTAAGAGCCTGCGACTGTGCTTTCAACGTCTGAATATCGTCCTGCGGGTTCTGGGACTGCGGTATTTGGCTTGCCGGTTGTGCCATTCCGGCTCCCGTGCCCATGCCTCTACCCATTCCTCCACCCATACCCATGCCTCCACCCATTCCTCCGCCCATGCCCATACCTCTCCCGCCGCCTTTGCGCATACCTCGCCCGCCTCCCATACCACGGCCCACGCCCATGCCCATTCCCATACCGGCGCCGCCCGCCGTGCCGGATGAGCCCGCGCCATAATGGTCGGGTACGTTAGCCTGAGCGCTGGCTTGATATTTACCGTCATGGTAGTTCTTGATTACATCCTCTATCTTCCCACTCGCGCCCGTTATTATCTGGACGTTGGCTGAAGCCAGTACCTGGTGGGCATTGGGACCGCAGTTACCGGTAAGAACTACCCCGACACCCTTGTCGACAATCATCTGCGCTGTCGAGATGCCTGCGCCACTGGCGGCGCCGGCGCTGGTATTACTGACAGCCTCGAACTCCATGGTATCCGGCTCGGCGATTATAAAATACTGGCACCGTCCGAACCGGGGATCTACCTCGGCATCAAGAGTCGGTCCGCTTGCAGAAATAGCAATCTTCATAGTACCTCCTTACTCCTCCGCAATCGCGGGTATCGTCGTATTCCGGAATATCTCGTCCCCTCTGTCCCGGACGATATTTCTCTCTTTACTTTTCCTTTTCCAGGTTATTTATCCGTGCCTCTATTTCCTCGAGCTGGCTCTTCATAACCCTCGCCTGGTCCTTCAGGAAGTTAAGTTCTTCCTCCCGGGTCATGCCGGGCGCATTGGGCGGGTATCCCGGGGCATCCGGCATTCTCCCGTAGAAAGCCGGATTATCAGCGAACGGCGCGCCCGCGCCGCCGGTGAAATAGCCGCACCTGGGCAGTCCGCCTCTACCCCGGCCCACGTAAGGCCAGGGTGGAGAAGCGCCCCGGAAACCGAAGCCCATGCCGCCGCCGAAACCGCGACCGGCGCCTCTTCCGAATCCATCAGCCATTTCCTCTGCCTCCTCGGTATAAACTAAGTTTACGTTTTACCAGCGCGGGAAGGACGGGAACGAATTAAATCCACGCCGTCCCATGCTGCGTCCCCGACCGCGACCTGCGCCGTGCCCGAAGTTGAACCAGTTTCTTCCCGGTATCAGGCTCGCAAAGCCCGGTCTTCCCGAGCCGCTGCAATAGCCCTGTCCCCGGCCGGTCATCGGACCCATTCCTTGCGGTCCGGTTCTATCTCCAGCTGGCATATCAATCACCCCCTTTTCGGTAATTCCTGCCGCCCCTGAACTGCCTCCCCTGTCCCCCCATACCCGTGCCGGTCCGCCAGGGCACCAGCGACATTATGTCCGGGGTATTACAGGTGGGGCATTGTTCGGGCGGCTGCTTCGTCATAACTTCAAAAGGCACTTCCCACTCGTGGCCGTTGTCGCAGCGGAAGCGGCGCGACGCCATCTCGTAGTTACCGCCTTCGATTCTTATCGCCTTCCCGTTAAGCAGGGCATCCGCCATCTTCCGGCGTGCCGCCAGCAGTATCCTGGCGAAGGTGGAACGTGATACGCTCATCTTCTCGGCGCAGGCATCCTGCTCGAGTCCCTCCGCGTCCTTCAGCCGGATTGCCTCGGCTTCTTCGATGGAAAGCCGGATTTCCTCTATATTCGCCAGCGGTATACCCGCCGGTTTGAAGTAACTCACGCGGGGGAGAGCTCCTACTCTGCGCGATAGCGGCTGTCTGCCCATGCTTGTCTATCTCCGTAATTTATACTATATGTCCATAATCTAATATTTAAATCAGTAATTATTATGGTCATATGCTCATAATAATTATACCGCCGTAACCTGCCGTTGTCAACCCCCCACTGCAACTTGTTACTTTTAGCAATTGAGTGTACACTGTATACTGTTTCGGAGATATTTATGAAAGTACTGGTTGTTTACGACTCTGTCTACGGCAACACGGAGAAAATCGCCAGGGCTATCGGAGAAGGCATCGTCAGCGATGCCAGGGTCGTTCATGCTAACAAGGCAGGTCCCGCTGACCTTAAAGACATCGACCTCCTTATCGTCGGGGCGCCCACGCAGGGGGGCAGGCCTACGCCTGCGATGCAGGGCTTCCTGAAAAATATCTCGGAGCAAGATATCGATGGCACGGATGTGGCTTCGTTCGATACCAGAATCTCGGCGAAATGGGTCGGTATCTTCGGTTACGCCGCCGGTAGAATCAGCAAGGACCTGAAAAAGAAAGGCGGCAACCTCATCCTGCCCCCGGAGCCGTTCTTCGTCAAAGCCACGAGGGGCCCACTGAAAGACGGAGAGTTGGAACGCGCCACCGCCTGGGCGAAGAATGTACTCAAGAGCCATAAACCTTGATATTTAGCAGATAAAGTCAAATCTGGTATAATCGAGACCGAAAGGAGGGTCGATAGATGACTAAATGGCATGATTTGCTGGAAAAAGACGGTAAGGCACCCGCCTGGCCTTATCCGATTCGTTACGACAAAGAACAGGAAATCGAGACCGATGTCCTGGTTATCGGCGGCGGCATCGCCGGCTGCTGGGCGGCAATCAGCGCCGCCAGGCAGGGCGTCAGGGTAGCACTGGTGGAGAAAGGGGACACCATACGGAGCGGCGCCGGAGGTCCGGGCTGCGACCACTGGTGCAACGTCCCCGCCAACCCCCACTCCAAGGTCGACCCCGACGAATGGGCAAAGGTTATGGTCGAGCGTCCGGGTGTTCTGGGACCGTTGATGAAAGACCCCGCCAAATGTGCCTACGGCAATGGCATCGGCACCCAGATTCAATGCCGTGAAAATTACGATACGCTCCTGGAAATGGAGCAGATGGGCGGTAAAATCAGGGACACCGACGACGAATACATGGGCGCCGAGGGCAGGTACGACGACACCAAGTTCATGTTTTCACCCCGCGTCAGCGCCAACCACTCCACCGAGGTCGTGATACGCATCTGGGGGACCACCTTCAAGCCCGCCTTGAAGAAAGAATGCAAACACCTGGGCGTTCAGATTTTCGACCGTGTCATGGTTACCAGCCTCTTGACGGAGGGTGGTGTCCAGGGAGCCAGGGTAATCGGCGCTACGGGCTTCAGCAACCGCACCGGCGAATTCATGATATTCAAGTCGAAAGCCGCCATACTGGCTACCGCCGGGAATTACTCCCTTTTTATACTGAATACGGAACTTTCCGGGTACAATTCTTTCCGTTCCCGCAACATGACCGGCGACGGCGTCGCCATGGCCTGGAAAGCCGGCGCCGAACTTACCCTGATGGAGCGCACTGCTCCTCTCATGCTGGGGACCGGCTACAAGCATACCTGGTACGGCGGCGCCGGAGACGCCAGCTACGAGAATATTCAGCTCGTCGATGCCAACGGCAAGAAGCTTCCCTGGCCTCTCCAGGGATGGCCGGACGGTGGCGCCATGAGGCCCTCTCCGGAAGACATGGAAAAGATTATCAAAGGGGTGCATACCGGGGAATACGCCCTGCCCTTCTACGGCGATTTCCCCGGCATGCCGGATATCGAGCGCAGGGTCACCTGGAAGCTCATGCTGGGAGAAGAATCCACCACGAAAAACATCACCAATACCTATGAAAAAGCCGGCTTTAATCCCGATAAACACCTCCTCCAGAACTACAATCTTATCGAAGGTACCAGTCCGCCCCAGTTGCGGAACGCCGGCGGCGGCGGTCCGGTCATCGACTGGAACCTGAAGTCGACTCTCGACGGACTGTACGTCGCCGGGGAGCAGACGTTCTCCGCCGGCGACCACAGCTACGCGGCCGCTACCGGCAGGTACGCCGGCAGAAAAGCCGCCGCCTACTCGCAGCAGATAAACGCAGGTAAAGTATCTAAAGAGCAACTGGACCTCGAAAAAGCCCGGGTCTATGCCCCCATAAAACGCACCGAGGGCATCGACTGGAAAGAACTGCAGGCCGGAATCGCCAGAACGATGCAGTACTTTTGCAGCGAGTTCAAGACCGAGTTGCTGCTCAATATGGGGCTGGATTCCCTGAAGGATATCGAGGAAAGGCACGTCCCCAGGCTGTACGCCCTCGACCCGCACAAATTGATGCGCAGTATCGAAGACCTGAGCCTACTGACACACGGGCAAATCGTCATGCATGCTTCTCTGGCACGTAAAGCCAGCAGCCAGGTACTGACTTTCTTCAGAATCGATTACCCCGAGATTGACCCGCCCGAGTGGTGCAAATACGTGACCGTCAAGCTAGAGAACGGCAAGGTCAAAGAAGGCTCGTTGCCCATGAACTACTGGGGCGATATGAAAGCCAATTACGAGGCTTATAACAAAGATTACCAAGGCGTCTATAAAGGTAAATAAGGAGGCTGTCATGGCTCAAAATAAAGTATACGCTATGCCCAATATCATCTCGCCGAACTCTCCCGTAATCTTTGATCCGGATATCTGCGACGGTTGTAACACCTGCCTGGAAGTTTGCCAGGTGGACGTCTTTATTCCCAATCCAGAGAAGGGCAAACCCCCGATTATCCTGCACCCCGACGAGTGCTGGTACGGCGGCTGCTGCGTCAACGAATGTCCCCGTCCCGGTGCTATATCCTTCAACTGGCCCGTACAGCAGCGGGCGTACTGGAAGGACAAGAAGACCGGCAAGGTATATAGAGCCTGACGCACGCGGACAACACCGGGACGTAATAAGACAACGGAGGATAATATAGATGCCCTATTACACCAGAGACTCTTTTGAAATGGAACCTCCACCGATTCCGCCGGAAGAGATTGTGGAGACAAGTGCCGCAGACGTAGTGGTAGTCGGCGCGGGAACGTCCGGCAAGGCGGCGGCATTATCAGCCGCCGAGTCTGGCGCCAGCGTCATCCAGATTGATAAGCATACCACCTACCGCTGGAGCGGCGGACTCGTCGCCGCTATTAACAGCAGGCTCCAGAAAAAACTCGGCGTGAAGATTGACAAGGACGAGGTCATCTTGGCACTGATGCAGTGGGCTGGCAACAGGCCCGACCAGCGGCTGTACCGGCTCTGGGCGGACAACAGCGGGGCGGTGCTGGACTGGCTCATGGATATTACGGACGCCGAAGGGGTTAAAACCCTCCCCTACCAGTGGCCCAGGAAGCCGGACTTCGACCCGGAAAAGGAATATTACCCGGACTTCCCGGTAGGCCACATGCACTCGGACGGCAAGACTATCGGACTCTACCACAAGTGCGCGCTGGACTGCGTGGAGAAACGCGCCCGGGAGCTCGGCGTGGAAATCCGCTACCGCACCCGTGGATTACGCCTTATCCGGGAAGGAAACGGCAGGGTCGCCGGCGTCTTCGCACGTAATCCGGAGGGGCAATACATTCAGTTAAACGCCCGCAAAGCCGTGGTGCTCTGCACCGGCGACTACGCCAATAACCCGGCGATGGTACAGAAATACTGCCCGGACTCCGCGGAGGTCGCCCGGAAAAACAACATCTACATGATTCGTAACGAGGACCTCCGGCTGGCGCCGGAGCCGCTGAACGTCGGGGACGGGCATCTCATGGCGATGTGGGCAGGCGCGGTGATGGAACCGGGACCCCATGCCCCCATGTCCCACGCCACGGTAGGACCCACCGGAGCGAATGCCTTCCTGCGGGTGAACATCGAGGGCGAACGATTTGAAAACGAGGACGTGCCCGCCCAGAGCAGCGCCAACTCGCTGATACGCCAGCCCGGCAAGAAGGTCTGGCAGGTATTCGACAGCAAGTGGGAAGACGAGCTTCCCCTGATGGGCGTCGGGCTGGGTACCTTCATCGAAGCCAACGACATGATACGCCAGATGTTGGACGAGATGACAGTCAGAGCGGACACCATTGAAGAACTGGCAAAAAAGATGAACGTGCCCGCAAAGGTTTTCCGGGCTACCATAGACCGGTACAATGAACTGGCGCGTGCGGGGAAGGACCTGGACTTCGGCAAGCGCCCCGACCGCCTGACGACGGTGGACAAACCGCCCTTCTACGCCGGCATCATCGAGCAGCACATACTGGTTATCCTGGGCGGCCTTATCGTCAATACCAGATTACAGCCGCTGGACGCGGGCAGGAAGGTCATTCCGGGACTGTACCTCGCCGGCAACACGGTCGGCCAACGGTTCGCCGTGGACTATCCCACCATGTGCGCCGGACTCAGCCACGGGTTTGCCTGGACCACCGGTAGACTCGCCGGACTGAGCGCCGCCGCGGAAAAAGTGCATAGCTAGATAAGGAATAATTACAACTAACGTAACATGAATAAACAGTATGAACACACGCAGGTCGGTTATCTGATTATCATACCGGTCGTAGTCGCGATGATACTAATCGGGATTATCCTGGCGAATACCGGCATCAGCTGGATTGCCGTCGGAGTCTTGGTATTAATCGCCGTAGCTCTGGTCCTGTTTTCCAGTCTGACCGTGGTTATCCGGGAAGAAGAACTGGAAGTACGCTTTGGACCCGGAGCAGTCCGTAAACGATTCAGGTTAGATGAAATAGAATCGGTGAAGACCTTGAAAAACCCCTGGTATTATGGCTGGGGGATTCGCACAACACCTCATGGGTTACTGTTCAGGGTTTCCGGCTTACACGCTGTCCATATCAAGCTTATAAACGGCAAACAGTACCAGATCGGTACGGATGTCCCCCGGGAACTTGAGCAGGCTATCAGACAAGCTATAAATTCCCGGTAAATCACTTTCCTGGTCGTGGAAGCTCACGGCTTCATTCAACCCGCTATCAGCCGCAATACAGCGGCTCGTAGCCGGAAAGTGTCAGCCGGTGGATATGCCCGCCCTTGCAGACGGGGCACCTGATAGTCCTTTCCTGCGAAGGGCTGGCAGGCACCGGCAGCTCGAACTGTTCCTTACACTGCTGGCACTCGTACTGCCACGTGGCTTGAGTTTCTGCTAAATCGGAACCCAGCGGCACCCACGACGCCAGTTCCCGCGTTTGCGGACCCCCGCACTGCGGGCACGTAACTTCCTCCGCCGGAGATGCCCTGAAGATATTGCCGCACTGATGGCACAGGTATGAATTTTCGGCTATATGGCTCATCCCTTCCTCCCGGACGATTCTATACAAAGGTCGATGAATACGAAGTCGCTGCTTACCTTGCAGTCGTGAAGACGCGACCGACTCACCATCTCCCGCACCTCCGGGACGGTATAGCTCGCCAGTATTGCTTTAGGCCAGTTTTCCCGGTGCCGCCGGTTCATAAACCGGGTCATCACCCATATTACGGCTTTCCAGGCCGGATTCTGGTAGACCCTTTTATTATCGCGGATAACGGCAAGTCCATCCTCGTGGGTGACTCTGGCGACCTCGTTCAGGACGGTCACCGGCTCAAACCAGTGGTGCAGTGAGGCGTAGCTGACGACGATATCGAAGGAATCGTCGGCGAAGGGCAGCGCCGCCGCCGTGCCGACCATGAACTTAATCTTATCTTCAACGCCGGCGCGCCGGGCGTTTTCTTTCGCCTTACGTATCATGTTCGCGGAGATATCCACGGCGACGATATCAAAATAGCAGTTCTTAGCCTTAGCCAGTTCTATAGCCAGCCGACCGGACCCCGTTCCGACGTCCAGCACCCTGCCGCTCCTGATGCCCCTCTTAAGCACCTTTCCCACGAAATACTTATACTCGGGCATCATGTAGAGTCGGGCGCCCTTATCGTACTGGATAACGGCGTCCGCATCACCAATGGGTTCTTCGGTCAGGGGTATTCTGCCACCCATAATATCCCTCACATTCCTTTCAGAGAGGTAAATATTCCGCCGGTACCGCCGTAAAGCTTCAGTCCGTACCTCTCGTAGATGGGCAGGGCAGCTTCATAGAGATACTGCATCCGTGACACCTCCGGTGGCTCCCTGTCTTCGTAAGCGGAGTTCAACATCGGCGTAAAGGGGACTATCGACGCCACCACCCCCACCGAGGCGGCAAGCTCGACGCCCCGGAGGACCGACTCGTCGTCTTCGCCCAGTCCGGCGATGACCATCGTATAGACCTCGTTATGGTCGAAGATATCCGTGCACTTCCGCCACACCCTCTTGTAGTCGTCAATCGTATTTTTGCCCTTCATGGGCATGATGTCTTCCCGGAGGCTTACGTCGAAGCACTCGATATTGCACAGGGCGGTAGTCGCTCCGTACGCTTTGCCCTCTAGTAAAAGCGATTCCAGCAGCGGGATATCCGCCAGGGGCTCGAAATTAAGTGTCTTGGTAACGTCGGCTTTTTCGTGAATAAGTCGGGCGGCTTCCACCAGGTCTTCCAGTCCCTTACCGCGAGTGAGCCTGGTGCCAGTGCTGAGGGTTACGTGGTTTGCCACCCCTTCCCCGTAGGCGGCCGCGGCAACCTCGGCGACCTGTGCGGGGGTCTTGTCCATGTAGCCCGCCCACCAGCTTTCTATCGCGCAGAACTTGCAGCCTTTACTGATTTGCTGGTAGCCGCACCGCTGGTTCAGGACGGAACGCAGGTGGTCCGGCTCGCCGATGACGGCGACATCGCTCATCGGAACGCCGTCGCTGGTGGTCATATCGTAATATGCCGGTCGGGGCATCATGGCTATATCCGTGAATTTCTCGTCGTTCTCCCGGATTTCATACCCGCCGGAAGCGGACTTCACCACATGAAACGGCGATTTAGCTGAAAACTTGCCGTTGATGATAAGCACGGTGGTATAGAGTCCGGTCAGCGGCTGCTCCAGCAGGAAGACGAACCTCCCCCTTTTAATCGCCGGGGCGTTCCAGTCCCTTTCCAGTTCTTCCTGCAGTTCCGGCGGCACTATCACCCCGTGCGCCTGTAATTCTGACTTCTTCCTGCCCAGTACTCCGAACTCATCCGTATAAGTTGTCACTGCTGTCTTATACATGGTTTCTATTTCTCCTCTCGTTTTATCTATATTCCGAACCTGGCGACATCCTTTATCGCGCTGAAACCCCCACCCCGCACGCACCCCGCCCGGCAGGCGCGGATGTCCAGTCCGTATTTTTCGTAAATATTCGCTGCCCTCTCATAGAGAGCCAGCATGCGGTCGGCGGTCGGCGCTTCCATGTCTTCGTAGACCGCCCCTATTGCCGGACTGTGCGGCACCAGGAAGGTCATGACGCCGCGCGAAGCGGCCAGTTCGATACCGCGTAGAAGTAACCCCTCATCTTCACCTATTCCGGCGATTGCCACCGTGAAAACTTCGTTTTCCCCGAAAATATCAAGGGATTTATCCCAGGTCCTTATATAGGTGGATACGGGTATCATGCCTTTTATCGGCATGATTGCCGGTCGCAGGCTTGCATCGAAACACTCTACATTGCAGGAAACGGTGGTGACTCCCGCCCATTTTGCCTCTCTTAAAAGCGAATCTAGCAGAGGTAAATTATAAATAGGCTCAAACTCCAGCATGACGGGGATATTCACCCTCGCACGTATGAGACGGGCGGTTTCTACAAGCTGCCGCAGCCCCTTATCCTGCGTGTTCAGGGTAGCGGTGGTCAGGGATATGTGCTTGACCACACCTTCTTCGACACCCGCCGCCACGACTCCGGCAATTTCCACGGTCGTTTTCTCGATATCGGCGTCCCACCAGTGACGCACCGCGCAGAACTTACACGGCTTGCCGATTTCCTGGTAATGACACCGCTGGTTTACCACCGAGCGCATATGTCCCGGTCCCACGATAACCGCCAACTTGTGCATAGGTACGCCGCTTTCGGTGATGTTGTTATAAAATTCCGGGCGGGGTAGCAGGGTAACGTCCGTGTATTTTTCGTCGTCCGCCCATACTTCGTATCTCCCGCCGCCGCTTCTGACCATATGCAGGGCCGAATACTCCGACCGCTTGCCGTTGACGATGAAGACGGGAATCAATTCCCCGTCTCCCGCCGGCGATTCCAGGCACAGCACCATCCTGCCGGTCCCTACCGATGGAGCGTTGTATCTTGCTTCCAGCTCATCGATTAACTCCGGCGGGATACGCACGCCCCTCGACTGCAACTCGGCTTTTTTCCTGGATACGGAGTCCGTCCTGCTTAAAGTCCCGTTCTTAATTAGGTCAACCGTTTGCTTCATTTGTCTATGTCACCAGAATAGAAATCAGTATCGCCGCTGAAATGACCAGTCGGAACACTGACAGCGCTGTAAACGCCGCGACTCCCCGTTTTCTCTCCTTAGTATCCTTATAAAATTTAAATCCACTCACTAAAGCATAAATACCGGCGGCTATCACTAGTACCACGTAGAGTACGCCCAGATCGGACGCCGCCAGCGGTAATAACCCCCCCGATAAAATGGTGAGAACCGTGAAAACAATTCCTGTTATTACGGCAGTACGCGCTGAAGGTCTGAAAATCAAAGCCCGGGGATTTTCCCTGCCGGGTACCACGTGCAATGGGTAGTAAATCATGATATGCGCCGTCTGCCAGACGACACCGATTAGATAGAGGTACCATGGCAGCCAGCTGGTAAACAGCGTCCCCGGAGAAAACGCCGCCCAGCCCCCCAGGTAAATTAAACCCACGATTGGCGGTAGCGACAGGTATCCGATTCTATCCCTCAGATAAACAGAATACAGCCCGCCCAGCACCATCGCCAGCAGGAGGATATAGAACGTCGCAGGATTGAATGCAAACCAGGTAATGGTCAGGCTTACAGTCAGAGACACGATTGCCACGAGTAAAGCTTCGTTAGACTTTACTCTTCCACCCGGTATGGGACGGTGGGGCCAGACAGTTTTATCTCTTTCCCGGTCTACGTAATCGTTAAAGACATTGACGGCACATGATGCGAAAGCCACGGCAAGAAAGCCGAAAACGCACTTTGCCGGCGCGGGAAAGCCCCCCAGCGCGAGTACGACCGCAGCAGCAGCGTTCACAGGTGTCAGGACAAAAAAGACGGGGCGTATTAGAGACACGAATCCCCCCACCCTGTCCCCGAAGCTCAGGTCGAGTTGGCTGGCTGACGACTGTATGTTCGTTATAATCTTCATCATCGCTTTAGAATTTATAGCTAATCCCGTAACCGCCCCGCGGGTACTCCCAGGTCAGCGCGCCTCGGTCGCAGACGATACGGCAGGTGCCGCATTCTAGGCAGCCCTCCCAGGAGAAGGTAATATCATCTTCGCCGTTGAGCGTATAATTTTCCGCCGGGCATACGTACGTGCACAGCTTGTGCGGGCAAGCCCGGCATATCTCGTGGTCGACCTTTATATGCGGCTCTTTATCGACGTGAAATAAATCGAGTGCAAGCTTGTCATCGGTTTTCATAAGAACGATATCGCTCCTTTGAGAGATTTCCAGATAAACCCGAGCAGCGGGAACCTGGAACCGGTCGCCCGGCGCAGGTTTTTGCGGAAGTCCCATATCATCCGCCACTCCTGCATCCTCTTGGGCATCTCCTTTACCGCAAAATAGTCCACGGCAACCTGCGTTATGGCATCGAAGTAACCGTTGAAAAATTCGGGACAGGCTTCCGCAAACCGGTTCATCTTGCGATAGCGCTTGAGGTCTTTCATAACGAAGCTGTCGTTGAGCAGCTTCCGGTAGAGAGAAAGGCTTTTTGCTGAATAATCGCCGGCCTTCTTCGCTTCCAGCACCGTCTGAGCCGCCGCCTCGCCGGACGCCATGGCGAAATTGGTGCCCTCGTAATGTATCGAGGCGTTGAGGAAACGCGCGGCGTCGCCGGCGATAAGCAGCCCATTCGTATAATACTCCGGGGTGAAATCGTAACCACCGTCCGGCGCCAGGTGCGCCTGGTACTCCACGGTCTTACCGTCCCGGATATAGTTCCTGACGAACGGGTGCGCCTTGAAGTGCTCCATGATTTCCGCCGCCTTTTGCCGGTTTACCGTCAGGGGGTCGAGGCAGGTCCAGGTGACTACGGACAGCGTCTCCAGGTTCGTATAGATATTGCCTCCGCCCCAGATGCCCCTGGTGGCGTCGCCCGCCATGTACTTGAGTTCGACTCCCTCATTGCCCGAGAGACCGAACCGTTCCTCGATTACCTCGCGGGGGAGTTCGATTATCTCCTTAATCCCCAGCGATACCTGGCGGGGCCTGTATTCTTTCCTTAATCCGGCTTTCTTGGTAAGAAGCGAATTGACGCCGTCGGCAACAATGACGCAATCGGCGCGGACTTCGCCCTCGTCGCCCCGTGCCCTTATGCCTGCCACCTTAACACCATCCCACAGTAAATCATCCACGACCGTATCGGTCACCAGCATCGCCCCGGCTTCCTGTGCCTTCTGCGCGTACCAGCTATCGAACTTCGAGCGGTACACGGTGAAGCTGTTGTTGTAAGGAGGCTGATTGTGCTCCTCGCTCTCCACCCCAACGGACACCGCGTTTTTCTCCGATATCAGTAAAATCTTCACGCCCCTGATATGCCTCTCCACAGGCGCTTCTTCCCAGAAGTCCGGCATCAGGCGATTTAGCACGGGGGTATACAGGATACCTCCGAAGACGTTCTTGGCGCCGGGATAGTTCCCCCGCTCCACGAGCAGGACTTCCGCCCCTGACTTCGCCAGGACGTAAGCAGCGGTAGTTCCGGCGGGACCGGCGCCTACGACGATTACGTCGAACTTTTCGTTATCACTCATCCTTCTACCGCTTGCCTTTGCGGTTTTTCCCTTCCTGCCCGAAAGGCACCGTGCCGATATCTCCCTCGTACCCCTGCAGCCGGTAAGCCCCGCGCGGAATGTCCTTCAAATCTTTCTTTTCCACCTTCGATATCCGGCACAGCAGACACGTGAGGTCCGGCGAGCCGTACATGGGGTCGAAGTGCTTGTTGGAGGTAAGCATGTTGGGGCTGGATATGGTCAATCCGTGGAGGGGACCGGGCTCCTCGGGATAAAAGCAGTTGGCGGTAGCCATGACCACACGCGGGTCGATGCCGGGGAAGACCCGGGCAAGCTGCCTGATTCTGCCCCGTGGCGACTCAATCCATATCCAGTCGCCGTCCTCAATCCCGTGCTTTTTCGCCGTCTCCGGGTTTATCTGGGCCGTCGGGTAGACCATGAAGCTCCGCAGCCAGGGGATGTTGCGGTACTGCCCGAGGAAATAGAACGGCTGGCGGTAACCGCTGGTAAGCACATACGGGTATTCCTCCGCTATTTCAGGAGTCGAAACAGGGCTCTCACCCGGCTCGACGAACTGCGGCAGAGGGTCGTAGCCCATATCCTTTAAAACGGTCGAATACAGCTCAAGCTTGCCGGTCGGCGTGGGAAATCCCCCACCCTTCCGCCAGTAGTCCGTCTTGTACTTATAATAAATCTGGTCTTTGCCCTTGCAGGAGACCTCCATCTGTTCGCTGAACTGCTTCCAGGTGATATTGCCTCTCCTCAACTGATAATCCAGCATCTCTTCCACGGTATCCCAGGGCCAGTGCTCGGGGACTACCCTTTTACCTATCTCCAGGGCTATCTTATTGTCCGCCCAGGCTTCTCCCGGTGGCTCGATGGCCTTGTTGATAGCGGATATATAGAAACGGGGGTGCATGTCAAATATATCGTCCAGTTCCAGGTAATGCGCCGCTGGCAGGACGATATCGGCATACTCCGCCGCCGGCCCCATGAATAAGTCTATCTGTACGCGGAAGAGGTCTTCACTCTCGTGGGCTTTGATAACGTCCGGCGTGTACGCCAGGTGGACTATCTGCTGTCCGGCGATGGCTATCCAGACGCGTATCCTGTCCGGGTGCCCTTCTGCTATCTCTCTAATAGCGGTATCGGAGTGGGCGGTGCGGGCGGCTCCCATCTTGTGGATGTCCCCACCCCTGATTTTCGACTTCATTTCCGGGGTAATGGGAATTTCATTAAAAAAGTCCTCGATTAGTCCTGTAGGCGGCAGGACCCAGCTCATCATGCTGCCGGGGCGCTCGATGTTTCCGGTAATGCCGCACAGGTCGACCACGCACCGGATGTTCTGTCCAGCGTTAGCCTGCCTCTCCAGAGAACTGCCCACCTGTATCGTTCCCGGCGTGTCGATAGCGAAGAGACGGGCGGCATGGGCAATCTTTTCCTTCGGGACCCAGGTTATCTCCTCTACCTTTTCGAGGGGGTACTCCGCGGCTCGCTCCTTGAGTTCATCGAATCCGTAGGTCCAGTTCTCCACGAATTCTTTATCGTAAAGCCCCTCCCGGATAATGACATTCATCATGCCCAGCAGCAGGGCGGCGTCGGTGCCGGGCCTCAATTGTAGCCACTCGGTCGCCCGCGATGTCATCGCGGTGGCGCGGGGGTCGATGACTATCAGGTTTTTCACGTGGTCGAGTGACTTCATGAACCAGTACGCCATCTCGGAGTCGGCGCTGCTTATTTCCAGCTGCTTGGCCAGGATTATCTGTGTTTTGGGAAACTGCCCGCCCCAGCCGTGGTAATCGCAGTAAAGCCGGCCGTAGCCGGTGACCAGCCCGTAAATGCCGATGCGTGGACTGTGGCAGATGTAGCCGGGGGTTATGGTATTGGCGGAGCCTATCGAGCGCGCCAGGCGGTGGACGTAGCGGTTACACCCCCGGCCCGTCCCTTGGGATATGGCGACGGTGTGGGGTCCGTACATATCGCATGCCTCGTTTACTTTATCGGCGATGGTATCGAGGGCTTCGTCCCAGGTTATCCTCTCCCACCTGCCCTCGCCCTTCTTCCCGGTACGCTTCATAGGGTACTTAATGCGGTATGGATTATTCACATGCTGAAGCTGGGATAGCCCCTTGGCGCACATCGTGCCGTCGGTCACGGACTCCGGGTTTCCCTCTACGTGAACGATTACCCCGTCCTCGACGGTCACCAGGACACCGCAGCCGCCGTGACAGCCCTTGCACGTGGTCTTGATTATTTTCCTTTCGCTCATTGCGGTCTCCTTATAATCGATGCGAGTATGACAGCGTTGGCAGCAGGGGGGTATGCACACCCGTCTTGAGCAGTACGTACTTGAGCACCACCGCCCCCGCAGTATGCAGCAGGACGGATACAATCAGCAGTCCGGTCGTCGCCTGCTCGGCAAACAGGCTCAGGAAGGAAATCCCCAGCGGCACGACCATGCCGATGACAACGACGCCCAGCCAGAAGGGAACCGCCAGCTTACCCTTAACGAGCAGCATGGCGGTGTACCTGGCGGTATTGGACTGGTAGGTGCCGTTCCAGACATAAGCCCCCATCATGACGATGTTCGCGGCAAGTATGATGCGGATACCGAGTTCAACGGCGGCAATATTCACCGAGGCATCGACAATACCTATCGCCAGTATCAGCGCGAAGCCGTCGGCGACACCCGCCAGCAACATGATTATCGGCAGCATGGCGGTATTCCAGAACGGCACGCTCTTGCAGTAGCTCATGATGAACCCGCTGTAGATGCCCACGAGGAACCCGAAGATGCCCCCCAGCACTTTCAAAGCGATATCCCAACCCGTGCCGGGGAAGAAGTACGTGACGATAAGCTGGAAAAAGACGACGGTGCCAAAGTACACCGTGAAATTGATGCCCCTGGTAAACCATGAGGTCTTCCACGAATCGGTAATGGGAATGAGCGTCCGCCAGAACCGCAGCGGCTTCCCGAAGTAAAGAAGGTGCGGCGGTAATTTAAGGAACATGATTATCGCCCAGGCAGCCAGCATACCCCACCAGTTGTTAAAGAAAAGGGATACCAGATAGAGCCCGGCCCCCAGCGAGGTAAACACCTCGGCTATCCAGACCAGGATACCCCGTCGTTCTATCCACTCCGTCTGCTGGGTGGGCTTGACCATCCAGTCGTGGGTAACCATCCACTGACGTAATGCCATCTTTATATTCCCCCGTGTCGCTTATCGATGTAATATATGGAAGGGTCGGTATCATGCTCCAGGTGGAACTGAAATCCCTTGTATTCGTGTATCAGCCGCCGCACCTCGCTGTTGGGGTCGTCGAGGTCCCCGAAGTGCAGCGCCCTCGCCGGGCAGGCGTTGACACAGGCGGGAGTAGCTTCCCTGTCCACTCCCGGCACCAGCCCCTGGGACAGTCCGTAATCGATTCTCTCCATGCAGAAGTTGCACTTCTCGGTCGCACCGACCGTATGGGGGTATTTTTTATTGCCGGCTTTCTCAAACTCAGTAAGCTCGTAGCCCGGAAAATACCCCGTATCCCTGTCCTTCGAGAGAAAGGTGCGGTTCTGGTACGGGCAGGCGATGATGCAGTAGCGGCAGCCGACGCATTTGTCCTGGTCTATCCAGACGATGCCGTCCTCGCGCTGCTGGGTGGCGCCGGTAATACAGACCTTCACACATGGGGCGTCCTTACACTGGTTGCAGCGTACGGGAAAGGTCGTCACTTCATCCGCCTTTTCTTCCCAGGCGATTAACCTCGGCCAGGTAATGCCGAGCGGCAGGAAGTGCTCCACGCGGCAGGCGGCAATGCAGGCATGACAGCGCATGCATTTACTCAAATCTACAACCATTCCCCAGCGCATCTTTATGTTTATCCTCCCCTTGCTTTATTGTTACGCATTTGACTAATATAATCGTTAGTGATATATTGTTCTGCAATGGTATGCGTAATGAAATATGGCTTATTATGTCAATAACGATAAATTGTAACTTATGTTACATAGTAATATTTGTTTCAGTATTTGTCAATAGGTGCTCACACCCAATATGAAATTATTTTCATGATAAAGGAGGAAACTTGACGGAAAATACAGCCGTCTCCTATCCAGCTTGACAAAAGACCCCAACTTACCTACATTATGTTTTAAACGCTACCAGTTATCCGGCATCTGATCAGGCTGATTTAATATGGCTGTAACTCAAAAAATACTGTCCAGGATGCACTACTTCACCGGCTTGACACCTGAAGAGCTTGAGGAGGTCAAAAATTACATCGCCTTTGAAAAACGAATCGAAAAAGGACAGACTTTACTGTGTGAAGACGACCTGTCCGATTATATGTACCTGATAATTTCAGGGGCGGTGAAGGTATTCAAAAAATCAGCCAATGGCAAAGAGCAGATACTCAATATTGCATCTACGGGTGAATCTTTGAACGACGTCTCTACTTTTGACGGCGGCCCCAGCGCCATGGACATGCTGGCGATGGCCCCCGTCCGGCTCCTGGCGATTAAGAAAGAGGACATCAAAGCCCTGTTCGCTAAATTCCCCAGGGTGGCTCTGAACGTCGCCGGGGTACTGGCGGGGAAGGTACGCCGCGACTCGTCGCTGGTAGAAGTGCTGTCGTTCGACCAGGTAATCAACCGGCTGGCAAGGCTGATTCTCAAGCAGTCCGGCGCCGAGGAGAACCTGCTGCCGCTTTTCACCCAGCAGGACCTCGCGGCGATGGTGGGCACCAGCCGGGTGGTGGTCAACCGCTCCCTCCGCGTCATGGAGGAAAAGGGGGCTATCCGGCTGGAGAGGCGCCGCATCGTCATCACCGATGAACAGGCTCTGAAAAGCCTGGTAACCTAGCCTTCACAGTATTTCACGACTCAATAATCGTTTAATTTTATCTATAAGGAGGTCCGTATGGATATTAAAGAACTGGAAAAACGGGTCAGGGCTATGGAGGACCTGGAGGAAATAAAGAAAATGCACCGGGAGTACATGTCTTGCCACGATAACTTGTGGTTCGAAAAGGCGATGACTTTTTTCACCGACGACGCCGAGGTGGAAGTCCGCAACTCCGGGGTGTTGAAGGGCCGGGATAACTACTCCAGCATTTTCATGGGCACCCTGGCAAAACATAGGAAAGAGCGCTACGACGGGCACCTCGTTGGCCAGCCCGTCCTCACCATCGACGGCGATACCGCCAAAGGACACTGGATTGTCTACATGTTCTTTTCCGTGCCGACCATAGAGTGGATACAGGGCAGGCACGACTGCGAATACGTCAAAATAAACGGGGAATGGAAGTTCAGCAAGCTGAAATTCGCCAGAACGCTGGCTTCCAAGCCCGAGCTATACCCTTAAAGAATAAAGGAGGACTTCATGGCTACTTTAGAAGAATTACAGGCAAGAATTCAGAGACTGGACGACATCAAGCAGATAGAGAAGCTCCAGAGAATTTACGGCTATTACTGCGACTACGAAGAGTGGGAAAAGGTCGTCGACCTTTTCAGCGATAATGCCGATTCCGTCGAGGAGTGTGATTACGGCGTCTACAAGGGCAAGGAAGGCGTCCGCCGGTATTACATCGACCTTCTCAAGGGCGGTAAGGACGCCAAACCCAGGCCCGGCTACATGTCCATCGGCATGCAGATTCAGGGCGTGGTCACCGTGGACCCCGACGGCAAGACCGCCAAGGGACGCTGGTACGGCTTCTTCGTGGAAGCCCGCCCCACCCTCACCCTCCACGACGGCGAGCTCCGCCAGCTCTGGGCGCACGGCATCTACGAGAACGAGTACGTCAAGGAAAACGGCAAGTGGATGATAAAAAAGCTCCATTTCTTCCTGAACTTCCGCACACCTTACGAGGACGGCTGGCTCAAGACGCCGGTGGTCGGGCATAACGGCCCCAGCCCGGATGTCCCCCCCGATGCCCCTCCCACCACCTGGCGGCCCTACCCCTTCGGCTATCATTTCCCGGTGCATTTCAAGCACCCCATCACCGGCAAATAAAGGTTACCCAACCTGTCATTCTGAGGAGCGAAGTGACGAAGAATCTCTCTACGGTAAAAAAGAGACCCTTCGCTATACTCAGGGTGACACAGGAGACAGCAATTATGAATCTGGAAGAACTGGAAAAGCTGGTAACCCTGCAGGAAGACATCCAGGAAATCGAAAACCTGCAGAAAATGTACGGCTATTACTTCGATACCGCGCAGTACCAGGAGGTAATCGACCTCTTTTCCGAGAACACGGAATCGGTGGAGATTACCGACCACGGCGTGTTCCGAGGCAAGGAGGGCGTCAACCGTATGTACGCCGGCATGGTGGGCATGAAGCGCCCGGGCTGGATGTTCTTCGAGGTCATGCAGTCGCAGGGAGTTGTCGAGGTCGCCCCCGACGGTAAGACGGCTACGGGACGCTGGTACACGCCGTCGTTCGAGTGCCGGCCCTTCGGCGGTACGAAGATACAGACGTGGCAGTTCGGCGTTTACGACAACGTGTACGTCAAGGAAAACGGGAAGTGGTACTTCAAGAAGCTGCACTGGAACCTGACGTACTGGACGTCTTTCCAGCGCGGCTTCCTCAAGGTGCCCCGTCTGTCGGACACCCCCTTTCCCCACGCCGACTCCCCGGCTACCGCCTACCATCCCTATCCCTCCGGCTATCATGTGCCCTTTCCCTTCAAGCACCCGGTTACCGGCTAATAATAATATAAGGTGATTAAAATGAGTCTGGAAGAACTGGAAAAACAGGTACAGCTCGCCGAGGATATCCAGGAGATAGAGCACCTCCAAAGGATGTACGGCTACTACTTCGACACGCAGCA
The DNA here is from genome assembly GCA_016926115.1 of Dehalococcoidales bacterium. The sequence continues at coordinate 39,143 of JAFGPF010000064.1, read as the reverse complement.
GTGGCAGAAAATCGTCGACCTTTTTTCTGATGATACCGAGTCCGTGGAAATAGTCGACCACGGCGTGCTGTACGGCAAGAAAGGCGTCGAGAAGATTTATCTGAATACCATCGGGGCAATGGACCGGGGACCCCGCCAGCCCTGGGTGGCATTCATCGTCATGCAAATCGGCGCGGTCATAGACGTGGCGCCGGACGGAAAATCGGCTAAAGGCAGGTGGCAGACGTGGCTCTGCGAGTCCAAGCCTTACGGGGCTTTCCCGCGACAGGAATGGCTGCACGGCTACTACGAGAACAAATACGTCAAGGAGAACGGCAAATGGCTGTTCAGCAAGCTCCACTGGAACAATACCTTCTGCTCGCCCGTCGAAGACGGCTGGCTGACCCTGCCCCTGATGGGCTGGATGCCTTTACCGGACGCCGATGACCTGCCGACCGCTTTCCATCCCTACCCCTATCATCGTAATAACGTCCCCTATCACTTCAAGCACCCCGTTACCGGTAAATAATGTGAAAGGCAAGGCTTCATGGACCTTGAAGAACTGGAAGAGCAGGTACAGCTCGCCGAGGATATCCAGGAGATAGAGCACCTCCAGAAGACTTATAGCTATTATTTCGAGTCGCAGAATCTCCAGGGGATTATCGACCTTTTCTCCGACGATGCCGAGTCGGTGGAAATCACCGACCACGGTCTGTTCCGGGGGAAGGAAGGTGTAAAAAGATTGTACTGGGACTGGATAGGGGGCGGCGGCAGGCCGCGCCCCCCCATGCCGGGGGGCATCGTCAGGATTTTCCAGTTCCAGGGTGTCATCAATGTCGACCCCGGCGGCAAAACCGCCAAAGGCAGGTGGAACTGCCTGGACCTGGAAGCCAGACCGTACGGGGGAGTTTTCCGGAATTACTGGCTGCACGGCTATTACGAGAACAAGTACGTCAAAGAAAACGGCAGGTGGAAGTTCAAGAAGCTGCACTGGAACAACACTTTCTGGACTCCCTACGAATCGGGCTGGCTCAGGACGCCCCTCCTCGGCAGGATGGATGAACACCCCACCATCAAACCCGATGCGCCCCCCACCGCTTTCTACCCCTACCCGTCCGGCTATCACTTACCTTTCCATTATAAGCACCCCGTTACCGGCAAATAAGATAAAAGGTGATGAACATGAATATTAAAGAACTGGAAAAGCAGGTACAGCTCGCCGAGGACATCCAGGAAATCGAGAACCTGCAGAGAATATACGGCTATTACTTCGATAATAATATGTGGGCGGAAATAGTCGACCTTTTCTCCGAGGAGCAGACGGAGTCCGTGGAGATAGCCGACCACGGCGTTTTCTACGGCAAGAAGGGCATCCGGCGTATCTACTGGGACATGTTCAACGCGGGCGGCGCTCCCCGCCAGTCCCCGGCATGGATGCAGTTCATCGTCATGCAGATAGGCGCGGTCATAGACGTGGCGCCGGACGGCACGAAAGCCGAGGGCAGGTGGCAGACCTGGCTCTTTGAAGCCAAGCCCTACGGGGCATACCCCCGGGCGGAGTGGCTGCATGGCTACTACGAGAACAAGTACGTCAAGGAAAACGGCAAATGGCTGTTTTCAAAATTGCACTGGAACAACACCTTTTGCTCGCCGGTCGAGGACGGCTGGCTTAATTTACCATTGATGGGCTGGATGGGACTGCCCGACGCCGATGAGCCCCCCTCCGCCTTCCACCCCTATCCGTACCACCGTAATAACGTCCCCTACCACTACAAGCACCCGGTTACCGGCAAGTAGCCGTCAGTCGTCGGCGCATCGGGTAATCCGGCACAGGGTCCCCCGGGTGCGCACCGAGCCGGCGATTGGCTCGCGGGGAGGGTCGCCGGTGAGGACGACGTTGACATTGGACTCGAAGCAGCCATGCTCCGGTCCCGGCTTCTCCGGGAACCACCAGCCGTGCGGCGTGTGGACGACCTTCGGATGGACCTCGTCGGTGAGTCTGGCTTTAAACCTCACCCTCTCCCCCCTGACCTGCGGTGTCTCCAGCCAAACCCGGTCGCCTTCCTTTATACCCATCTCACCTGCCGTTTCCGGGTGAATATCCATAAGCGGTTCCGGCAGGCGTTTCCTCAGTCCGGCTATCTGGCGTCCCTCGGTATTGAAACAGGCTATGTTCCTGCCGCCCGTTATCAGGATTAAGGGGTATTCCGGCAGCAGTTCCGGCGTGCTTACCGGACTTTCCGGCGGCTCGTGGTAAACGGGCAGCGGGTCGTAGCCATGCTCTTTGAAACGTGTCGAGTACAGTTCCACCTTGCCCATCGGCGTGTTGAACCCCTTTTCGAGGTATTTTTTATATTTCATGGGCGCGACGATATAGCCCTTTTGCTTCATGTTTTCGTACGTTATGCCCAGGCTGGCGACCATGTCATCGTTAAGTTCGCCGGTATCCCGCCATGGCATAGGAGTCCGGTTGGGCCAATCTATCCTCTTCCCCAGCTCAATGAGTATCTTGCGGTCGTCCCAACACTCGTAAAGCGGCTCCACGACTTTCTGCCCGGCGGCAATATAATTGGTGTACATGAGATTGGGAAAGTCCCCCATGTCGTCTTTCTCCATCCACGTCGACGCCGGCAGGACGTAGTCCGCCAGTTCCGCGGTGGGCTGCATGAAGAAATCGGTGACCACCAGAAAATCAAGGCTTTTCAGCGCCTTCCACATCCTTTTACTGTTCTGCATGTTCACCACGGGATTGCCGGTGGTGCAGTACATCGCCCGGAGGGGATACGGCTTGCCTTCGAGCATGGCTTCCACCGCCAGGGCGCAGTGGACGAACCCCTGGGCGAGGGGGAATTCCTTCTCGCCGATGCGCTTCTCCCTGATATCGCTGGGGAAATTCAGCTTGTTGCACGGATTGGAAAATCCGTCCGGCAGCTGCTGGAACAGGTTGCCGCCCTTTACGTCCAGGTTGCCGGTAAGGGCGATTAATGTAGCGAAGGCGCGGCTCGACTGTACGGAATTGATGTTGTGCTCCACGCCGATTCTATGGTGCAGGACCGCGGGCCTGGTTGTGGCGTAAAGCCTCGCCGCCTCCTTGATACTTTCGACCGGCAGCCATGTTATTTCCGCGACCTTTTCCGGTGGATACGCCTGCACGTGCTTCTTGAGTTCCTCGAAGCCGTGGCACCATTTCTCGACGAACTCCCTGTCGTACAATCCTTCGTTGATAATGATATTTATCATACCGAGCGCCAGGGCTAAGTCCGTGCCGGGCCTTACCTGGAGCCAGATATCCGCCATCGCCGCCAGCGTCGTGCGCCGCGGGTCGATGACAATCAGCTTGGCATTTCTCTTGCGCTTCGCCCGGGCAATTTCCTCGCCGCGCGGAGGGTGGGAGTTCAGGGGATTTCCTCCCCAGACTATGATGCATTCCGCATTATCATAGTCCGGTCCGATTTCCATCATGGTGGTCATTACGCCGTAGGTGTTCGATTCCGCCATCGCCGAGGGGGCGAAGCAGATGTGATTATCGACGCTTATCCGGTTGGGCGTGCCCATCATCAGGCAGAACAGGCGGGCGGTGTTATTGCCGGTACGGGGTCCGGTGCCGGTCATCACGGCAATAGACTCCGCCCCGTATTTTCCCTGTACTTTCTTCAGTCCGGCGGCGATTTCGTCCAGGGCTTCGTCCCAGGAGATTCGCTGCCACTTGCCCTCCCCCCTCTCTCCGGTACGCTTCATAGGGTATTTCAGTCTGTCGGGGTGATACAGCAGTTCGGGCTGCGCCTGCCCCTTGACGCAGATGAAACCGCGGTTCATGGGGTGGTCGGGGTCGCCCGTTACGCGCGTTACCTTTCCATCCTCCACGTGAACGAGAACACCGCAGTTGCAATGGCACGCCTGGCAGATACTCCTGACGATTTTCTTCAAATCTACCTCTTTCTAGCCTTCCTTAATCCAGGCGTTAAAACGCAGGCCGGAAGCGGGGTCGTACTCCCTTTCGAATGCCTCGGGGTACTGCTTCTGCCACTCTCCCATTTGGGCCATACTTACCTTTTCGACTTCCGCCAGGTAACCGCTGCTGGCCATGCCGGGGCAGTTCTTGGAGACCGTCTTGGCCGGGGAGATGAGGTTGATGGCGCCACCGCGGTCGAGCTTTCCCGGCACTATCCAGTCCACCCTCGACCCGTGGTCGACGTATGCCACGCCGGGCATCATCCTCTCCCATACCCTCGCCCCACAGAGGACGGAACCCCTCTCATTGTATGCCCTGACGATGTCCCCATCCTTTATCCCCCTGGCGGCGGCGGTCTGCGGATTGAGCCAGAGAGGCTCGTACATGTAGCCGTCCCATGCCCTGACCTTGCACGTGGGGATTTCCCTCGTCCAGGTTATATCGTCGCACTGGGCGTGCATCCGCCACCTGCCGTGGTTGGACATCATCAGCAGCGGGTACTTCTTCGCCCTCGTGCTGGAAATCCTCTCGTCGTGGGTCACGCCCTTTTCAATCCACTTGGGAATCGGCGGTCTTTCCTCGTCGTCTGGGAAATGTTCGGCCAGCCTCGCCGAGTAGAACTCCAGCTTGCCGGTCGGCGTCTTGAGGGGGTTCTTCTCGGGGTCTTCATAAAATTTCCTGAGCCCGGGCGAGTCTTTCTCCCAGCCGTCGGCCGTCGGAAAAACATAGTACCCCTTCTCTTTCAGGTCCTCCCAGCCAATACGGTCGGATAAGTCCATATTGTCGTAAGTCCACTTCATCCACTCGTCCAGGCTCTTGCCCTCGGTTACTTCCTCCTCCATGCCCAGCTTCCTGGCTATCGCCAGCGTAATATTATAGTCGCTCATGGACTCGCCTATCGGCTTTACCGCCTGCTTCTGGTACATGATGTTGTTGAACTGCAGACCGGGCCAGTAGTTCGGCATCATGTCGTCCACCTCGTAGGTGGTGCAGGCGGGCAGGATGATATCCGCGCAGAAACAGTCGTTTTCCAGCCACGGGTGCTGGTGAACGACGAACTCTATCTTGGGGTTACGGAACACTTCCAGCGTCTTCATCCCTTCGTGCCAGCAAGTGGTCATGCACACGGAGTCGCTCCAGACCATATGTATCTCCGAGCAACCCTCCGCCGGATAGGTATACTTGATGAACTGGTCTTCCGGCGGCGCCGAGCACTGGCTCTTGCCGTACCACGAGATGGGGGGATTAAGGATTGCCTCATGAAACTTGGTCTTGGGGAAAAACTGTTTCTGGCTGACGCGGCTGTTGCCTGTCATCGGGTAAGCCACCCGGTTGTCCATCTGCCAGCCTGCCCCCGTGGCTACCGCCCCGAAGGTGAACATCCGGTTCTCCGGTGCCTTCTCGCTCCTCGGCATGCCATGCCACGTCACCTGGCACTGGTGCACGCCGGGACCGCCCAGTCCCTGCATGCCCAGCATGATGCATTCCAGCCGCGCTGGCTCGCTGGACCAGGGACCCCGGATGAAACCGCCCCCGAAGAAATGGACTATCGACGTTATTCTCTCGGCGAACTCCCTCGCCAGCGCCTTGATGGTCCACTCCGGCACGCCGCACTTGGGAGAAGCCCATTCCGGCGACTTGGGCACACCGTCCTCCTCCCCCGTGATATAGGCCTTCACCTTATCAAACCCCACCGTGTGGGTGTCCACGTACTCTTTTTCGTACGTGCCTTCCTTTATCCAGGTGTAAATTATCGCCAGCTGCATGGCGGCGTCGGTGTTGGGCAGCACCGGAATCCATTTATCCGCATGGACGGCGGCGCCGTAATTCAGCTCCGGGCAGATATACACCTGCTTGATGCCTATTTCCGACCAGAAATAAGAGACCCGGCTGGCAAGCTGTCCGCAGAACCCCCAGGTAGTCGTCTCGGGGTCGCCGCCCCAGACCAGCAGCAGCGAAGAGTGGTCGATGATATCTTTAATAACGTTGTCCGCCGGGAAATAGTGCCCGTAAAGCCCCTGTCCCCAGACATGCTCGGCCCCGTAGTACCACCCCTCCCAGCTGTCCGCGTTCCTGATTTGCTGAGTGTAGCCGCCCATCTTCTTGAGCAGCAGCGTCGGCATCCCGTGCGGACCCTGCAGCCACTTGTTCTCCCCGTGCCCCTCCTGCTGGGTCAGTATCGCCTCCGGTCCGTACTCTTTATGTATCCTCTTTATCTCACCGGCGATTATATCCGTGGCTTCGTCCCACGAGATTCTCTTGTACTTGCTTTTACCCCGGTTCTGCGGGTTTCTCTCGCCGTCGGGGTCGAAGTCCACTCTCTTCAGGGGGTACTTGATGCGATTTGGGGAATACACCCGTTTTTTATATGCCAGCGAGAATGTCCCCGGCAGCGTTTTCATCAGCGGCTCGAAGGTCCTGCCGTTCTTCTCGATTTTCCAGGGCTTGAGGTGCTTCCTGTCGTACTGCCAGTCATAGTGCAGCGGCCTGATTCTCACTATCCTGCCCTCCTTGACGTCCACCACCCCCTCGGCGCCGCCCCCGGGCAGTCCCAGAAAGCCCATGCTCCGGGTCAGTGTTTTCACCCCGCTGTTTTTTTTCACCTTGCTTTTTTTATCTGACATGGGTACGTATCCTCCTGTCTGCAACTATCAACCTGATATGCGATTTATAGAAAATAACCGGGCACCTGTATTCCCCGGTATAAGTAAATCAAAATGTGATATTCCGCCCGGTTACACGTGATTATATTACTTACGAGATTTGAAAATCAATTTCCCGTCGTTAATACAATATCTAACCGTTTCTTTCCTGTTCAAGCCGAATATTTCATCACTATTCGTATCACGACTATTAATCCCCTTTTTTTACTTGACATTGTTGTACAAAGCGGAATACTATAATTTGGTACGCAATTTTTTCAGACGGATACAGGAGAACCAACTTCTAAAAACAGGCTAAAATCAACAACACCAGTATATTCCTTCAGACCGAACCACTCATTACATCAGAAAGCGAAAGGGGGCAAAAATGATTGAAAAAGCGAAGCTGGTGAAAATTGTCGGCGCCGGCAACGTGACCTACGACCAGGCTGTACTGGACGGATACTCAAAAGACGTGAGTTTCGTCAATGCAATCAAGCCCGTGTGCGTGGTCAGACCAAAAAACGCCGGCGAAGTTCAGAAAATTGTTAACCTGGCTAACAAGTCCAAAACGCCGCTGGTACCGGTGAGTTCGGGCCCCCCGCATTTCCGGGGCGATACCGTCCCCGGCATCGGCGGGGCGATTATCGTCGATTTGAGCAAGATGAAAAAAATTATCAATGTCGACCGGGCGCGCCGGGTCGCCATGGTCGAGCCGGGCGTGACCTTCGGCGAACTCATAGCGGCGGCGAAAAAAGAGGGCATCAGGCTCAATATGCCGCTCCTTCCCAGGAAGTCGAAGACCGTTATCGGCAGCCTGCTGGAGAGAGAACCGGTTACAATGCCCAAGTACCAGTGGGATATCTCTGACCCGCTTGCCTGCATCGAGGTAATCTTCGGCTGCGGCGACGAATTCCGCACCGGGCAGGCGGCAGGACCGGGCACGGTAAAGGAACAATGGGCTGTCGGGGGCGTGCAGAAAGCGCCTTACGGTCCCGGCGTGGCTTCCTGGCACAGGCTCGTCCAGGGGGCGCAGGGGACCATAGGCATCGTAACCTGGGCATCGATGAGATGTGAACTGCTCCCCAGCCAGGAAGAGCCCTTCGTGGTCGGTGCCGATACCGTCGATACTCTGGTCGAGATGGCCTCCTGGATGGTCAGACTCAGAATGGTCAACGAGTGCTTCATCCTCAATAACACCAACCTGGCGGCTATCCTGGCGAAGAAATGGCCCGCGGACTATCAGAACCTCAAGGATGGGTTGCCCGCCTGGGTGCTTTTCTACACCGTAGCCGGCTACGAGTATTTCGCGGATGAAAGAATCAGCGCTCATGTCAAGGGCATCACCGATATCACCCGGAGGCTGGGTATTGAAGCCGTCAAATCGGTCGGCGGGGTCTCGGCGAACGAGATATTAAAGGTAATCCAGAAACCATCAACCGAGCCCTACTGGAAGCTCCGCTACAAAGGCGCCTGCGAGGACATACCCTACCTGACCATCAATGATAAACTCGGAGGTCAGCTGGAAACCATGTACGACCTGGCAGAAAAAGCCAGCTACTCCGCCTCGGATATGGGTGTTTACATCCAGCCGATAGTACAGGGCACCGGCTGTCACTGCGAGTTCAACCTGTTTTACGACCCCGCTAATGCGAGCGAGGCAAACCGCGTCAAGGGGTTGGCCACCTCGGCTGTCAAAGGTTTGATGGATAACGGCGCATTCTTCTCCAGACCTTACGGCGAGAATGCCGGGATGATTATCAACCGGGACGCGGCTACCGTTGCCGTGTTGAAAAAACTCAAGAACATGTTCGACCCCAACTATATCATGAATCCCGGGAAAGTGTGCTTTTAACCATGAAAATCAACAGATTATCACTAAATAGAATCAGGAGGGAGCGAAGATGGCACTAGCAGATTATCAGGGCGATTTGGGGATGTGCTGCCGGTGTTCGGCCTGCAAGTTTATACCGATGCAGAAGATCAAGGGGTCCGATTATTCCTACGCATGTCCCAGCATAGCCAGATATAATTTCCATGCCTACTCGGCCGGCGGCAGAATAAACATCGCGGCGGCGATGCTGAAAGACGGATTTAAATACACGGATAAACTCCTGGATGTTGTCTATAATTGCCAGTTGTGCGGCGCCTGCGGCGTCTCGTGCAACTACGCCATGGACATGGAAGTCCTCCAGCCTATCGCCGAGTTCAGGATTAAATGCGTCGAGGACGGCAAGACCAATCCCGCGCTGGAAAAAGTCATCGCCAACCTGCGCAAGACCGGCAACATGGTACCCGGCGCCAAGGGCAAGCGCGGCGACTGGGCGGCCGGACTGAAGCTGAAGGACGCCACCAAAGAGAAAGTAGACGTGCTTTATCACGTCGGCTGTCTGACCAGCTACGACAAGAACATGCAGAAGCTGGCTAAAGCCACCGTCAAGATACTACAGAAGGCGGGCGTGAACTTCGGCATCGCCGGCAACGCGGAGACCTGCTGCGGCGGGCGTGCCTACCAGATGGGCTACCCGGAAGATTTCCTCAAGCAGGCCAAGAAGAACATGGCGATGATTAAGAAAGCCGGCGTCAAGACGCTGGTTACCAGTTGCGCCGACGGCTACGAGGCTTTCAAGGTGCTCTACGATAAATACAAGCTGAAGGGCGACCTGGAAGTGCTCCATATCTCGGAGTACATTGACAGACTGATTAAAGAAGGCAAACTGAAGCCGCGTAAGAAGGTGGACATCTCCGTCACGTACCACGACCCGTGCCGCCTCGGCAGGCTGGGCGAGCCGTGGGTACACTGGGAAGGCAAAAAAATACCGGGCGATAAGTTCGTCTTCGACCCGCCCAAGGAATACCGGCGCGGCACCAAAGGCGTCTACGAACCGCCCCGTGACGTACTCAAGAGCATTCCCGGTCTGAAACTCACGGAAATGACCCGCATCAAGGAATACGCCTGGTGCTGCGGCGCCGGCGGCGGCGTCAACGAGTCGAACCCCGCGTTCGCCGTGTGGACGGCAGGAAAGAGAATCGAAGAAGCCGTATCCACCGGCGCCGAGGCGCTCGTTACCGCCTGCCCCTGGTGCGAGAAAACCTTCAACGAAGCCATTAAGGAAAGCGGCAGCGCCATGAAGGTATACGATATCGTCGAACTCGTGGAAAAGGCAATCTAAGAAAGGTGGTCGATGTATCATGGCTTTAAGCAAAGAAATATATAAAGAATTTGAAGATGTGGTGGGAGAGGAGAATATCTGTGACGACCCGGCAATCATGCCTGCATATTACGGAACGGATTTCGCGGCGATAATCCTCCCCGGCAACACGGCGGAAGTCCAGGCGCTGGTCAAGCTGTGCAACAAGCACAAGCTGCAATTCCGGCCTATCTGCACGGGCTGGTCCGGTATGTTCCCCAAGGGTATCATCCTGATGGACCTGCGCAGGATGAACCGCATCGTTGAAATCAACGAGAAAAACATGTATGCCGTGGTTGAACCCTACGTAATCTCGGCGGAACTCCAGGCGGAACTGTTCAAGCGGGGCTTGAACTTCTGCATCAAGGGCGCCGGGACCAACTGTACGGCAATGCTCCGCGGTCATGGGCATATGGACCAGACCACGAGCGGCGATGACCGCAACCACCTGGCTATTGAATGGATAACCCCGGAAGGAGACATCGTCAAGTCGGGCTCGCTGGGCTCTTCGGACGAGTGGTTCTGCGGCGACGGGCCGGGCCCATCCATCAGGAGCATACTCACCAGCGCGGTGCCGCCGGGCGTGACGCCGGGCGTGTTTACCAAAGCCGCGGTCAAGCTCTACCACTGGCCGGGTCCCTCCGAATATCCGATAGCCGGACATTCCCCGAAATACGTTCTCAGCGAGATACCGGCCAACATGATGGCGCGGTATTACAGCTTCCCCTCGGTGGATAAAATGTGGCAGGCGGAGCTCAAACTCGGCGAAAACGAAATATGCTACGAGTTGATGGGCTTTAATGTGGCTATGGTAGCCGCGAATATCACCACCTGTAATGAAGAAGACGAAGCAATGTTCAACCGCCTGAATAAAGAAGTGCAAGGCCCCGGCTTCTTCGTCATCATCGCCGGAGACACTACGGCAGACTTCGAATACAAGAAGAAGACCCTGGAGACGATTGTCGCCGAAGCCGACGGGAAGTCGTTAAAGACCATGGAAGACCCCGAGCTTGAAGGAATCATCATGGCCCAGTGCACCCGGATATCCGCCTCCATCAGGGAGACGTTCCGTCCCGGCGGAGCCTTCAACTCGATTCCTATCATGGGACAGCGCGATCTTACCATCAAGTGGGCAATCGGCGCCGGCGAAGCCAAGAAGCCCTTGATAGAAAAGAACCTCATTGTGGACGACGGCGGCGCATTCTTCGGATGGGGTGTTGAACAGGGTCACCTAGGTAAAACGGAAATCTTCTGCAAGTTCAGCCCTGCCAACCCGGAAGCCAAGGCGGCCGTAGAAGGCTGGCAAAAAGAGCAGAATGAGAGAGCTTTCAAAGAACGCTACTTCGCTTCCACGATGGGACCCCAAGACGAGATAAGTCCCGCCCTGTCAAATTACTATGAATGGTGGCAGAAGCTCGTGAAGACGCTCGACCCCAACGGCGTATCGCCGGAAGGTGGCGCACTCGTCTAGCCGCAGCTATAAGCAGCATAGCAAACAATAAGCATAAATCATTGAGCCCCGGTGTAACATCCGGGGCTCGGTTTTTAACCTCTTCGGGTAACGCTTTTATTCGGGATATTTCCCGGTCTCCGCCAGACAGCCCACGATTCTCGGCACCGCATAACTCGTGGCGGGAGGACGGGCGTTACAGCATGTCTTTACAATCAGCCTGCCTCCGCAGTACTCGTCGGCAAGCCCTTTCATAATCTTCGCCAGCCTGGGGTAAGCCTTCTCCGTCAGCGCCGCCGTGCCGTAGCTGTCCCGGTGGGTGTCCATACCGCACAGCCAGTATATCATTTCCGGCTTGAATTCCCTGATTCTTTTCGGGACTTCCCTTTCCACATTACCTATTTCCTCGTCGTCGGATGCCCCGTGGGGAAAACAGAACTTGGTATCGCTCTCCAGCCTGTCGTCGGAATCGTACACCCATGAAAAAGTATCGCAGAAACATATGTGCAGCATATCTTCGTCGTTCTGGTAAAGGTCTCTCACGCCGTCGGCATGGTGCGTGTCCGTATCCACGATGGCAAACCGCTTCCCCAGCGATAACGCCCGGGCATGCGGAATCCCCAGGCCGATGACGTTGAAATAGCAGCCGCCCCAGGCGCTGTCCCGGTGGGCGTGGTGACCCCCCACCCCTGCGATTACCAGGGCGTTGTCTATCTCCCCCTTCAGCACCTTTTCCGTCGCGCCCAGCATCCCGCCTACCGAATAAAGCGATACTTCCCACCACTGTGTCTTACTGACATGGTCTATCCAGTCCTTACTATGCAGCCTGGCGATTTCCTCCTCCCTGGCCGGCCTGGACTCGTACCAGGTAACGTTCGGCAGGTCAAAAAGCCCTTCTTTTTGTATCCCTTGAAAGCCTTCCGCGACCCCCATGGCTAAACTGCTGTACGCCTGCCTGCCGCAGATATCGTGATAGAACACTCCCGTCCTTTTCATATATATCCCTCCTGATATCGTAAAAATCCGTCCTTTCCATTCTATTCCCATTTTCAGCATCCTGCCAAGTTCGCACCGGATTTATCAACTTTTCACATTTGCACACAATATGGATATTTTTCAGCTTGACTTCTTAATCCAAGAAGATATACAATTACGCACCTGAATATTTATTGTCCTCAAACGGTATGCAAAGACTGGTGAAAATCAGCCGACCAAAAGGGGGGTGATATATGATTGAATAAGTTAATAGTAAAGAACCACAGAGAAAGCACAAAGGAGGGGCACATTTTCATGAAAAAGTTACTTTTTATTGCGCTTTCCGCTATCTTGTTAAGCGCACTATTTATCAGCGGTTGCGCCGAACCGGAAGAACCGACTCCAGAACCAACGCCGTCTCCGGAACCTGCGCCGGAACCTGAACCGGCTCCGGGTGGACCGGAGTACGGCGGTACCTTGAAGTGCATCTCAGGCGCTATTCCCAACAATCTCGGTTACGCACCGGATAAAGCACCTTCGGATAACTACCTGATGCTTCCCGTCATAGAACACTTAGCTGAGTGGGGAGACACCAAGGGAACCCTGGTCGGTGTGCTGGCTGAATCCTGGGACGTCGACCCGGCTAACCTGACCTTCACCTGGCATCTGAGGAAAGGCGTCAAGTTCCATGATGGGACACCCTGGAATGCCGAGGCGTGCCGGTGGAACTTCCAGCTGGGGCTGGACACCGGCCGGCTGTCTGCGGGCCAGTTTATCGATTCTCTTGAAGTTGTTGATGAGAATACCCTCAAGATGCATCTTAATTCCTACGACTGGACTATGCCCGAATACTGGGGTTTAATGTCGCCGATTTCACCAACATCCTATGAGAGTGCCGGCGCTACCGATGAAGAACGCATCGAATGGGCTCGCGCCAACGCCGTCGGCACGGGCGCTTTTACGGTAAGCGAATGGGTGCGGGACGACCACATTACATTCGTTAAAAACCCCGACTACTGGCAGGAAGGCCTGCCGTATCTTGATGCCATTGAAATCCGTTTCATACCCGACGCCATGGTGGCATCCGCCGCGATGGAGGCGGGAGAAGCGGACATGTGGTTCTCGGTCGCTCAGGTGCAGAATATAATCGACCTGCAGGGAAAAGACCTGAAGATGGTCTGGGGCCCCGGCATGTTCAATTTGATACTTCTCGACTCCAGTACTCCCGATTCGTATTTCGCCGATAAGAAAATACGCGAAGCGGTCGAGTACGCCCTTGACAGACCTACCATCGCGGATATGCTGGGACAGGGTCTCTACGAACCGCTCCATCAGATGGCTTCCTCCACCTGGCCCGGTTACGTCGAGGGTTACGACCCCCGACCCTATAACCCGGATAAAGCCAGGGAGCTACTGGCTGAAGCCGGTTACCCTGACGGTTTCAAGACAACCCTCATGATTACGGAAATGGGAACAGACGCTGGCGCCGCGATAAAGGCTTATCTGGGCGAGGTAGGTATCGACGTTGAACTGGATGTCGCCGACCTCGGCAGGTACTTCGGCTCCGTCTTCGGCACCGGCTATACCGACATGGTGCTTTCTGCCTCCGGCATCAATCCCAGTGGTACCGACCTGTATGTGCATTTCGGTCCAGACCCGATGACATTCCGGACCGGCAACATCTACAAATCGCCCGAATACCTGGCACTATGCACGGCGGCCTTGGACACCAAGTACTTGACCGCCGCCGAGGCAATGCCCACAGTAAAAGAGGCGATAAGGCAGGGCGGTGAAGATGCCATGATCATTCCGCTCTGGAGAACGTGTGAAGCGGGGATAATGCAGACCTACGTACACAGTGATTACCCGATAATTCACGCCATCATCTGGACCCCGCAAGACGATTGGATGGAAGCACACTAAACGAACCGAATAGATAAAGTCGGGCGGTTCGCTCCCGCTCCGGTTTAAGGGATGGGAGTGAATCGCCCGGTATGAGAAAAAAGAAAATTCATAGAAACCGAGCCGCGGATTTATATTATATCTGTAGGAATTACGTGGTACGGATAACTGCATTTTTTATGTTATAATGCATTGCTGACCGGGATTTAACATGACAACATATATCATCCGTCGACTGATACAAGCGGTATTTGTTCTTATCATAGTGACGCTGGTAGTCTTCTTCATCATGCGGTTGTTGCCCGGCGACCCTATCATCATTTACGTGGCTCAAACAGCGCAGCTGGAAGCCATGCCACCGGAAATGGTTGATGCCCTCCGTGCCAAGTTCGGCCTGGACCAACCCATTTTAATGCAGTACTTCAACTGGATGGGGGACATCTTCCGGGGAAATTTCGGTGAGTCAATATACTACCATGAGCAGGTTGGTACACTCATGGCGGAACGCTTTCCCATCACCGCGCATATAGGGATTCTGGCTTTGATTGTCGGCGCCGTGTTGGGTCTCATAGCCGGTCTTCTGGCTGCCATAAGGCGGGGTAAATGGATTGACAAAATAATCACGCCTTTGACCTATGTCGGCATAACCATCCCCGCTTTCTTTTTAGCAATATTGATGATATATGCTTTCGCCCTCCATATGGACTTGCTTCCTATCTACGGCTACACGTCGCCCTTTACAGATTTCTGGTTAAGCACCAGGCAGCTGATTATGCCCGTAATCTGCATGGCAGTATTCAGTATTGCTACCAACGCACGCCAGATGCGGTCAAGCATGCTTGAGGTCGTCCAGCAGGACTACGTTCGCACCGCCTGGGCCAAGGGATTAAGCGAGCGCATGGTAATAATAAGACACGCCATGAAAAACAGCCTCATCCCGGTGATTACCTTGATGGGTCTCGGCGTGGGACTTGTCCTTGGCGGTTCGGTGCTGATAGAGACCATATTCGCTATTCCGGGGGTCGGTCGTCTGATGGTCAGCAGCATCCTGGGACAGGACTACGTCGTGGTGCAGGCTATCACCTTCATCATGGCTCTCATCATACTTATAGTCAACCTTATCGTTGATATTTCCTACGGCTGGCTGGACCCCAGGATAAGATACGGTTAGGAGATTGTTACCCTTGGTAATAAAAACTGACAACGCAATAGAGTTCAGGGAAGCTCCACCCCGGGTAAGTGAATGGCGACGCTTCCGCAGGGTATTTTTTTCACGTGGTGTCGTTGCCTTCGGGCTGGTTGTATTAATACTGATGTTCTTTGTCGCTATCTTCGCTACCTGGCTGGCGCCTTATGACCCCTACAAACCCGGTACGGCACCGTCTCTGGCTCAACCGAGCTGGGAGCACCCGCTTGGCTCCGATATCCTCGGCAGAGACACATTGAGCCGGCTCATCTACGGTTCGAGGACGGCACTCGAGGTCGGCTTTATATCCGTTTTAGTAGCCGGTATCATTGGCATCCCGCTGGGAGTGATTGCAGGTTTCTTCAGGGGCGCTACCAACGTCATAATTATGCGAGTCATGGACGCCCTGCTGTGTTTCCCGATGCTGATTCTGGCTCTCGTTATATCGTCCGTCCTCGGCGGCGGCATTCAGAACGTTATCATCGCCCTGAGCGTCGCCACCATACCCGGATACGCCCGGGTAACCTGCGGCGTGACCTTGAGTATCAAGGAGAACGATTATATACTGGCGGGTCGCGCCATGGGTGCCAGCAACATGCGCACGATGCTCGGTCATATTCTGCCGAATGCCTTCCCGCCGCTTATCGTCCTGATGACGATGCAGCTCGGTGGTCTTATACTGGCCGAGGCGGGCCTCAGCTTCCTCGGTATCGGCATTGAGCCGCCCGGCGCTGCCTGGGGCGCCATGGTCAACGAAGGCTACAATTATCTGAAAACCAATCCCACCCTTTCCTTCGCGCCCTGTATCGCTATCATGCTGGTGGTCTTTGCCTTCAACATGGTCGGCGACGGCTTGAGGGACGCCCTCGACCCGCGACTCCGCGGCCTGCTCTAGCGTCTAAAAAAGGAGGACAATCATGAGTACCTGGCACGAATATGTTCAACAAACCGGCAAAGTCCCGGAATGGCCTTATCCCGTCAACTATGACAAAGTCAACGAGATAGCTGCCGACGTCCTGGTCATCGGGGGCGGGGTTGCCGGTATGCAGGCGGCGATTAACGCCCGGAAAAATGGCGTAAAGGTAGCCGTGGCGGAGAGGGGTCATGCCAAGAGGAGTGGCGCTGGCGGGGCGGGTGTCGACCACTGGCACGGCGCCGTCACCAATCCCTGCTCCAAAGTCACCCCGGAAGCGTACACGAAGGCCTGCTACGACTCCATGCAGGGCTATACCGGCGCCCACGTCCGCTATATCATCACGAAGGAAAGCTGGGACACCCTCCAGGAATGCGAGCAGATGGGTATCCGAATAAGGGACGTCGACGACGAGTTCAAGGGCGCCGACTTCCGCGACGACGAGACCAAGCTGATGTTCGCTTACGATTATAAAAACCGTCACGTCATCCGCGTCTGGGGACACAACATCAAACCCAAGCTCTACGAAGAAGCCAGGCGTATAGGCGTGGATATTTACAACCGCATGATGGTCACCAGCCTCCTCAACGAGGGAGGAAAACAGGGCGATAGAATCGTCGGGGCTACCGGCGTCAACACGCACACCGGCGAATTTTATATCTTCAAAGCTAAAGCCACTGTCATCGCCACCGGCGGCGCCGGACGCCTCACGTTCTTCGCCCCGGAGATTACCGCCTCCAGCTCGATGAGCGACATGAACTCGGCGGGGGTCGGTCAGGCAATCGGCTGGAACGCCGGCGCCGAGTTCGTCTGTATGGAAGCCTCCGGGCATAATCGACTTAGCGGCTTCGGCTACGCGCCTTACAGCATGGGCGGCACGCACAACACCTATCACGGCACCCCCATCGTCGACGCCGAAGGTAAAGAGGTGCCCTGGGCTGACGTTTTCGGCAGGGAGCTGAAGACCCTCCAGGAGAGGTTCCTGCCCTCGGAAGGACAGGACTTCATACTCGGTGAAGGCATCGGAATCGGACCCTATCTACAGGAATTCCGAGGCAACGACCTGTCCCGCGACCTCGTAGAGCGTATCCGCAAGGGCGAGTTCAAGCTGCCCCTGTATGCCGACCTCAGCCGTATGCCGGAACTGGAAAAGCGGGCCATCTGGGGCATGATGGTCGGTAACGAGGGCAAGACCCGCATACCCGTTTACGATACATATTCAAAGGCCGGCTTCGACCCCGATAAAGACCTCATGCAGGCGCCCGTCATGCCGGCGGAAGGCTACTCCCATTCCAACTTCTGGGGCGCGGGTATCAACACCCCGGAGACCGTGCGCGGTCTGGGCGGCGGGGGCTTCCTGCTCGACTGGACACTGAAGACCAACCTGAAAGGCCTCTATGCCGCCGCGGGCGGCACCATCTTCGGCGGGGGCTGCCACGGCGAGTCGCACACCACCGGCAGGTATGCCGGCAGACACGCTGCCGCTTACGCCAGGACCGCTCCCGACCCCGCCGTCGATAATATGCAGGTAGAAGCTGAAAAAGTCCGTGCCTATAACGCCGTCCGGCAAAGCAAGGACGGCAACGGCTGGAAGGAAATCAACGTCGCCATCGCCCGCATCATGCGCGACTACTGCGGAAAGCACAAGAACGAGACCACTCTCAAACTGGGACTGCGCCTCCTCGACGAACTCAAGACCACGGAACTGGCTTCCGCCTGCGCCTCCAACCCCCACGAACTGGGACGCTTGCTGGAATGCCACTCATTAATAACCTTTGGGGAACTTGTCATGAAGGCGTGTCTGGAGAGGAAAGCCAGCAACTCTATACTGGACTTCCACCGGCTGGACTACCCCCGGATGGACCCGCCGGAATGGAATAAATTGCTGCCCGTCAAACAGGTAAACGGAAAAGTGCAGGTCAGGGAACTGCCGCTGGACTTCCACCTCAAGCCCCCCTATGCCCCCTCCCTCGAGGAGAACTACCGGAAATACAGCGGCGCTTGAAATAAGACTGCGGACTTTAATTACCCCGGCAGTTCCACGGTCACACTCGTGCCTTTGCCCGGCTGCGTATTTACCGTGAGTGTGCCCCCCACCAGCTGGGCGCGCTCCTGCATGCCGGTCAGGCCCAGCTTGCCGCCCTTGGCGAGGTCGCCTATTTTTGCGGGCAGACCGAACCCCTTGCCGTTATCGTTGACGGTTATCCTCGTTATCTTCTCGTCGAACTCCACCGTAATCTCGGCTTTGGTAGCGCCGGAGTGCCGCCACACGTTTCTCAGCGCCTCCTGGGCGATGCGGAACAGCGCTATCGCCGTCTCTTCCGGCAGGTGACGTTCTTCACCCTTGACGTTCACTTCGGCGGCTATCCCCGAATGCTCGGTCAGGTTCGCCGCCAGCCATTCGAGACCCGGCAGCAGCCCCAGGCGGTCGAGCGCCGCCGGACGCAGGTCCTGGCTCAAGCGGCGTACCCCCTTCAAGACACTATCGGTCTGCTGCCACAACTCTTCCAGCTGGGAACGGGTATTCTCGGACAGCCCTTTATCGCCCGCGAGTGAGTCGAGCTGGCGGGAAAGCACCACCAGCGCCTGGATGGTATCGTCGTGCAGCTCGTGGGAGATGCGCTTCCTCTCCTCTTCCTGGGCGCGGGTGGCCTGCTGCAGGTAATATCTCAGGTTCTCCTGCATTACTTTCAGCTCTTCCGCCACCTTTTTCTGCTCCTGCTGGGCCTTTTCCAGCTGGATGCGGTATTCGCGCTCCCGGCGTAGCGAATTGAAACTCAGGGCTAATACATTGCCGATTACGAAAACGGCGCCGGTTTCGAAGAGGGCGTCCAGTGTATGTTCCGAGATAAACAAGGCGCGGGGCAGCATGGCGGCGAGTGCCCCCAGGGAGGTAATGAAAGCCCCCCTCCAGCCGAACATGAACCCCGCCCATACTATCGGCGCCAGGTATAGTATCCTCTCGAAGGCATGCCTGTCCAGTCCGAAATTAGCGGTCAACTGACTCAGGAATACCGGGTGCGCCAGGGCTTCCTCATAGTGGGGTAGTGTGATAAGCGCGAGTATAACCAGAATAAACCAAAATCCCGGCTTGCGGACGATCCATATCAGCCGGTCTATTGCCGGATATCGAGTTGCTGACATTTATTAAAATTCCCGGTACAACTATCAGGCCACGTCGTCGAGCGTGACCCAGCCTTCTTTCAGGGCGCGTACCACCGCCTCCGTCCGCGATCCTACCTGTAGTTTGTTGAAAATATGCCCCAGGTGCGCCTGCACCGTGCGCAGGCTCAAAAAAAGCTGGTCGGCAATTTCCTGGTTGCTCAATCCCCGGGTCGCCAGCCGCAGCACCTCTGTCTCCCGCTCGCTGAGGACCTCCGACTGCTTTTTTACGGCCTTCTTTTCCTCGTCAGGCTTGAAGCGATTCAGCACCTTGCGGGCAATCGTGGGATGCAGCACCGACTCCCCGGCGTACACCTGCCGCACGGCGTCGACGATTTCCTTGCCGCGGACGCTCTTCAGCAGGTAACCCGCCGCCCCGGCTTCGATAAGCCCGAAGACGAACTGGTCGTCATCATACGCCGTGAGTATCAGCACACTCACATCGGGAAAAAGCGCCTTGATTTGCTTGGTAGCTTCGATGCCGTCCACGACTGGCATGGCGATATCGATGATGGCTACATCCGGCTTGGAAATGCCGGCCAGCTTCACCGCCTCCTCGCCGTTTACCGCCTCGGCAACCACGTCCAGGTCCGGTTCCTTCTCCAGTATCTGGCGCGTGCCCTCCCGGACTACGGCATGGTCATCGGCTATCAATATCTTTATCTTGCCCATCTGGTGTGCCTTTGTATTCGTATGTATTTATTTTATCATACACCCTCCTGATTAAGTACTCAATCGTTAAAATTGCCTAATAGGGTCGCCGCGCCCCTAAGCATTAATACTTACGATTTCGAGGTCGTAAATAGGTGTCACAGCGGAAGTCGGTTTTCCGGTCGCGGAAATATACTGGAAGTAGAAAGGAAAAGGAGATTCGAGACGATGCAGTGGGAGTTGATATTAGCACTGGTGATAGCGGTACCGATAGTACTCTTCCCGATTGCCTATGTCTGGTATATAAACATCGGTAACTTCGTTATCGCCGTTAAACGCGCCAGGGAAAAGCGGTCGATTCGGAAGAATACGCCCGAGCAGGAGATGGAATACAACGCGGCTCTCGCCGAGGCAATTAAGCGGTTCCCTGGAATAAATGATTAAAAAAGTCGAAAAGAGTTTTCCCGGTTGAGGAAAAATACCAAGGAGGTGAAAAGAAATGGAATGGCAGATTATCGTAGCTCTGGTGGTGGCGATACCCATTATTCTTTTCCCGGTGGCTTTCGTCTGGTATCTGAATATCGGCGGTATCTACACCGCGATTAAGGAAGCCCGTGCCAGACGGGTCGCCCGCACCAGGAATGTCAAAGAAACTGTCAAAGCGAAGTAGATTATGCTGCGGCAGTGATCGGGGAAGGAGGAGTCAATTATGAAACTAAACCGAAGAGACTTCCTAAAAATATCGGCGGGGGCAACCGGCCTCTTACTGCTCAACAAACCGGCGAAAGTCTCCGCCAGTGATTCCCCGGTTAAATCGGGCAAGGCGGTGCTGGTGGATACATCAAAGTGTGTCGGCTGCTGGTGGTGCTATGCCGCCTGTAAGAAAGCCCACAATCTGCCGGAAACCATCAGGCCCGACAAAGAAAATCCCCCGGAACTGGATACCCGCATCTGGACTACCCTGAATACCTTGAAGTACCAGAACGTCTGGCACTACGCCAAGCGCCAGTGCATGCACTGCGAGGAACCCGCCTGCGCGGCGGCATGCCCGGTGGGCGCCCTGCAGAAGACCCCGGAAGGGCCCGTTGTCTACGACCCTTCCAAATGCTTCGGGTGCCGCTACTGCATGCTCGCCTGCCCCTTCGGCGTGCCCGACTTTGAATGGGAGGACCCCACCCCCTGGATTCGCAAGTGCGACTTCTGCGCCGACCGCCTGGCGGAAGGACTGGAGCCTGCCTGCGTGGACGCCTGCCCCTTCGGCGCCCTCAAGTTCGGTAACCGCGATGACCTTCTCGCCGAGGCCAGGGAGCGCATCGCCGCCGAACCCGGAAAATACGTCGACCACATCTACGGGGAGAATGAGGCGGGGGGCACTTCATGGCTGTATCTCTCCACCGTTCCCATGGAAAAGATGGGATTCCCGTCCCTGCCATCCGGGGCGGTGACCATCAACGCCCAGCGCGCCATGGGCGCCGTCCCGCCGGTGCTTCTGGGCGTAACGGCCGCTATGTCCGGCATTTACTGGCTCGTCAAGCGGCGCAACCGTGTCGACAGCGATAAATCGAGCAAGAAAGTTGAGGTGACGAAATGACACAAAAACGCGCCTTCCCCTTCGGCACCTTTATTTTAAGCATACTGGTCGTCATCGGACTGGGAGTGATGATCTACCGGTATATCTACGGACTGGGGGCTATCAGCAATTTGAGCGACGGCCGCGCCTGGGGACTGTGGATAAGCTTCGACCTGTACTGCGGCGTGGCCCTGGCCGCGGGCGGTTTCACCCTGGCTGGCGCCGTGTATATCTTCAAACTGGAAAAGTACCGCTCCGTGGTGAGACCGGCGGTTCTGACCGCCTTCCTCGGCTATACGCTGGTCATCCTGGCGCTGCTCGTCGACCTGGGACAGCCTTGGTATATCTGGCATATCATCATCAACTGGAATATACATTCGCCCCTGTTCGAGGTCGGCATGTGCGTCATGACCTATACCGTAGTGCTGGCCCTCGAGTTCAGCCCGGCCGTCTTCGAACGACTCAAGTGGAACGTCCCCCTGCGCATCATCCGGACGATACAGATACCCCTGGTTATCGCCGGCGTCGTCCTTTCCACGCTGCACCAGTCCTCGCTGGGCTCGATGCTGCTGATGATGCCGGAAACGCTGCACGCGCTATGGTACACGCCCATTCTGCCGATATTGTTCCTGGTTTCGGCTATCGCCGTGGGTCCGGCGATGGTAATATTCGAATCGACCCTCAGCACCCGGGTCTTCGGCCACAAGCTGGATATCGAGGTGCTCAGCGGCCTGGCGAAAGCCGTCCCCTATATCCTGGGTATTTACCTGGTTTTGAAAATTTTTGAACTGTCCGCGGTAGGAGAGCTTGGTCTTATCTTCACCGCCTACCCGCAGAACCTGCTGTGGTGGGCGGAAATTATCATCGGGGTTATCTCCCCTATCATCCTCTTCTCCATATCGGAAATAAGAAAAAACCGGAATGCCGTATTCTGGACATCGGTGCTGGTCATTGCGGGACTCGTAATCAATCGATTCAACGTAAGCCTGCTGGCGCTGGGTATGCGCCCCGGCTACGTATATTTCCCTCATTGGATGGAGTTTGCCATCTCGGCAGGGCTAGTAGCCGATGCCCTGCTGGTTATCTGGCTGGCTCATCGGTTCCTGCCTGTTGCCCAGCAGGAGCGAACGGCGGAGGTAAAGGTATGATGAAAGATTGGAAAAAGATTGGCAAATACGCCCAGGCGACTGTCTATGCATGCGGTAACGAACGCAAGCTTGTGGCCCCCGATTGTCCGGTTGTCTACCTTGAGCTTGATACAAAGAAGGTATGGTGGGACACAAATCACAATAAGAATATAGCGCTCGTGTTAGGCAGGTAAATTTAGATAAATGAAAAGGTTAAATTTCAGGCTGTCAACTCTGCCCCTGCTGCTGGTCGTATGTACGCTGTTCTACTACTTCGGCGAGCTGGTGGACTGGGCTGCCTGGGACTCCCTGCGCAACAGCTTTTTCTACGGCATCCACGATGTACACCGCCTGCTGTTCCTGGCGCCGATAGTCTACGCCGGTTACACGGCAAGAATAAAAGGGGCGGTTATCATCACGCTGGTAAGCTTCATTATCCTTTTACCACGCGCTTTCTTCATTTCCCCTTATCCCGACCCCCTGCTCAGGATGATTATCTTCATACTTTTCGCTGGAATCATCGGTTACCTGGTGGCGAGACTGCGCAATGAAAAGGATAAATGCCGCGAGCTTGAAGAGTCTAAAAAAAAGCAGCCAGACGCCGGTTAGCGATATTGCTACTGAAACATAGCTTATTTCAATGTACCGTAGTATATTATTATGTAGCTAATAAAATCATACGGATATAAGCATGACCCTTGAATGGATTATCAGGATTATCCTGTTCGGTATCGTGCACTGGATACTCGCCGGGTTCATGCTCAACGACATCACGACGAGGGAGAAGGTGTTCGGACGCCGCAAAGCCCCCTGGGTAATCGTGATAATCATTGTCCCCTGCTTCGGTTCCCTTTTATATCTGGCGTTTCATCCCCGGATGCTCAATCCGGACTAGTCCTCATACAGCCCCCGCTTCCGCTTATCCGGCTTCACTCACCGGTTGCCAACGACTTTATTTTTATATAGTATGTTAGCAGCAGCAATTGACATACCGCCCGCTTTGAAAAGGAGATTGATATGAGACCGCTTCAGACAGACCTTTCCATTTACAGCAGGTTCAAGTTCGAGAGAACGCCGGTAGGCGTGAACTACTCCTTTCACAAGCCGGAGGGAATCGAGAAACTGGACAAACCGCTGGGCCTCTGCGAGATGGTCAAAGAGGCGCAGCAGACGGGCAAGCCTTTCTATATTACCCGGGAGGAAGAAAATTGTATCGGCAAGATATTCCTCGGCATGATGGGCGGCGGGCCCCGCCGTTCCGATGGCGGGCAGCTTGGAGTAAAACTGGAAATTTTCCAGAAACCGGCCGCCAACCTGCGACTCCGCACGTTTGTCACGCTTTTAGATGCGGGAGTAGTCAACTACGTCGTTTTCTCGCCGATAGACAAACTTGAGTACGAACCCGACCTCCTCGTTATCGTCGCGGAAGCCAGACAGGCGGAAATCCTGCTGAGGGCGATGACCTATTCCACCGGCGAGATGTACGAGAGCCGAGCGACCATCGTCGGCGAATGTTCCTCTCTCTTTGTCTATCCCTATCTCACCGGCAAGGTCAATTACCTGGTAACCGGCTTCTCCTACGGTATGAACGGCAGGCAGGTATACCCGGACGGACTGATATTTATGTCCATCCCCTACCAGTGGATACCAGCCATAACGCAGAACCTGGAAGAAATGAAATGGGTCCCCCCGGGGTATGAGATTAACAACAGAGAAAAATTTATCGAATGGGACGCTAAAATAACTGAAGAAACGCACCGGGAAAGCGAAAACCCATAATCGTTCCCGGCGATGTCACCCGCACGTGCCCTGAAACACCCGCCTGGTAAAGAAAAGACTATTTTTCTATTGTTTCTCTCTCGTATTTACCTAACAGCATAACCTCTAAAAATACCACGGGCTTGACAACCAGGAGGGGGACCACACTATCAAGGTCCCCCTCTTTTTTAGCTTATATAGTTATCAGTCCCCTTTTCGGGCGCTTCAACGGCCCCGGAACTATGTTTTATCGCCGACCTCCTGCTCTATGAACTCGAAGGACCCGTTGGTTTTTTCAGCGACAATTAATCTTTCATGGAATTTCTCTAGTGATGAACGGTGACCGATCGATATGATTGTCGAATCTTTCATCCTGTCCAGCAGCATCTTGTAGAGTACCTCTTCAGAAGGTTCGTCCACTGATGCCGTGGCCTCGTCGAAGAACAGGTAATCCGGAGCATGAAGCATGGCTCTGGCAACACCGACTCTTTGCTGCTCGCCGCCGGAAAGCTGGTGGTTCCAATGCCCGATTTCATCAAGTCTGGGTATGAACTTCTCAAGGTCAACGTCGCGCAGCGCGTTTTCAATGTCCGAACGGTTAAATGCACTCGCCGGGTCGGGATAACATATGGCATCTGCAAGCGTGCCGAACGGGAAGTACGGCTGCTGCGGAAGCACCATGACTTTCTTGCCTTCCGGCATTAAGACGGAGCCTTTACCGAAAGGCCAGAGACTTGAGATAACCCTGAACAATGTCGTTTTGCCGGCGCCGGTCTTGCCTTTTATAAGCACCTTGTCGCCGTGCTTGATGACGATATCCTTGGCTGAAATCTGCAATTTGCCGGTTGGCAGGTTCACGTCCAGGTCCTTTATCTCAAGGTCATCTTCCGGGTGCTCTTTGACACCGATTTCGGAACTCGCCCAGGTTGCCTCGCCTTTTTCGTAGTTTTCGATGAAGTCGGAAAGACGGTTCATAGCCGCCTTCCAAGCCGCTAGTCCTGCGTATGATGTCTGGAAGAACGTGAATGTCCCCAGGACAGTCGAGAACGCCATTGATATCTGCATGATGGCACCGTATCCGCCGGGAATTCCGCCCGAAAAATATGAAGGTCCTAAGAGCAACGAAATCACCAGACCGCTGAAAATTGAGAAACCGGTATTCCACATCCCCATTTTCAGAGTTCTCCCGATGAGCCTGAACGTGTTGGAGATGACATTGCCGAACGTCCCCATCAATTTGCCGCGTTCTATATCTTCGCCATTTAACAGTGAGATTTGCTCGCTGTTCTCTCTGACGCGGACCAGTGAAAAACGAAAGTCGGCTTCATACATCTGCTGATTATAGTTGATAAAGGCCAGATGTTTACCGAATTTGTGTACGGTAAAGGTTGACAGGATTGCCCACAAGAGTGCGACGACAATGAAATAACCCGGGAAAGACACATCCGCACCGCCGAACATTAATGGAATGGTATTGGACAAATTCCATAGGATGACGAGGAAGGTACCGAGCATTGCTACTTGCTGGAGTAAAGTTAGCGAAAACATGATGGCGGCGCCGATAAACTGGTTGATGTCTTCTTGAATACGCTGGTCGGGGTTATCGGTCGGAGTACCGATAAGCCGCATTTTATAATGATTATGATTGGTCATCCAGTTGCCGAGATATTGGGATGTCATCCATCTTCTCCAGATGACACCCAGCCAGCCGTCCAGATAGAGCTTACAGGTTCCCCCGATGACCAGAGCCGCGGCAATAACCAGAAACAGTACCAGTTGCTGTTTCCACAATGCATAATCCACATTTACGAAGGCATTGGTCCAGTCCGCAAACCATTTATTATAACGAACCATGGTCAGGACGAGGATAGCTATTAGTGCCAGGTCGCCGACGAGCAGCAGGTAGGCTGCCTGCCGTCTGTCGGACTTGAGCCAGAAAGGAGCAGCCAGCCTCCATATTTGTCTTAACGTTCTCCCTAAATTCCTCATGGTTATCTCCTTCCCCGATTAAATATTAGGTGTAAGCATAACTCGTATGTCGTTATTCTCATCTAAACGTAATTCTCCTTTTATTGCCTGTCCCCGGGCGTCGCCGCGATGGCCGCCAGACCACCGATGGCGACGACGCCGCTCTCCGGAACGATAACGGTGATGCTGCCCCCGGCATCGGTGTAGCCAAGGGACGCGCCCGTTGCCGGGTCGACGACATTCGCATTGGCAAGAGGGGCGGAAGAATACGAGAATGTCGAGAAGTCGAGTGTCCAGGCCGTCGCCGTCACCGTCGCGGAATCGCCGGAAAGGGTTACCGTCAGCGATACCGGCTGCGCGGGTTTACCCATCATATCGTTGGATGTGCAGATGATTATGTTGTCATTGGCAGCGACCGGCGCGACATCTACGGTTGCAGGAACCGCCGGGTTGGCGCCGAGGGGGGCGCCGTTAACAATGACGTACGGTGTGGCCTGGATACCCCAGCACTTGGTAATGAGGAACATATTGAAAGTCGGGTCGATACCGGCTTTATAGCCTTTTTCACCGCCGGAGTAGTACTCTGCGTGGGCTGCCTTGATTACACCCTGCACGGTCATCTCGGTGACGGTAACGGGCTGCGCGGCCACCAGCAGTTTGCCGTCGACACTCACACTGACATAGACGTTTGCGGGACCGGCAGGGGTAGGCGCGGGAGCGGCGGTAGGCCTGGGAGCGAGAGGGGGAGGGGTAGATATAGGAGAGGCAGAAGCAGGTGCGGGACCGGAAGGGGCAGGTCCGGGAGCCACGGGGCCAAGTGCGGGACCGGCAGGGGTAGATCCTAGAGCGGCGGATGGAGATACTGCGGTAGCAATGTGTACGGTTTCCTTGTCTAAACGTGACTGTCTCACCATCTTAATAATAACGATGACAAGGACCGGCGTTAATATAATAACCGCCCAGATGATTAGAGAAATAGTAGGACCGTAGAATATGGGGGTGTCAGTAACTTCGGAAGCAGGAGTACCGGGGGCAGGTGCGGGTGCGGCAGGTGCGGGTGCGGCAGGGGCAGGGGCTGCCGCTGCTTTCACGTTGATGGCCGCCAGACCGTCAACGGCGACGACGCCGCTCTCCGGAACGGTAACGGTGATGCTGCCGTCAGCATCCGTGGTGCCGAGAGACGCCCCTGTGGTCGGGTCGACGACACTCGCGCCGGCAAGAGGCGCGGAAGAATACATGAATGTCATGAAGTCGAGTGTCCAGACTGTCGCCGTCACCGTCGCGGAATCGCCGGAAAGGGTTGATGTCAGAGACACCGGCTGCACAGGATTATTCATCATGTCGCTGCCCGTACAGATGATGATGTTGTCGTTGGCAACGACCGGCGCGGCATCGACGGTCGGGGGAATCGACGGGTCGGCACCCAGTGGGGCGCCATTAAGAATGACGAACGGGGTGGCCTGAATTCCCCAGCACCGGGTAATGAGAATCATATTGAACATCGGGTCGATACCGTCTGTATAACCGCTTTCACCGCCGGAGTAGAACTCCGCGTGGGCTGCCTTGATTACGGCCTGGACGGTCATATCGGTAACGGTAATAGGCTGCGCGGCAACCAGCAGTTCGCCGTCAACGCTCACACTGACATAGACGGTTACGTCTGAACCGGAAGGAGCGGCAGGGGCAGGTGCGGGAGCGGCGGGGGTGGTCGCGGGGGCGGTTTTCACGTTGATGGCTGCCAGACCGTCAACGGCGACGATGCCGCTCTCCGGAACGGTAACGGTGATGCTGCCGTCAGCATCCGTGGTGCCGAGGGACGCCCCCGTGGTCGGGTCGACGACACTCGCGTCGGCAAGAGGCGCGGAAGAATACATGAATGTCATGAAGTCGAGTGTCCAGGCCGTCGCCGTCACCGTCGCGGAATCGCCGGAAAGGGTTGACGTCAGCGATACCGGCTGCGCTGGATTATTCATCATGTCGCTGGACGTACTGATGATTATGTTATCATTGGCGGCGACCGGTGCGGCATCGACGGTCGCGGGAACGCTCAGGTCCGCGCCGAGGGGGGCGCCGTTAACAATGACGAACGGAGTGGCCGGAATGCCCCAGCACCGGGTAATGAGATACATATTGAAAGTCGGGTCGATACCGGCTACATAGCCGCTTTCGCCGTCGGAGTAGTACACCGCGTGGGCCGCCTTGATTACGGCCTCGACGGTCATATCGGTGACGGTAACTGGCTGCGCGGCCACCAGCAGCTCGCCGTCAACGCTCACACTGACGTAAACGGTCATGCCCGTGTCTGCCAGAGCGAGGTGTGCCATCACCATCAACAATATTACGGCAATGGCGAGTGCGAGTACTATTTTCATGGTCTTCCTCCTCAATTGTAAGTGTTAACCGAACGTCCTACAGGATGAAGGACAGTGATTTCTACGGCCTTCATTCGTTTTCAACTTTTAAGCCCGGATGGCGTTAGTATGCAGGTGCTCAAAGCCATGGACAGGGAATGAAAATATCTCACCTTTTTAACAAATCGGGGCACAGTTGTAAAGTGAAGTTGGAATTCCCTGGCAACGTCAGGACCGGTAACCGTTTCATCAATCTCAATGAGAATATTGACGTATTGCATAACCCCTCAATGAGAATATTGACGTTTTGCATGGCCCCTCAATGAAAAGTTGACGCTCTGCATAGCCAGCTTCGCGCGCCAATATCTTAGCACACCTGTTTATTGGGTTGTCAAATCCATGCGCAGTGTATCTCAACTCACGACTCGGCTGGAGGGGTAATGATATATATAAATATGGATTATTAATACGTTTTTCCTTTGGTAAGGTGTTGACAGACTTTTATCACTTTAATTATAATCAGATAAATAGTACCATCCGGCTGGGGCTATTGATGCCGGTTATTGGAGGATAACAATTAGTCCCTTCGGCTCAGCTCCCCAATATCGGTGGCGCCACTCGGAAAAAACAAGTTAATAAAGTCAGATGATATTTTTTTATGCAAATATATGTAATAAATAACAATAATGAGCAATTAATAGTAAATAACAGTAGATAACTATTAGATTATGGTAAGAAATGTTCGCCAGCAGGATTATCTGGCCAGGCACAAGAGAATAAGAGACAAGCTATTAGAAATTGTAAATCAAACCGGACGTGGCTGTGTCGATGTTTATCAATTATCTTGCGGATTGGAAATGGACGTAAGAACGGTAAGAGCGCATCTCGAAATTATGGAGGTGGATTCTTCGGGCGTTTTTCTGGATTCAGCCAAAAAACAATTCTGCACAAAAGAAGGTATAGCCCTGCTGGCGAATGCTCTTAAGCTCAGCGGGGATAACACTGACTAATGTGCTAAAAAGGGTATAAAACTACAGGACAGGAGGGAAAATGGATATATATAAGCTCAGAACGCCTGAACTAACACGACGGGACTTTATCAAGATAGCCAGCGCCTCACTGGCTCTCCTGGGTCTCAG
The DNA here is from genome assembly GCA_016926115.1 of Dehalococcoidales bacterium. The sequence goes on along the minus strand of JAFGPF010000064.1, from coordinate 9,227 downwards.
CCAAGCACTGACCCCGAAAGCCGTCAAAGCCCTGGAAGAGTCCCTGGGCAAACCGGCGGTCGTCTGGCTGGAGGGTCAGGACTGCGCCGGTTGCGTGGAGTCATTCCTGAATAGCATGGAACCGCCCGCCGTATCCATACTCCTCGACACTATCTCACTGCGATATAACGAGACGGCCATGGCTGCCTCCGGACACCAGGCGGAAGAAGCCCTGGCGAATACTATCGGAGAGGGCGGTTATATCCTCGTCATCGAAGGCGCCATTCCACTGGCCGAAGAAGGTCTGTTCTGTACCATCGGCGGCAAGCCCTTTAAGGACATCGTCAGAGAAGCAGCCCGGAAAGCTGCGGCAATCGTTTGCGTGGGCTCCTGCGCCACCTACGGCGGTATCCCGCGCTCCGGCCCTACCGATGCCGTCGGCTACCTCTTCCGCGGCACGCAGAAACACCACTATTACGATGACGTCGGAGAAAAGCCGGTTATCAACCTCCCCACCTGTCCCCTGCACCCCGAACGCCTCGTAGCCGTCATCATTCACTACCTCACCTTCGGCACTGTACCGGAACTAGATGAATTTTACCGCCCGGTGGCTTTCTACGGCCAAAACCAGCACGAGAACTGCGAACGGCGCGGCCATTTCGAAGCCGGCCGTTTCCTGACCGATTGGGGAGACCCGAAACAGCAGGGCTGGTGTCTGTATCTCAAGGGCTGCAAGGGCCCCTGGGCAAACCAGGACTGCTGGAAACGTCTCTGGAACAACCGCACCAACTACTGCATCAAGGCGAACCATCCCTGTGTTGCCTGCTCCGAACCTGAATTTTACGAGTCGGTCAATCCGATGTATGAACGCCAGTTCGATGTCGAGCTTCCGGGAATCGGGCGCGTTGAAATCGATAAACTAATGGCAACCATCGGTGGTGCCGTGGCCGCAGGTGTCGGACTGGATATGCTGGTAAGCCGGGCTACGGGACGCTGGAAGAGCAACGGTGAGAATGACGACAAAGAGGCAGGGAAGGAGAGTTAGAATATGGCACGTATTGTTATCGACCCCATGACCCGTATCGAAGGACACCTCAAAATTGAGGTTGAAGTGGAAAACGGGGCTGTCAAGGACGCCTGGTCAGCCGGTACCATGGCGAGGGGCTGGGAAGTACTTTTAAAAGACCGCGACCCGCGGGATGCTCCGTACATAACCAGCCGGGTCTGCGGTGTTTGCGAAGGCGTACACGCCATAGCTTCGGCTCAAGCTCTCGACCACGCTTTCGATATCGATATTCCGGAAGCCGGCAGATTGATGCGCAACCTCTTCTGCGCCGGCCTCTATATGCACGACCACTTCATCCATTTCTACGTACTCTCGGCGCTGGACTACCTGGACATCATGGCGGTAGCCGGTTATCAAGGCAGTGACCCGGATCTGCTGGCGCTGAAGGATAAAATAGTAGCCCTCGTAAAAAAAGGCGATACCTCACCTTTCACGCCGCGCTACGAACCGGACGAATTTTCCGTGAACGACCCGGAGACGGTCACCACGCTGGTTTCTCACTATATCAAGTCTATAGAAATGAAAGCCAAGTCGCAGAAGATGCTTAACTATATCTGCGGCATACAGCCTCACCCCAACGCCATCATCAGCGGCGGCTGCACGGCCACGCCCTCGCGGGAAGAGCTTCTGGAGTTCCGTGCCCTGTGGGAAGAACAGGTAAAATTCGTCAATGAAATCTACCTTCCCGATGTGGTAGCCGTCGGTACCGGTCCACTGCTTCCCCTGGCTACAATGGGACTGGGTAACACGGGCGGTAACTATCTCTGCTATCCCATGTTCCCGCAAAGTGATGCCGCCGGTCCGGCCGATTATGCCCTCGGCGGCAGCAACCCTCTTGTCGGCGGCGGTGCTATTACCGGCGGGGCTTTGAATCCGGCCCAACCGGTGGATTTCGGCCAGGTAACCGAAGCCGTCGAGCACTCCTGGTACGATTACCCCGCAGGTGTCAAAACCTTACATCCCAGCGAGGGAATGACCGAGTTCAATGTCCACAAGGAAGGTGCCTACTCCTTCCTCAAATCACCACGGTACGGAGGCGAAGCAATGGAGGTGGGGCCACTCGCCCGGGGGCTGGTCAACCGCTATCCGGAATTGATGTCTCTCGTCGATGCCGGTGCCAAGCCCGGAGCGGTCGCCCGTCACTTCTGCCGCGCCGTGGAGTCGAAACTCGTCGGCGAAGCCGGACTGGCCTGGGTCGACCGCCTTATCGAACTGGCTACGGCCGGGCCAATCATAGGTATGAAGGACAAGCCGGTACCTGCCAGGGCACGCGGTATGGGGGCCTGGGACGCGCCGCGCGGCGCGCTGGCGCACTGGATAGACGTACAGGACCACCGCATCAAGAATTACCAGCTGGTGGTCCCCAGCACCTGGAACGCCTCGCCCAGAGATGAGCAAGGAGTCCGCGGCCCGTATGAACAATCGCTTATCGGCGCTCCGGTGCCCGATGTTGATAATCCCATTAACGTGGTACGCATCATACGCTCCTTCGACCCGTGCCTGGCCTGTGCCGTACATCTAATCGACCCCAAAACGAACGATATTAAAATATATAAGGTGGTATAGGGGGTAAAGAATGACAAACACAAAAAGCAGTACGCTGAGACACCCGCTGTCTTTCCGTATCCTTCATGAAGTAATTATTGTCTCGATTATCCTGTTAATTATCACCGGCTTTTATATCCACAACCCCTTCGTAGGCGGCGCCGGGTTCCTGATGTCGCTGACGAGGGGTGTACACTTCTTTTTTGCCGCCGTCCTCGTAATTGCCGCCGTGGCGCGCATTATCGCCATGTTCGTCGGCCGGGACCGGGACTGGCGTTCCTTTATCCCCGCATGGTCCGACCTCAAGCTGCTCCCCCGGGTACTCAATTACTATGCCTATATGGGTAAAGAGCCGGAACTAAAGAACAAATACAACCCTCTCCAGATGATTTCCTATTGCTTTGCTTTCATCCTGATTATCTTCCAGATAATTTCCGGGCTGGCTTTGAAATACCCCGACGGTGCCTTCAGCTGGTTCAACTACGGATGGTTTAACAATGAGATAGAAGTAAGAATCGCCCACTTCGTCGTTACCTGGTTGTTCGTCATATTTATGATGATTCATGTCTACCTGACCATCCGTGAAAAATTCTCTGAAATTAAAGAAATGCACCTGCTTACCGGTGCCGAAGAGACCAAGGAATAGCACATTGAAAAATCAAATTTCTCCGGAGACCACTTTAATACTGGGTGTTGGCAATATCGTCATGTGTGATGAAGGTTTCGGTGTCAGTGTCGCCCGGAGACTTATGGAAACTGAGTTGCCGGCGAATGTGAGAGTTGAAGAAGGTGGTGTCGGCGGCTTCAACCTGCTCGGTTCACTGGAAGGAATCACGCGCCTGATTGCTGTCGACGTTATGATGCTCGATATGCCGAGCGGGGAGATATGCCTTTTTAAACCCGGGCCTGATTTCAACGAACCCGGGAAGAGGATAATTTCCTTCCACCAGGTTGGCGTCATCGAACTGGTACAGATGTGGGGCCTGCTCGGTTACAAACCGGAGACATTCTTCCTGGTTACCCGGCCGGAAAAGCTGGATTGGGGTACGCAATTTACCCCGTCTGTCCGGGAAGCCGCCGATAAAGCATTCGATTTACTATGCGAACTCTGCCGCGAAAATTTTGCCGGACTTGAAAGGAGTGTAAATTCATGCACTTTGTAACATTTATCGTTGCTTTCGTTTTTTTCCTGATTGCAGCTGCTCTTTTCGGACGTGGCTTGGTCAGGCTTTACCAGAATAACCAGAAGGCACGGAATTTAGTCAGTAGCGGGTTCATGGTCGGACTTATGGGCATCGTAATTGCCGCGGTAATTTTCGGGTTTTTCTCCCTGTAATATAGCAACGTTCATAGAAAACAGAATTTCGGCACGTTCAGCCCTGCTTCTCGCGGTTATATCTCAACAACGCCCTGGTCAATCAGAATCTCCAGTGTATTCCTCAAAGAGCAGTCCTTCTGCCTCATCTACCAGTTCACCGAAGTAAGCAAGCAGATTGTCTACCGGAGAAGATGAATTCATATCCACACCGGCATTCCTCAAAAGTTCGACAGGATAGTCCGACCCACCGGCTGAGAGAAAAGTAAGGTAATTATCTATGGCGCCCTCTTTGCCTTCGATGATGTTATTCACCAGTTGGTAAGATGCTGCCATTGAAGTTGCATATTGGTAAACGTAGAAAGCGCTGTAGAAATGAGGAATCCGGCTCCAGCTAACCCCGTTCATTTCATCAACCGTGTAATCTGCCCCGTAATATTTCTGTATTAGCTCCAGGTACAGGTCATTCAGCACTTCTGCCGAAAGTGGCTCACCAGCCTCCGCTTTTTCATGCACTGTCTGTTCAAATTCGCTAAACATAACCTGGAGATAAACGGTTCCCCTGATATTATCAATTTGTTTCAACAATAGGTACAACCGTTCATCTTCCGTTCTGGCATTCTTTATCAGGTAGTCCATAACAAGAAACTCATTGGCTGTTGAGGCAACTTCAGCCGTAAAGATGGTATAATCGGCATTCCAGTAGTCCTGCGCCCTGTTGGAATATGCCGTGTTAAGGGCATGCCCCATTTCATGTGCCAGGGTCAATACTGAACGCAGAGAATTGTCATAATTCATCAGAATGTACGGGTGCGAAGTATAGGTTCCCCATTGATATCCACCAGTATACTTGTGCTCATCCGGATAGACGTCTACCCATTGGCTCCGGATACCATGATTGAAATCGGCCACGTAGTCACCCCCTAGTGGCTTGAGCGCGGCGGCGATCAGTTCGGCGGCTTCGTCATATGACAACTGAAAATCGTAGTCTGCCACCAGAGGCAAGCCAGTATCATAACCATGAAGCTCATCAAGGTCCCAAACCCTTCTCTGGAGAGAGAAATATTTATGGAGGTAATCAAGATTAGCATTCACGGATGCCACCAGGTTATCATAAATACTCCTCGGAATATGGTCTGAAGCCAGAGTTGCTTCCAGAGCCGAATCATATTTTCTGGCTTTGGCAAAGAAGATGTTCAACTTCACCTCGGCAATATATGTAGCCGCAAGTGTGTAATTTATATCTCTGAGAGCCTCACATTTGGCCTCATAGGCCACTCTTCTATATTCCCTATCGGAGCCTTTCATAATATCAGCATAAACTATCGGCGTTAATCCAACTTGCTTGCCATCCTCATCCAAAATGGCGGGGTTTTCCATGTCGGCGAACATGGCTTTATCAAAGATATTTTCTGGAGAACCTGATATTTCTGACGCATAAGCAAGAATTTGCTCTTCTCCATCGGATAAAACGTGTTCCTTCTGGTCCAACAAAGTCTGCAGGTAGTACCGATATGTAGTCATCCTGGGATCGTCCATAAAAGACCGTATCGTGGCATTATCTAAGGCAAGAATTTCCGGTTCGGAAAATGAAACCGCACTAACACACTCCCCTAGAATGCTGGAAGCAATTTCTACCATTTCTGTCGCCTCTGCATTTGTTTGGTCCAGGTCTGCCAAAAGGTTTGGATAGACGTGAATGTTCTCAAGAATGATAGATGCTTCCGCATTCAGCTGGAAGTAAGAAAGGAGATTATCAGCATTATTCAATTTACCCTTGTACGCTGCCAATTCAGGTATGTACTTTTCCTTAAGCAATGCTACATCACTGTCAAAGGCATCCCTGCTTTCGTAGAAAGACGATAAATCCCACTTGTATTGCTCTGAGGCTTCACTTCTGGTGGGTGTTTGGATTGAAGTATCCGGCAGAGCTTCCTTATTACAACCTGCTCCCGGAAAGATAACGAAAACAAGAGTTAACAGTAATACCGTTGAAATTATTCGAAGTTTCGTAATTTTACGCATAATCTAACCTCCGTGATGCCGGCTGTCATTATTGTGGCACTAAATCATTACCTGCTTCGCTGTAGTATATGCTTTCCCCTTACTATCCATCTCACCTTAATGAGGAGATCACCAATTTTTTGACTATCTGGATATGATTCCAGATAATTGTGACCATATAAGTTTTACTTTCCTATCCAATAGTCCTGTCAATTTACTCCCTCTTCTTGACAAGAAAAGAGAGAGAATCATCACCCCAGGAAGTATTTTGCCTAATGTTACCCAAATAAGGTTTATCTTCCTCCCCAACCCTTCTCTCCATGTTTCCCGTCTTGTTGAAAGGAAGACAACTAGCCCTGCTACTATTATTACCCCGGCAATAATGCCAACAATCAGACGCCAATTGAAAGGTGCAGTTGGTGGAGAAGATACTGATATAGCCGGTGGAGAGGTTGCTGGGGCCTCCTCTACCCTGACTGTAAATGAATCCGTAAGTCCATTAACATCTACGTTATAGGTACCGGCAATATTTCTGCTTATACTAGAAGATACTTGTTGTCTGGCACCAGAGTTCAGCGTAACCTCGCTGTCTGTCTCTACTATACCGTTTATCTTTAAGACTACCGTGTAGCTTCCCTCTACATCACCGGTGTTGACCACGTCAGCAGTAATAGTTACTACTTCTCCGTTCATAACCTGACTCGGGGTAACTCTTAGATTGCTTACGGTGAATGTCGTCAGACCGGCAACTTCCTCAACCTGCTCCGGAGTTGCTGTAGGTGTGCTTACCACGGCTTTTCCACTCTGGACAATTCTTCCAACCAGCCCGAATACCGAGAGTCCATCAGGCGAAACACCCTTAAACACGGCTCTTCCCTGCTCATCGTACCCGAGGAACATGGTTTCCAACCTCTGCGTCGTGCCTGTCTCCGCGTCGTGGCGGAATATACTAATCGCATCCTGGCCGCCGTGTGCTTCGACCCATTCAGCACCGGCCTTCATGATAATGCTGGCGCTCTTGATATCGGTACCGTTTTCAAGATTCGTTTTAGCAATGTTTATCACATAGGCAATATCAATGCTTTCCATGCCAGCATTAGCCGCGGCCAACTGGAACGCACTCTGGGCTTCCGTATCCGGCTCCAGAGAGGTAGTTATCTTCACTTCAGCATCTACGGGTAGAGTATTGAGGTCTAGGGCTACTGTGCTTGCTACTTCGCCCAGTAAGGAATCTACTGATGTAAAGTCTCTGGTTGTGAACTCTGCATCAGCGCTGATTGATAATACTTCAGCCACAGCACTGGTGCCGGTGCCGGTAGCCTCTCCTGTCTTAATTGTCAGGGTCGATTGGAGAGCCGTATCCTCATCTACTATTTGAAACCTGTGACTCCCGTTTTCTGCAGATTGACTCGTAATTACGAGTGTATTATCTTCGAATGTAACTCCGTTCGGGTCAGTGAAAGAATCCAGTGTTGCCCCTTCACCAAGTGCTACCGGGATATTTACAGTTAAAGTCTCTTCATTAGTAGTAACGGTTATGTCTCCGCCTGTGACATTCAACTCGTTACCATCAGTATCGGTACTCGTTGCGTCGGGGGACGTAGCAAGTATATCTCCCTGTTGCGTATCATTCGTCGACTCTGTTTCAGCCCCACCACCTCCGCCACCAGCACTGGCTATGATGTTGGCTGTAGTTGTGGGCTGGGTGAGCGAGTAATTGCCAGCGTCATCGCCGCTGAGGGTCAGGCTGGAGATAGTGACCGTTTTGCACGTACCCACATTAGCGTCTGCGTAAATCCCAACCGCAGAAGATACTTCCAGGGTAACATTATCTCCGGTTACCGCTCCCACCAGGGTAGCGTTATCTGTATTGATTGTAGCTGTCGTATTGCCATCATATACTTTATCAGAAGCTGTAATGCCGGTTACCGTCAACTCCTTTTGTGTGATATTAGCGGTAGTAGTCGGCTGTGTCAGCGAATAATAGGCAACATCATCTCCGCCTATGGTCAGCCCTGAAACAGTGACTACCTTAGCCGTAGCCACTTGCTTATCGGCAAAGGCACCTGCCGCCGAGCCTGTCTCCAGAGTTACATTTTCGCTCCCGACAATTCCCACCAAGGTAGCGTTATCCGTATTCAGCGTAGCCGTAGTATTGCCGCTGTATACTTTGTTATCGGCTGTGACGCCGCCTACTGTCAGCGCCTTAGACGTAATGGCGCCGGTACTCACAGGAGTTAATGTCACGCTGTAATTATTACCGCTATTCCCATCGTTTACTGTGCCTGCCGGTGTCAGTGTCTTATTGGTACCCACATTTTTGTTGTCAAAGGTCTGTGTCCAGGTGACGTTATCGCCCGAGGCCAGCGAGCCCGAGGTAATTGTCGGGGTGCCGGATGAAGTATTATCGCCGTCATAGGTCTTGCTGTCCGCTGCCGCTGTAACCGTGATAAACTTTGCGGAAACATCGGCTGTCGTCGCAGCTGTAGTGCTGGCGAGCGAATAGTTAGAAGCGTCGTCGCCGCTGATGGAGATACCGCTGACGTTTACCGTCTTTCCAGTGCCCCCGTGTTTGTCTGCGAAGGTAGCACTGGTGTAACTGGCGGTAAGGGTATCATCTTCAACCCTGTTATCCGATAGGGTTACATTGGCCGAGGTAGTCCCGTCGTATACCCTGTTGACGCCGGTGGCGCTGACGGTCAATGTCCTGGCAGTAATACTGGCCGTGGTGGTGGGTTGGGTTAGTGAATAGTTACTGGCGCCATCTCCGGAGATGGTTAATCCAGAAACAGTCACTGTCTTGCCCGTGCCCACATTCTTATTGTCAAAAGCGCCTGCCGCCGAGCCTTTGTTTAATATCAACGAGTCTCCCTCGACCACTCCCACCAATGCGGCGCTGTCTGTATTCAACGTGGCGTTGGCACTACCGTCGTAGACTTTACTGGATGTGGTGACGCCGCTGACCGTCAGCGTTTTAGCCGTTATATTGGCGTTGGTGGTGGGCTGTGTTAGTGAATAATTGCTTGCGTCATCACCGCCTATGCTCAATCCTGAGACGGTTACCGCCTTGTCCGTGCCAATATTTTTATCGGCAAAAACGCCTGCCGCCGAGCCTGTCTCTAGAGTTACATTATCGCTCCCGACTACTCCCACCAAGGCGGCGCTGCCCGTATTCAGCGTGGCGGTGGTATTGCCGTCGTAGACCTTGTTATCGGCGGTGACACCACTAACCGTTAATCCTTTGGAGGTAATGGCGCCCGTGCTGACCGGTGTATAGGTCACGCTGTAGTTGTTGCCGCTGTTGCCGTCACTGACCGT